>NZ_JBEZGM010000029.1:0-74536 GCF_040649995.1 Micromonospora sp. NPDC048835 | reverse complement strand
TTGTCATCGAACTGCCGAATGTTGCCCGGGTTCACCCGCACCGCCGCACAACCCGCATCGATCGCCGCGAAGACATACTTCGGCTGGAAATGAATGTCAGCGATCACCGGGATCTGCGACTTCCTCGCAATCGCCGGCAACGCCTCCACATCATCCTGCGACGGCACCGCCACCCGCACGATCTGACAACCCGACGCCGTCAACTCCGCGATCTGCTGAAGAGTCGCATTCACATCCGACGTCAGCGTCGTGGTCATCGACTGCACCGACACCGGCGCACCACCACCCACCGGCACCGAACCAACCATGATCTGACGACTCACCCGACGAGGAGCAAGCGGCGGAGGCGGCACAGCGGGCATACCGAGACTGATAGCTGTCACTTCAGGCACTCACCTTGGGAAGAGCGTGATCGGGTTGACGACGTCCGCGGTGATGGTCAGCAGCGTGAACACGCCACCGATCAGGATCACCGCGTACGTGAAGGGCATCAGCTTGAGATAGTCCACCCGACCCGGGTCGGCCCGACCGATCCGCGCGTAGAGCCAGGAGCGGGCCCGCTCGAACCAGGCGATGGCGATGTGACCGCCATCAAGGGGCAGTAGCGGGAGCAGGTTGAACACGCCGATGAAGAAGTTCAGCGAGATGAACAGCATCACGAACATCAGCCAGGCCTTGTTGGCGAACGCCTCGCCACCGAGCCGGCTGGCCCCGACCACGCTGATCGGGGTGTCCACGTCACGTTCGCCGCCGGTGATGGCGGTCCACAGGGCGGGGACCTTCTGCGGCAGCCGCTGCAACGCCTGGACGGTGCCGACGGCCAGCTCGCGGGTGAAGTCGCCGGTGGCGCCGAACGCGGCGACCGGCCCGTACACCACCCGGTTCGGGGTGGTGATGGTGAGCCCGACGCCGAGCGCGGCGACCGGGCCGACGGTGCCCTTCGGGTTGTCCAGCGGCGGACGCTCCGTCTGCGCCAGCACGGTGCTGGTCTCGGCGGGCTGCCCGTCGCGGACGTACCCGATCTTCGCGGTCTCGCCCGGCTTCAGCGCGCGCAGGCCGGCGAGCATCTCACCGTAGTTGTTGACCGGCTTGCCGTTGAGGGAGGTGATCCGGTCGCCGTCACGCAGTTGGGCCTGGGCCGCCGGGCTGGCCGGGTCACCCGGGGCGCAGGCGCGCTGCTCCAGCTTGGGCATCACGCAGTCGGAGAGCGCGATCACCGCCGGCTCCTGCCGGACCTCCGCGTCGTTCGTGGGGAACTTCGGATTGGGCAGGCCGAGGGTGACGGCCGCCAGCCAGATGGCGACGAGCGCCAGCGCGAAGTGGGTGATGGAGCCGGCGGACATGACGATCGTGCGCTTCCACACCGGGAAGCGCCACATCGCGCGCGGCTCGTCGGCGGGGTCGACATCGTCGTCGTGCGGCGTCATCCCGACGATCTTGCAGAAGCCACCGAGGGGGATGCCCTTGAGTCCGTACTCGGTCTCGCCCCGCTTGAACGACCAGATGGTGGGGCCGAACCCGACGAAGTACTTCGTGACCTTCATCCCGAACGCCTTGGCGGTCAGCATGTGACCCGCCTCGTGCAGGCTGACCGAGATGAGGATGGCCAGGGCGAAGAGGACCACCCCGAGCAGGTTAGACATCAAGCTCCTTCCACCGAACCCGCGATGATCTCCTGCGCGTGCGCGCGCGCCCACGACTCGGCCGCGAGCACGTCCTCGACGGTACCCGGTTCGCCGAAGTCCGGAGCCTCCTCCAACACCCGTTCGAGGGTGTCGACGATGCCGAGGAACGGCAGCCGGCCCGCCACGAACGCCTCGACGCACTCCTCGTTCGCCGCGTTGTAGATCGCCGGGCGGCTGCGGCCGGCCTCCCCGGCGGCCTTGGCCAGCGCCACGGCCGGGAACGCCCGGTCGTCGAGCGGCGCGAACTCCCAGGTGTGCGCGGCCGTCCAGTCGACAGCGGTCGCCGCCTCGGGGACCCGGTCCGGCCAGCCAATGCCCAGCGCGATCGGCAGTCGCATGTCCGGTGGGCTGGCCTGGGCGATCGTCGACCCGTCGACGAACTCGACCATCGAGTGGATCACCGACTGCGGGTGCACCATCACGGTGATGTCGGCGTAGGGCACGTCGAACAGCTCGTGTGCCTCGATCACCTCGAGCGCCTTGTTGACCATGGTCGCCGAGTTGATCGTGACGACCGGCCCCATGTTCCAGGTCGGGTGCGCCAGGGCCTGCTCGGGTGTGACCTGCGTCAACTCGTCGCGCCGCCGACCCCGGAACGGGCCGCCGCTGGCCGTGACGATCAGCCGACGCACCTCACCCCGCGTCCCGGAGCGCAGACACTGGGCCAGCGCCGAGTGCTCCGAGTCGACAGGCACGATCTGCCCCGGCCGCGTCACCGCGGCCTTGACCAGCGGGCCGCCGGCCACGAGCGACTCCTTGTTGGCCAACGCGAGAGTACGACCACCGCGCAGAGCGGCGAGCGTAGGAGCGAGGCCCAGCGAGCCGACCACCCCGTTGAGCACGATGTCGCACGGCCACTCGGCCAGCTCGGTCATCGCGTCCGGGCCGGCCACGATCTTCGGAAGCTTGAAGTCGCCGGTGGCCCACCCTCGCCGGCTCGCCTCGGCGTAGAACGCGAGTTGCAGATCCTGGGCGGCGGACGCCTTCGCCACCCCGACCGCCTCGACGCCCAGTTCGAGGGCCTGTGTGGCGAGCAGCTCGACGTTGCCGCCGCCCGCACCCACGGCCACCACCCGGAACCTGTCCGGGTTGCGCCGCACGATGTCGATGGCCTGCGTACCGATCGAACCGGTGGACCCGAGCAGAACGAGATCGCGGGGGGAAGTCACGAGACCATTCTCCCCCACCGCCGCTGCACGCCCACTGGGAGCCTCAGCCCTCCCCGGCGCTGCCGATGCCGGACCTTGATCGACTCGGGTTCAAGGAAGTCGCGGCATCCCCGGCAACCGGACAGCCCGATTTCCAGGAAACCGTGTTGATCAAGCCTCGTCGTCGGCCGACCCGGGCCCCGGCCCGGTCGGTGCCGCCTCCTCGCCCAGCAGGTCGGCCGGATCGATGGAGAACTCGAACGGCTCTCGCATGACGAACCGTGTTCCGGCAGCCGCAGCGGCCACCGGCCGGTACTCCCCCTCGATCAGCTCGTACAACGCGATAGTGGGGACCCGGTTGCGCAGGTCGACGCGCAGGAAGAACGGCACGCCGACGGCGGCGTACTCACGCGGGCGGTCGATGATGTCCTTGCGCCGGTTTCCGGGAGAGACGATCTCCCCGAGAAGCACGGCGTGGTCGATGTCCATGGTCGTTCGACCGCCGCCCGGAGCGTCGAGGATGACGATGTCCGGGATGAACAGGTCCTGGCCCGAGACGATGTTCGTCTCAAGGTAAAGCCACAGTTTGGCCCGGCGGGCTGCCTGCTTGAGGTGGAACGCGAGGTCCAGCTCCGCGTCCTGGTGGTCGTATCCGGCATGTGGTGTCACGATCACGCTTCCGCTCAGGACCTCAACCTTGGGGCCGTTGGTCTCCGGCAACAGGTCGAGGGCGAGCTGCGCGGTCCACGGCTCGTCGTGCCACCGCAGCACGTCGAACGACGGCTCGGTGTGCTGCGGCGCCGGTTCCGGCGCGAACGCTGCCTGGGCCATCCGGGCTCACCCCCTCAGCGGACCATCGTGCTCAGGTCAGCCTAGCCACCGCAGCCCACGCAGCGCGGCATCGCACACCGAGTCCGCCAGCAATCAGCCGTAGAGCGGTCATCGCGTGGGTTGGCTGACCACCGTGAACTCGATGAAGGCGGTCCAGGCCGAGGGGGCGAAGGCCAGCACCGGCCCGCGCCGGTCAGTGCTGTCACGCACGCCGACCAGGTGCGGCAGATTGGTGGCCACCTCGACGCAGGTAGCGCCGCCATTGTCGCTACGGGTGGACGTGCGCCACACCGCACCGGTCAGGTCCATGACTTCGCCAGCTCCCGTACGAGATCCCGTGAGGCCCGCCGGGGCAACGCCTCACCCCGCAGGCTCTCCCATCTGCGCCGAAGGTTATCAACGTCCTCCGGGCGGTCGGTGACGTGCGCGCGTACGGCGGTGTCGAGGTGCGCGACCTCACCGCTGTCCGGTGTGCGGGCCAGGATGAACGGGCCGGCCAACCCGGCGTGCATGCCCGCCTCGGCCGGCACGACGTAGAGGTCCACGTGGGGCTGCTCGGTGATCTGGAGCAGGTGCTCGAACTGCGCCACCATCACGGCCGGTGCGCCGATCGCCCGCCGCAGCACCGCCTCGTCGATCACCGCCACGAACTCCGGCGGGTGCTCCCGGCTCAGCACCGACTGCCGGTCCATGCGTGAGCCGAGCCGTTGCTCAACCTCCGGCTCCCGCAGCATGCCGCCGCCGCGAAGCACCGCCCGGGCGTACGCCTCGGTCTGTAGAAGGCCGGGGATCAGGGACGGCTCGAACCAGCGGATCATGGTGGCCTCCCGTTCGACGGTGATCCACTCTCTGAACCAGGGCGGAGCGGCATCGGCCCGGACCAGGGTGAGCAGCCGCTCGAACAGCCCACCGGCCTCCAATATCCCGTCGACCCGGGCGATGAAGTCCTGGGAGGGAGTGCGGTGACCGATCTCCACCATCCCCACCAGGGACGACGAGTAGCTGACGCGCTGCGCCAACTCCTCCTGACTCAGCCCGCGCTCCCGGCGAGCCCGTCGCAGCTCCGCCCCCAGGAACTCCAGCGTCGACACCGGGCCGTTGCCCATCACACCTCCACCACAACTCGCCCACTGGTCACCACCGGCCATCACCGCGTCTCGGCGGGTCGGCACACCCGGCGCTGAGGGCGCTCACCACCTTCCGACGGTAGTCGCGTCCACACCAGAGTGTGAACAGGCACGAGGAGGGTGGATGTGATGGGCAGACAGGCCGGGTCGGTGCCGCTGACACCACGGCATCGCCGTAACTGGGCACGGTGGGGTCGATACTGCACCTGTGGACTGCGCTGGCCCTGTCCGGATCGGCGGCGAAGCGCGGCCCGGACGGTGTGGCCCGGACGGTGGACGCGATGACCGCGCCACGGTGGATCATCCACTTGCCGACCACGCTGACCAGCCTCGACGAGGTCACCGCGCTGGCCGTGGCGCTGTGCGACTCGCTCGGTCACCTCGCCGTCGTCGACTTCGGCGAGACCACGCTCAGCGAGGAGGATGCGCAGCATCTGCGTACCCGCGTGTTCTGTGACGCCAGGCTCGACGGTGCCGGCCGCTGCCGGCGCCCCGACGCCCATGACGGACCCTGCGCTGCGTCGATCGACTCGGCTTCATGGAAGTCGGGGTGTCCGCAGCCTGCGGACACCCCGACTTCACCAAAACTGACGGACTAGCCGCCGTTGATGACGAACTGCGAGCCGGGCTGAACGACGATGTTGCCGTCGGCCGAGTTGGTGATCGTCACGTTCGTCAGGTTGGCGTTGCCGCGTGCGCCGCTCATCGCGAGGATGCCGGCACCGTTGTTGGACTTGTCGATCCGCACGTTGGTGATGGCGAGGTTCGGTATGTTGCCTCCACCGTTCTTGAACTGGATGCCGTCGAACGTGGAGTCGATGATGTCGGTGTCCCGGATGGTGACGCCGACGATGTCCCGGGTGGCCGGGAAGATCGTGATGGCACCGAACTCCTGGTCCTCGTTCCAGAACGCGCCGCCGGTGCGGTAGAGCCCGTTGTTGGCGATCAACGTCGTGCCGGAGAACGGCAGCGGGTCGTGGTCGGTCGCCAGCATGATGCCCGGGTAGTTGGCGGTGTCGTAGATCAGGTTGTTCTGGATCGAGTTGTCGTAGCCGCCGTAGATGGCGATGCCGTTGGCCCGCCAGGGCAACTGGATGGTGTTGTTGACGAAGTGGTTGTCGTGGGCGATGTCGACGCTGCGGTCCTTGACGTACGGGTTGGCCCAGACCGCGAGCGCGTCGTCGCCGGTGGTGCGGAACGACGAGTTGAACACCCGCGAGTTGCGCGTGCCGTTGCTGAAGTTGATGCCGTCGGCGTACGTGTTGCGGATCCGCATGCCGCTGAAGTCCAGCCCGTCGGCCGGGCCCCACAGGTCGGGGATGTTGTCGTAGTCGCGACCGACCCAGACCCCCACGTTGGCGTGCTCGATCCAGACGTTGCTGATCTTCGTGCCGGTGCCGAAGCGACCGTTCAGACCGACGCCACCCTCGGCGTTGCCGTCACCGCCCCGGATCCGGCCGGAGCCGAAGATGGCGATGTCGGAGATCTGGGTGTTCTTGTCGATGTCGAAGCCGAAGTTGCCCTCGTGCGGGTGGTTGATGCCGCCCACCACGTTCTGCGGCTCGGTCAGCGTGTAGAGCTGCGAGTGCCACATGCCGGCACCCCTGATGGTGACGTTGCTGATGCCGACCTGGTTGTGCATGCCCCGGTTCAGCGGGTCGTCGGTCAGGATCTTCTGCTCCTGCCGCCACTGCCCGGCCGGGATCCAGACGCAGCTGATGACGCCGTTCTGGTCGTCGGTCACCGCCCGCTGGATCGCGGCGGTGTCGTCGAGCCCGTCGTTCGGAACCGCGCCGTACGACGTGATCGAGGTGCAGCCGGCCGGCTGGCTCGCCGGCCCCGCCACCTGCTCCAGGTCGATCATGTCGATGACGTAGAACGAGGCGGTGTCACCCGAGTCGCGTTGCAACTTGAAGCGGGTGCCGGCCGGGTACGACTGCGCCAGCAGTGCGTTCGACTCGTCGAAGAGCCGTCGGGCGTCGGCCTGCGGGGTGTTGGTCAGCGCCTCCGGCCCGTCGGTGTTGCCGTAGAGCCAGCTGTGCTTGGACGACAGGGTCAACTTCCGGGAGAAGACGTCGTTGACGTAGAGGCTGATGGTCGCCTCGATGCCGCCGCCACCTGGCGCGTCCGGGATGGAGTTGCGCACCACGATGGAGTTGGCCTGGTTGGCCGAGGTGAACTCGACGAACTGGCCGGTGCTGGTGAGCCGTACCGACTTGCGCCCCGAGGACTCGCTGGCGAAGTTGGTGTGCCCGAAGGTCCGCAGCGGGTCGGTCTCCAGCAGCGTGCCGGAGTAACGACCGGCCTCCGCCTCGTACGAGACGTACGGGACGGCGGCCCCCCGGCCGACCACGATCGACTGGCTGAACGCGTTGTTGGTCTCGTTGGTCTCGGCGACCACGTTCGTGGCGTCGGCGGTGGCGGTGAGGGTGGCGCCGCCGCTGGTGGCGGTCCAGCTACCGCTGACGGCCACGGTGACCGTCGCGCCGGCCGCGATCGAGGCGGTGTTGGTGTTGAGCGTGGTGCTGCCCGCCACCAGCCGGGTGACAGTGGTCGCGCCGGTCGCGGTGGTACCCCGGTTGCGGACCGCCACGGTGAAGGTGACCGATGCCCCGACCGCCGGGTTCGACGGGTTCGAGGCGATGCTGAGCACCTGGAGGTCCGGCCCCGGGGCCTGCGCCACCACGAGAGGCGACGCCGCGGTGAAGCTGTTGTTGCCGTTGTTCTGCTCGACGATCGTGTTCGCCGGGTCGACCACCGCCGAGACGGCGTAGCTGCCCATCGGCCGGGTGCCGGCGTTGAACGAGACCGTGGTCGAGGCACCCGCGGCGAGCGCACCCACCGAGGCGCTGCCGACGACCGCGCCGGCCAGGCTGAAGTTGACTGAGGTGGCCCCTGCGGCCGCGGATCCGATGTTCTGCACCACCGCCGACAGGGTGACCGCGCTGGCCTCGCTGGGCGACGACGGCGACCAGGTCACCGAGCTGACCACCAGGTCCGGGTTGGGCGCCGGCGTGCCGCACACCTCAAGCTCCGCGACCTGCCCGGACGGTGCGCCGGTGTTGCCGGTGAACCGCAACTGCACGTCCGCCGTGGTAGCGCTGACTCCGATGGTCACCAGGTTGCTGCCCTGGACGAACTGGTAGGCCGCCGCCGACACCAGACTGGTGTACGTCGACGACGCCTGGTCGCGACCGAGGACCTGGATGGTCTGGGTACGCGTGCCCCACGACGAATCCGGGTTGAGCCTGATGGTGACACCGGAGATCGAGTGGTTCGCGCCGAGCGCCACGGTCAGGTTCTGCGGGTAACTGGCCGCGCCCTCCCAGTAGGTGCCGAGCTGCCCGTCGTTCGCCTTGTCCGGGGTGAAGGTGAAGGTGGAGCCGCTCGCCGTCATGCTCTTGCCCTGCGCCACGTTGGTGCAGGCGGGCGGGTTGCTGCCGGTCCGGGTGACGGTGTTGCTGTTGCCGGAGAGGTTGCCGGCACCGTCGCGGGCGCGGACGTAGTAGGACACGGTCGCCGTGGCCGGCTGGGTGTCCTGGTAGGTGAGGACGGTGCCGAGCGTGGCGATCAGGCTGCCGCCCCGGTAGACGTTGTAACCGGCAAGGCCACTGCCACCGGAGTCGGTGGAGGCACCCCAGTTCAGCGTGATCGTGCTGCCCGACGTGCTCTGCGACAGCGTCCCCGGGGTGCTCGGCGCGGTGGTGTCACCACTGCCGGTACGGGTCACCGTGTTGCTGTTGCCGGAGACGTTGCCTGCGGCGTCGCGGGCCCGGACGTGGTACGACACCGTCGCCGTGGCCGGCTGCGTGTCGTTGAAGGTGGTCACGTTGCCGATGGACTGGAGGAACGCGCCGTTGCGGTAGACGTCGTAGCCGGCGACGCCGCTGCCGCCCGCGTTGTCGGTCGACGCGACCCAGTTGAGGCTGATGGTGCTGCCCGACTGGGTGTACGAGAGGTTGGCCGGGGCGCTCGGCGCGGTGGTGTCCGGGGTGGTGCCCCCGTTGCCGTACACCTCCAGCTCGGAGAGCTGCCCGGCCGGCCAGCCGCTGTTGGCGGTGATGGTGATCCGGACGTAGCGGGTCGAGGTCGCACTGAAGTTGATGGTGGCGGTGCTGCCGCTCGCCGGGTTGAAGGTGTACGTCTGCGACCCGACCAGATCGGTGAACGACGAGCCGTTGGTGCTGCCCCGCACGCTCAACGTCTGCGTCCGCGTCCCCCAACCAGAGGTCGGCAGCTTCAGGACGACCTGGTTGACGCTCTGCGACGAGCCGAGGTCGACCTGCACCCACTGCGGGAACGCGTTGTTGACGCTCTCCCAGTAGCTGCCCGCGTTGCCGTCGACGACCTTCGACGAGTCGTAGACGTCGGCGTGGCCGCTCTCCTGGGTCGGACGGCCCTGGGCGAGGTTCGTGGCCGCCGGTGCGAAGGCGCTCGGCGCGGCGGCCGGTTCGGCGGGGCGGGCGGCGGCGGCCGGGTTCGCGACGGCGGTCGCCCCGGCCGTGGCGATCAGCGCGGCGGCGGCGGTGGCCGCCACCGTCCTGAACAGATTCGTTCGTCTCATCACTGTCCTTGTCGTCGGGGGACGGTTGCCGCGGTGGCGTGACCACGGGGTGGGGGTGCGGCGGTGCAGCGCCGGCCGACGTGCGAGGGCCGGTGTCGAGAGAGACGGGTGGCGCGAGCGGCGCGGGGGCACCGCATCGGCCTGGAACACCTGACGGGTACGACCATCAACGGGCCTCCCCTGGAGACCCGTTGAATCTTTCCGAACACATGCACGGAACCGTGCATAGCTTTGTCGAAATCTTGCATTACTTTGGCCCAAAGGTTACTGACGTGCTACCAGAGCGTCAACACTTCGATCACCGTGACTATTGACGGACTTGTCTGCCCCGGGGCCCGTCGCCTCGGCCCGATCCGCTCACAATTTCGGGAAGGTGCTGCCTCCCGACGACTGGAGGCAGCACCTTCCCCGAAGTTGCGCGGATCTTGTGTCAGGTCGTGTGGGAACGATCAGGCATCTGGTGCCGCAAGCACGAAGGTCTCCAGCAGTTCCCCGCCGTACCAGTCGGTGCGCTGACCCACGTGGACCATGCCCAGCCGCCGAGCGACAGCCATCGACGGCTCGTTGCCCGGCGACACCACCGCGTAGATCTCCCGGGTGCCGGTGGCGAACTCCCGGGCCAGCAGCGCGCGGGCGGCCTCGGTGGCGTAGCCGTGACCCCACGAATCCGGGTGCAGGTGCCAGCCCGTCTCGATGTCCTCGGTACGCACCGCCTCATCGAGCCCCGGCAGCGGCTTGAGCAGCGCCGTACCGACCACCTGACAGGTCTCCCGGACCTCGACCGCCCAGGTGCCGTACCGACCCTGGTCGTTGGCGTGCCGCTCCTGCCAGAACCGCAGCCGCTCCACGGCCTGAGCCGGGTCGGTCATCGGCATACCCGGCGACACGGCAAGCCAACGGGTGATCTCCGGGCGGGAGTAGATGTCGTAGATCCGGGCGAGGTCGGCCGGCTCGTCGGTCCAATCGCGCAGGATGAGGCGTTCGGTGGTGAGAACAGTCATGACCGGCGATCTTAAGGAGTGACGGCCCCGACGACAGGGAAGGAGGACGCGATGGGCAACGGATGGCAGCGCACCAGACGGATCATCAGCGCCGCGTTCCGACCGGTGCGCGGACGGGACCTGTCGCTGCACGCCGCCGCGATCACCTTCTACGGGGCGATCGCCGTGGTGCCCGTCGCCCTGCTGGCCATCTGGCTCACCGCACTCGTCGCCGGGGCAGACCGGGTCCGCCGGCTCACCTCGTACGCCGTGGAAGCCCTGCCCACCGCGATCGGCGCGCCCCGGGCGGTCGAGGCGCTCGTCGAGGCCGGGGTGGGGTTGACCCCGCTGCTGGCGCTGGCCTCCCTGCTGCCCGCCTCGCTGTACGGCGAGGGCCTGCGCCGGGCGTTCGTCTCGGTGGCCGCGCCCCGCACCGACGAGCACCTGGTCGGCTGGCGAGGCCGGCTCCTGCTGCTGCCGCTGCTCGCGCCGGCCCCCGCGCTGCTGCTGTCCATCCTGTTGGCGCTCCCCCTCACCACCCGCCTCGTACGCCAGGGCGGTTGGTTGGGTGTGCTCGGCGTGGTGCTGTCGTTCCTCGCGGTCTGGCTGGTGCTCACGCCGGTGCTGGTGTGGGTGTTCCGGGTCGTCGGGCCCGCCTCACCGGACTGGCTCTCCACCCTCGGGATCGGGTCGTTCACCGCGGCGAACCTCTCCGGCTTCCTGCACGGCTTCGTGCTCTTCGCCTCGCTCCCACTGGACCTCGGAGTGCCCTTCGGCGGCTTCGACGACATCGGTGCCGGCGTGGCCGTCCTCCTCTGGCTCTACCTGTTCCACGTGATCGTCCTGGCCGGCTACTCCGCCACCCTGGCCCTCTCCAACTGGCGCACTACCCGCCGCCCACCGGGTTGATCAAGAGGTTTCCGTCACCGACAGGCCGATTTTTGACGCAAACCTCTTGATCACCGAGGACCAGGGTGGGGGTGGGGGTGGGGGTGGGGGTGGGTTGGGGGTGGGTTGGGGGTGGGGGGCGGGCTAGGGTGCGGTGGTATGAGCAGTGAAGTTCCGGTTCGCGCGGACGTGGTCATCGTCGGTGCCGGGCACAACGGTCTGGTCTCCGCGATCCTGCTGGCCCGCGCCGGGCTGGACGTGCTCGTCCTGGAGGCCGCCACCGTCATCGGCGGCGCCACCCGCACCGAGAATCCGTTCCCGAAGGTGCCCGGGCTGCGCCACTCCACCGGCTCGTACCTGCTCGGGTTGATGCCCCCGGAGCTGCTCGCCACGCTCGACGTCCGGATCCCGGTGCTGCGTCGGGACCCGCACTACTTCCTCCCCACTCCCGGTGGCCTCGGCTCGCCGTACCTGCTCTTCGGCAGTGACACCGCCGCCACCCGGGCACAGCTCGCCGAGTTCTTCTCCCCCGCCGACGTGGCCGCCGACGACGCCATGCAGGCCGAGCTGGCCGCGCTGCGGGAAGACCTCGCCCCGGCCTGGCTGGCCGAGCCGCTGACCGTCGAGGAGACCGCCGAACGGCACGTCCGCCCGGAGCTGCGTCAGGTCTTCGTCGACCTCGTGCGGGGCTCCGTCGCCGACTACCTGGCCCGCTTCGAGTTCCGCTCCGAACTGCTGGTCAGCATGTACGCGGTCACCGACGGCCTGTCCGGGCTCAACGCCGGCCCGGACGACCCCGGCACCGGCCACAACTTCCTCGTGCACAACATGTGCCGGCTGCCCGGATCCGGCGGCACCTGGATGATCGCCGAGGGCGGGATGGGCACCGTCTCCCGGACGTTCGCCGACGCCGCCCGCGCCGCCGGGGCGACGATCCGCACCGGTACGCCGGTGCGCGCGGTGACGGTGGACGGCGGCGCGGCCAACGGAGTGGTGCTGGCCGACGGTCGAGAGGTCAGCGCCCGGGTGGTGCTCGGCGCGTGTGACCCGTACACCCTGATGGACCTGCTGCCCGACGGCGCGCTCCCGGCGCGACTCGGCGAACGGATGGCGGCGGTCCGCCGGCCCGGCACCACGCTCAAGCTCAACCTGGCGCTCAGCGGGCTGCCCCGGTTCTCCTGCCTGCCGGACGGGTCGCCGAGCCCGTTCGGCTCGACAATCCACCTGCTGCCCGGGTCGGCGTCGCTCGTCGGCGGCGAGGCGACCTCGCCGATGACCGCGCTGCGGGCGATGTGGGCGGACGTGCAGGCCGGGTTGCTGCCGGCGGAGCCCACCATCGAGTGGTACCTGCACACCACCGTCGACCCGTCGCTCTCCGACGCCGCCGGGCACCACTCGTCGGCGCTGTTCGTCCAGTCCGTCCCCTACGAGTTGGCCGGCACCACCTGGGACGCGGCGCTGCCCGGCTACGTCGACAGGCTCATCGGGATCGTCGAGCGGTACGCCCCCGGAACCGTCGACCTGATCGCCGACGCGGTGCCGCTGCCACCGCCCGGCATCGAGGCGCACTTCGGCATCACCGGCGGCCACATCCACCACGTCGACAACACCGTCTCGTTCACCGACCGGATGCCCTACGCCACCGGCATCGACGGGGTGTACGCCGGCAGCGCCGGCTGCCACCCGGCCGGCAGCGTCATCGGCGCGGCCGGCCACAACGCCGCCCGCCGCATCCTCGGCGACCTGGGGCTTGTTTCATAAGGGCGGTCGAGCCGAGGCGGAGTCCGGGCGGCGATCCGGCGGCCGGGCCCGCCGCAGGCCGGCCAGTTCTTGTGAACCAAGCCCTACGTCGCTGACCGGCCCCGCCCTGGGTGGTCGGAGGGCCGCAGGTCGCCCGGCCCTCCGATCAGATAGAAGCCGACGAGCAGCAGGTACGCGCACAGGCTGAGGATGGGGTCGACGAAGACGATGGCGAACGCGACCAGGTAGAACAGGGGCTTCAGCGCTATCCGCCGTGCGATGGTCCGGGCCAGCCGGGGGTCCAGGTCGGGGTGCAGGAGTCCGCGCCGACGCGCCCACCACCAGCTCAGGTTGACGGAGATCGCCTCACCGAGCACGGTGCCGACGTAGAGGGCGGCGGTCAGCCGCTGCTCGGTCGGACTGCCGCGCAGATTGTCCGACAGCAGATCGGCGGTGAACGGGATCGTGGCGATGAACAGCAGCACGAGCAGGTTGAAGACCAGCAGCATCTGGTCGACCCGGGCCACGTATCGCCACAGGTTGTGGTGGGCGAGCCACACCTGCCCGGCGATCGCGAAGGTGATCACGTACGCCAGGTAGGAGGGCCAGGCGTGGGCCAGGGCGTCCGGAAGCTCTCGCCCGCTCTCCCTGGCCGGACCGGTCTGGAGCAGTTCGACGGCCATCACCGTCAGCACGACCCCGAAGACGCCGTCGCTGAACGTCTCCACCCGGCCAGCGTCCCGGACCTTCTCCCGGCCGCGCCCGTACCGGTATGCGCTCTCCCGCGCGCCCTCCGCCACTCCCGCCCCGCCCCTCGGTGCCGCCCGCACTTTCTCCCCCCGCACGGCCGGCCCCTGCACGCCCTCGCGGGCCCGCAGGGGCCTCCCCCGCCGATCTTGCACTTTCTGTCGCCGTTATGGGGTGATTGACCCGCTTTACTCCTACCGAAAACGCAAGATCGGCGGGGTGGGGTGGGGTGGGGGTGGGGTGGGGTCAGATCACTGCTTCGCCGGCGGGGGCGGGGGTTTCCGCGTCCACCCGGTGGGCTCGCACCTTGTGGCCGACGCTGGTCAGGCAGCGGCCGCTGGGCAGGTCGAAACGCCAGCCGTGGAGCTGGCAGGTGAGCTGGTCACCGTCGACGATGCCGAAGCGGGTCAGGTCCGCCTTCAGGTGCGGGCAGCGCCGCTGCACCACCCAGTCGCCCAACGTGATGTCCTCGGCGTCGGTGCTGCGCTCGTGCTCGTCGTACCAGCCCTCGGCGTACTGGAGCCGCTCCTCGGAGAGGCACTTGAAGAACGCGTAGACGAACTCGTTGTACTGGCCGATCCGGGCCGCCGAGAACCGGCAGGACAGGAAGAGCGAGTTGACCCAGTCCACCTCGTCGATGAAGAGCAGGTGCTCGACCAGCGACCGCTCCATCCGGAAGCGGTAGCGGACCTTCTCGTCCGCGTACGGCCGCACCTCCTTGCCGGGGAAGTCCACCACGATCGACTCGACGCTCTCGCCGTCGTAGCCGACCAGGTCGAAGCGGACCGGGCCGCCCACACCCTTGGCCAGGTAGATCGACTCGTCGAGCAACGGCTCGATCCGACGCTTCATCTCGCCGAGCACGTCCACCTCGGGGTGCCGCCAGGAAGCCTTCTCCGCCTCGATGACCGGGCGCTTACGCTCCCGCATCTCCTCCAGGTGGGCGACCTTGTTGGCGAAGAACTCCTCCACCGGCACCGGGTGGGTGGTGCTCGCACCCTCGGTGGTGACCTCGGCGACGCTGCCCGGCAGCAGCACGATCCCGTTGGTGCCGCCGACCTTCGCGTACTCCGACAGGAACACGGACTGGTCGGGGAAGATGTTGCCCTCGTCGCCGTGGATGTCGTTGAACTGCCACAACTCGTCGTCGAGGAAGCACGGCGGGCCGGCGATCGGGAAGACGTGCGACGCCTTCAGGTCGTCGATGTAGCGCCAGGTCCGGTCGAACTGCCGGTCCCGCTTCTGCTTGCCGAACGCGGTCTTCGCCGCCTGCGGCAGCTCGTAGACCATCGGGTACCAGATCGCGCCGGAGAACTGGAGCAGGTGCGCGTGCACGTGCCCCAGCTCGGCGAAGACGCTCAGGTCGGTGGGACGGGCGTCGTTCTGGTTGAGCAGCCGCACCCCGTCGTACTCGACCCAGAGCGAGGAGTCGCCGATCGGCCCGTCGGTCGGGCTGGTCAACGCCTGAATCATGATCTTCAGGCCGCCGGGCAGCTCCACCACCTGCTCGTTCGGCGCCTTCAGGAACTTGGTGAAGCCAAGCGCCCGGAACTCGTCCTCCATCTCCGAGGTGGGGAACTCGGGGAGCAGGACCGTGGCGTCCTTCGAGACGAACTCGCGCAGGTGCTTCGCGTCGAAGTGGTCCCGGTGCAGGTGGGAGACGTACAGGTAGTCGACCTGCCCCAGGGTCCCCCAGTCGAGCAGAGAATTGTCCGGGAAGGGGAACCACGACGCGAAGTAGGCCGGGTTGACCCACGGGTCGCACAGGATGCTGCCCGCAGCCGTGTCGATCCGCATGCTGGCGTGCCCGGTTCCGGTCACTCGCACCGCACAGTCCCCCTCAAACAGACAATCAGGTGTACGCCAAACGCTACCGGAGCGAGTCTGACCGCCACCCCGCGACGCCGGTAGTGCCGTCGAGCCGAGGTGGGCAGGGCCGATGGCCAGGAAACCCCCACCCCACCGCACCGCGTACGAGGCGTGCCAGACTAACCAAAGATCCGATCGCGAGGGAAGGACCGACAGTGGCAGGAAGCGAGCCGGTAACGTCGCCAGACCAGCACAAGCCCGGGCACCGCAAGGCCGGGCAGATCGGCGCCGTGCTGTCCGCACTGGTGCTGCTGGCGATGATCTGCGGCAACCACGAGGGCAGGGTCGAGGACATCTGGCTGATCGGCCTGGCCGCGCTGCTGCTGATCATCGTGATCGGCGATGTGGTGCTGCGGCGCAGCGGTCTGCGTTCCTGACCCGACCCACCGCCGGACGACCGGCCAACGTACGGACGAGGGCCCGCCCCCACCAGGGGGACGGGCCCTCGTCCGTACGCTCGGGTCAGCGCCCGAAGAGAATGTCCTGCACGTCCTTGAGCGCGGCGTCGACCTCGGCCTCGAAGTAGCCGCCCGGCACCAGGCCGAACCGCAACGTGTCCAGGTCCTTCGGGTCGACAGGCATCGGGTTACGGCGCTGCATGCCACCGAGCAGGGTGTCGAAGAAGCGGTCCACCTGGTCGGGGTCGTACCCGCTGCCGAACCGGCGCACCTGGAAGCTGCGGCGGATCTGGTCCACCCGGTACAGGTCACTGCCGGGCGGACCGGCCATCGGCGGGCCACCCATCGGCGGACCGGCCATCGGCGGGCCACCCATGGGTGGGCCACCCATCGGCGGACCGGCGACCGCGGGCGGGCCGGCCATCGGCGGGCCACCCATGCCCTGCTGCGGCAGCGGAGGCGGACCGCCCGGACCACGGCGCATGTCGCGCAGGTCCCGCTCCGGCATCCGGATCTCCGCCGTCATGTCGGTGCGGCCGTGCCGGCCGGCCTCGAAGCCGTCGAAGCGCGACTCCTCCGGCGGCGGCGGATAACCGCCGGGCGAACGCTGGTCGTCGGCGCCGTAACCGCCACGCTTGTCGTCCGGGCCGTACCCACCGGGTGCGCGCTGGTCGTCCGGGCCGTAACCACCGGGTGCGCGCTGGTCGTCCGGGCCGTACCCGGTGGGGCCTGCGGGCAGGCCACGCTGCGGCATGCCGTGGCCGCCCATCGGGCCGGGACCCATCGGACCACCGGGACCCATCGGGGGACCGGCCGGGCCACGGGGCGCGTCGTAACCACCGCCGCGCGGGGCGTCGTAACCACCGGCGAAGGCACCTGTCGGCTCGTCGTAGCGGCCGTAGGGCGGGCCGGCCTGCGCGGGCATCGGCCGGGGCGGCATCGGCTGCGGCACCATGCCCCGTTCGTCACGCATCGGCGGACCCATCCGGTCCGGTGGGCCCATCCGGTCACCCATCCGGGGGTCGCCACCGCGACCGGCGCTGTTGCGCTCCTCCAACTCGGCCAGCTGCCGCTCGACCCGGTCCAGGTGGAGGTCGACCTGCCACTCGTCGTAGCCGTTGAAGCGGACCCGGAAGACGACGTCATGAACCTCCTGGGAGGCCACCGGGGCGCCGACCTGTCGGCCGTCGAGCGTCGCCTCGACCCGGTCGAGGAAGGCATCCACCTCGTCGACCTTGTATCCCCGGCGGAGCGCCTTGCGCCGGAAACGCTGACCCTGACTCGCCACTATGTCTCCTGGTCTCGTTCGCCACGCCCGGTCACGCCGGTGCCTCTCCGGCGCGGTCGGTGTTGGTGTCGTTGTCCTCGGCGGCGGCGAGCTGGCCACACGCGCCGTCGATCTCGCGACCTCGGGTGTCCCGAACTGTGGTGGACACCCCGGCGTCGCGCAACCGCCGGACGAACTCCCGCTCGACCGGCTTCGGGCTCGCGTCCCAGCGGCTGCCCGGCGTCGGATTGAGCGGAATGAGGTTCACGTGGGCCAATTTGCCGGCCAGCAGCCGCCCGAGCAGGTCGGCTCGCCACGGCTGGTCGTTCACGTCCTTGATCATCGCGTACTCGATAGACACGCGACGGCCCGTCCGGGCGGCGTAGTCCCACGCTGCGTCCAGCACCTCGGCTACCTTCCAGCGCTGGTTTACCGGCACGAGTTCGTCGCGCAGATCATCATCGGGCGCGTGCAACGACAGCGCAAGGGTCACTGAGAGGTCTTCGCTGGCCAGTCGGTGGATGGCCGGAACCAGGCCGACCGTGGAAACGGTGATGTGCCGCTGGGACAGGCCGAGCCCCTCCGGGGCCGGGCTGACCAGCCGACGGATCGCCGCGATCACCCGGTTGTAGTTGGCCAGCGGCTCGCCCATGCCCATGAAGACGACGCGCGACAGCCGCGGCGGGGAACCCGCGACCACGCCGGACGCCGCCACCCCGGCCATGTACACCGCCTGGTCGACGATCTCCGCCGTCGACAGGTTGCGGGTCAACCCGGCCTGGCCGGTCGCGCAGAACGGACAGGCCATGCCACAACCCGCCTGGCTGGAGATGCAGACGGTCACCCGGTCCGGGTAGCCCATCAGCACGCTCTCCACGAGCGCGCCGTCGTGCAGCCGCCAGAGCGCCTTGCGGGTAGCACCGTCGTCGCAGGTCAACTCGCGCACCGGGTGGAGCAACGTCGGCAGCAACTGGTCAGCCAGTCGCTCCCGGGCCGCCGCGGGCAGATCGGTCATCGCCTGCGGGTCGCGCACCAACCGCCCGAAGTAGTGGTTGGAGATCTGCTTGGCGCGGAAGGCCGGCTCCCCCAACCCGGTGACCAACGCCTGGCGGCCGGCCAGGTCCAGGTCAGCGAGGTGCTGAGGGGGCATGGAGGCCCGGCGCGCGGCGGGGGCGACCGAGATGGCGGGGATCAGGGGCAGGCTCGTCATGGCTGGTCCAGTGTGTCACGCCGCCGGCGTCGGGTGCCGCTCCGGAGGTGTCGAACGGGCCGCGACCGCCGGAGCTGGACCGCCAGGTCGGCGTGATTCATACCTCAGCTCACCACCGGCACGAGGACCGCCAACAGCAGGTAGGCCGTCGGCACCGCGAACAGGATCGAGTCCAGTCGGTCCATCAGACCGCCGTGGCCGGGCAGCAGGTTGCTCATGTCCTTCACGCCGAGGTCCCGCTTGATCATCGACTCGGCCAGGTCGCCGAGGACCGCCGCGCAGGAGACAGCAACCCCGAACAGCGCACCCCACCAGGGGGCCACCTCGAACATCAGCCACAGCAGCAACGCACTGCCCAGGGCCGCCGCGGTGACCGAACCGGCGAAGCCCTCCCAGGACTTCTTCGGGCTGATCGACGGGGCCATCGGATGCTTGCCGAACGAGACGCCGGCCGCGTACCCGCCGGTGTCGGAGAGGACCACCCCGACCAGGGTGGCCAGGATGCGCAGCGGCCCATCGTCGGGGGCCGCCGCCAACAACGCCGCGAACCCGGCGAGGAACGGCACGTAGACGGCGATCAGGGTGGCCGCGGTGAGATCCCGCTGGAAGCCCGCCGGCCCGTCACCCAACCGCCAGATCATGGTGCCCAGCACCGTCACGAGCAGCCCCAGGCTGAGCGCGTCCGGGCCGGCGAACCAGGCCAGGCCCACGGTCAACACGCCACCGGCGATCAACGGCACCAGCGGCGGGTGCGCCCCACTGCGCCGCACCGCGCGGGCCATCTCCCAGATGCCGACGGCCACCGCGGCGGCGATCACCGGCAGGAACGCCAACGGGTAGACGACAAGCGGCACCACGATCAGCGCGCCGAGGCCGAGCCCCACCCCGATCGCCGCCGGAAGGTTGCGCCCGGCCCGCCCGGTGCCCACCTGCTGGGTGGCCGGTCGGTCGAGGCTGGCCCGACGTCGCCCCTTCGGCCGTCGACCGGCCGTCGGCTCCGGCTCGGGCTCCGGCTCGCCCATCGGCTCCGGCCCGATCTCGGCCCCGATGGGCGCCAACTGCGCGGTCGGGTAGTCGACGTCGTCGTGGCGTACCGGCCCGTCGAACGGCCCTGGACCGTCGTACCGGCCGGGCCCGTCGAGACGCGGGCGGCTGCCGTAGGGAGGCGGGGCACCGTCCGGACCAGCCGGCGAGCGGTCACCGAAGCGGTCACCGCGACCCCGGTCGTCGTACCTGTCGGGCTGATTGCGGTCGTCCACGTGCCGGTCACGGTCGTCGAAACGGTCATGCCGGTCGCGGTCGTCGTACGGGTCCACGGAGTGCGGGTCCGCGTACGGCCGGGCCTGCGGGTCGGCGTACAACTCGGGGCCGGCGGCCGGACGGCGGCTCCAACGGCCCGCCTCCAGCTCCTGATCCGGCCAGGGCAGCGCCACCGGGCGCTCCGGCCGGTCCCAGTTGCGAGGCTCACTGCCGTAGGGGTCGGGGTGGGACATCACGCACCGCGACGCGGCACGAGAACCACCACATGACGCAAGACCACAAGCATCCCCTACACGTGCGATGTTCCTCCGATTGACCGCCCCGACGGTCGGTCGATCCCCGGTGTTCACCACCAGGTGGCCGGGAATCCTGCCGAGCCTACTGCACACACCGCACCGGCACGGCGGACGAGGCACGCCGACGGACGGCACCCCCACCACCGGCCCGACCGGGGATACGGCACGAGGCCCGTCCCCCACGTCGGGAACGGGCCTCGGAGCAGCTCACCCGCCCGTGGCGGACGATCACACCTCGAGCAGCTCGGTTTCCTTGTGCTTCACCAGATCGTCGATGCTGCCCACGTACCGCTGGGTCAGGTCGTCGAGTTCCTTCTCGGCGCGGCGGCCGTCGTCCTCGCCGGCCTCGCCGTCCTTGACGATCCGGTCCAGCTCCTCCTTGCCACGGCGGCGGACGTTGCGGACCGCCACCTTGGCCTCCTCGCCCTTGTGCCGCGCCACCTTGATCATGTCGCGGCGGCGTTCCTCGGTCATCTGCGGGAGCAGGATGCGCAGCTGGGTGCCCTCGTTGTTCGGGTTCACCCCGAGGTCCGAGTCGCGGATCGCCTTCTCCATGGCGTTGATCTGCGAGTTGTCGTACGGCTTGATGATGGCCATCCGCGGCTCGGGAATCGCGATGGACGCCATCTGCGTCAGCGGCGTCGGCGTGCCGTAGTAGTCAATGATGACCTTGGAGAACATGGCGGGGTTGGCGCGCCCGGTACGGATGGCGCCGAACTCCTCCTTGGCGTGCTCGACCGCACGCTCCATCTTCTCCTCGGCCTCGAGGAGGGTGTCGTCGATCACCGGTCTCCTCGCCTCCTTCTGTGCTCGTCGTGGGCTCTGCTGAAAGTCGTCAGACCGCGCTGCTGCCGTCGCCGTCGGCGGGGCTCAGGCGGTGATCAGGGTGCCGATCTTGTCGCCACCCACCGCGCGGATGATGGTGTCGTCACCCTGCGCGCCAAAGACCAGCATCGGCAGGCCGTTCTCCATGCAGAGGCTGAACGCCGCCGCGTCGGCCACCCGCAGGTTGCGGCGCAGCACCTCGGAGAAGGTGATCGAGTCGAGCTTGCTGGCGGTGGGGTCGATCCGCGGGTCGGCGGTGTAGACGCCGTCCACGCCGTTCTTGCTCATCAACACCACGTCGGCCCGGATCTCCAGCGCCCGCTGGGCGGCCACCGTGTCGGTGGAGAAGTACGGCATTCCCGCACCGGCGCCGAAGATGACCACGCGGCCCTTCTCCAGGTGCCGGATCGCGCGCAGCGGGATGTACGGTTCGGCGACCTGGGCCATCGTGATGGCGCTCTGCACCCGGGTCTCGATGCCCTCCTTCTCCAGGAAGTCCTGGAGCGCGAGGCAGTTCATCACGGTGCCGAGCATGCCCATGTAGTCGGCGCGGGCCCGGTCCATCCCACGCTTCTGCAACTCCGCGCCACGGAAGAAGTTGCCGCCGCCGACCACCACGGAGACCTGCACGCCGCGGCGGACCACGGTGGCGATCTGCCGGGCGATGGCCTGGACGACGTCCGGGTCGACGCCGATCGCGCCGCCACCGAAGACCTCACCGGAGAGCTTCAGCACCACCCGGCGGGCACGCCCCGGCGGCGGTGCCGTCGGATCGTCCAGCTCCAGCGTCCGGTCACTCACAACCTGCGTCATCCGCCCCGCCCTTCCCCACGCGCACGCCCCGTGCGGCGCGTACCGCGAACCTGCCGCTGCTGACCCTATGTGACGAGGAGGCCGCGGTGCCTGTCACGTACACCGGCGGCCTCCTCGTTGACGTCTTCTGCCCACGGACGCGCCTGGCGCCCGATGGCGGCTCAGGCCTGGCCGACCTCGAACCGCACGAAGCGGGTGACCTCGATGCCGGCCTCGGCCAGCAGCTGCTTCACCGACTTCTTGTTGTCGGCCACCGACGACTGCTCGATCAGGACGAAGTCCTTGAAGAAGGAGTTCACCCGGCCCTCGACGATCTTCGGCAGGGCCGCCTCGGGCTTGTTCTCCTCGCGGGCGGTCTGCTCGGCGATACGCCGCTCGGACTCGACGACCTCGGCCGGAACCTCGTCCCGGGTGAGGTACTTCGGCCGCATCGCGGCGATCTGCATGGCCACACCACGGGCGTCGGCGTCGCCGGCCTCGTCGCTCTTGCCGGTGTACGACACCAGCACGCCGACGGCCGGAGGCAGGTCCTGGGCCTTGCGGTGCAGGTAGATGGCGATGGTGCCCTCGACCCGGGCGAACCGGTTGAGCACCAGCTTCTCGCCGATCTTGGCGGACTGCTCCTGGATCAGGTCCGCGACGACCTTGCCGTCGAGCTCGGTGGCGAGCAGCTCCTCTGCGGAGTTGACGCCGGAGCGGTCACCGTGCTCGACCAGCTGCTGGGCCAGCGCGATGAACGAGTCGGTCTTGGCGACGAAGTCGGTCTCGCAGTTCAGCTCCAGCAGCGACTTGCCGGAGTGGGCGACCAGACCGTTCGCGGCGGTGCGGCCGGCCCGCTTGCCGACGTCCTTGGCGCCCTTGACGCGCAGGATCTCGACGGCCTTGTCGAAGTCGCCCTCGGCCTCGGTCAGCGCCTTCTTGCTGTCCATCATGCCGGCGCCGGTGAGGTCGCGGAGCTTCTTGACGTCCGCGGCGGTGATTTGGGACATGGCTCTCTCTTCGGTGTTGAGACGGCGTGTGGATGGTCAGAGGTGCCGGTTACCCGGATCCGGGCGGATCGTGCCCGGCGTACCGCCGCTGCCCACCGCTCGCGAAAACGGACGGCGGGCAGCGGCGGTGCGATCACTCCGCGGTGGCGGCCGCCGGCTGCTCGGTGGTGGCCTGCGCCGGCTGCTCCGGGGTGGTGGCGGGCTGCTCGGCGGCGGCGGCCGGCTGCTCGGCCGGGGCGGCCGACTCGTCGGCCTTCTTCGGCTCGAGCAGCTCGCGCTCCCACTCGGTCAGCGGCTCGTCGGTCGCGACACCCTCGGGCTTCTCGTCGTTGCCCCGGCGACGGCCGGAACGCGCGATCAGACCGTCCGCGACGGCGGCGGCGACGACCTTGGTCAGCAGCTCGGCCGAGCGGATCGCGTCGTCGTTACCCGGGATCGGGAAGTCGACCTCGTCCGGGTCGCAGTTGGTGTCCAGCACCGCGATCACCGGGATGCCCAGCTTGCGGGCCTCGTCGACGGCGATGTGCTCCTTCTTGGTGTCGACGATCCAGACCGCGGCGGGAAGCTTCTGCATGTCCCGCAGACCACCGAGGGTGCGGGTCAGCTTGATCTTCTCGCGGGAGAGCTGCAGGGTCTCCTTCTTGGTGTAACCGGCGGCGGTGCCGCTGAGGTCACCCAGGCCCTCCAGCTCCTTCATCCGCTGGAGCCGCTTGTACACGGTCTGGAAGTTGGTCAGCATGCCACCGAGCCAGCGGTGGTTGACGTACGGCTGGCCGACCCGGGTCGCCTGCTCGGCGATAGCCTCCTGGGCCTGCTTCTTGGTGCCGACGAACAGGATGCTGCCACCCTCGGCGACGGTCCCACGCACGAACTCGTACGCCTTCTCGATGTACTCGAGGGTCTGGCGCAGGTCGATGATGTAGATGCCGTTGCGCTCGGTCATGATGAAGCGCTTCATCTTCGGGTTCCAGCGCCGGGTCTGGTGCCCGAAGTGGACACCGCTCTCCAGCAGCTGACGCATGGTCACGACGGCCATGGTTGGGGTACTCCTCAAGGTCCCTGGTTGTCACGCCCGGCCGGTGGCCGGGCGTCCTGGTGCCTGGTCGCCGACCCATGGTGGACCCGACCAAGATCGGGACCAGGGAGGCCGTCGCTCCACGACGATTCGTGAAGAGGGCACGCGAGGTCGACCGCACGAGGCGGTCGCCAGTTGGCCAGTGTACGCCCCTCACCCGTTCACCCGCCCCGGGGTGCGCGCGGGATGCCGCTGCGCCGCTTCCACAGTTGTTGCGGGAAAGATCGCGCTCGTTCATGGAAACAGTGGCCTCCGCGTCCCCGGAGACCACTATTTCCTGGTTACTGCCCGATCGTCGGCCCGCGCCAGCCCAGGTCGGGGGCGGTACGGTCGGCGTGGCCGACTGGTGGTGCGCCCTGGTCAGGCCGGGTCAGCCGGCGGCGAGCGCGGCGGCCACGAAGAGCACCAGGCCGACGGTCAGGTAGGCCGTCGGCGGGCGCAGCCAGCCCCGACCGTTGTCGGCGAGCGACAGACCCCCGGTCCGGAGCCCGTACAGCCCGATCGCGAAGATCGGCAGCCCGGCGACCAGGGCGATGCCCACCACCACGTTCCCGGCGTCCACCGGGTCGCCGGTCACGCCCGCGAGCAGCACTCGCAGGGCGGGAACCTCGAAGATCAGAACCAGCAGAGCGAAGAGTACGGCCAGCACCGGTCGACGGGTCCGATAGACGCCGTCCGCGGCCGGCGGGTACACCGCCGGTTCGCCGGTGGGCAGGTCGGGGCGAGGCCCGATCCCCGGCATCGGGCCGGTCGGCATCTCCAGCGGGTGCGGCGTGTCGCCGCCGCGGGTCGGCTCGACGATGGGGTACCCACCGAGCGGAGCGGGACGAGCCTGGTCAGCGAGCACACCGGCCGGCGCGAGGGGTGCCGGTGCGGCGTCGCGGGCAGTCTCCGGCGTGGCGTCGGTCAGCGGGGACCCCGCCACGGTCGCCTCGCGGGCGGCCCGGCGACCGGGCAGCTCACCGGAGGTCTCGGAGGGGTCCCGGTCCGCCCGCCGCGAGCGGGTGGCCCGGTAACCGTCCACCTCCGGCCTGGCGGCACCCAACGGGTCCACCGCGCCGAAACGCCCCGAATCAGCCTCACCGACGCCGAACCGAGGGTTCTGGTCATCCACGGCCCCGAAGCGACCCGAGTCCGGCTCCGGCGCACCACCGAACCGGCTCGCGTCGACGGCACCGAAGCGGCCCGAGTCCGACTCACGGCGGCGGCCGACGCCGGTGTCCGTGACGGAGCGGTCGTCCTCCGCGCCACGCTGCTCGGGGATCTCGGTGTCCCGGTACCGCGGTTCGCCCGCGCCGCGCCACTCCGACTCGCCGTAACCGCGACCCCGCTCGTCGGGGTACCAGCGCGACTCCTGATCTTCCGGAAAACTCCGTCGTCCGTCCACGTCAGGCACCGTATGCGACCGGCCACGCCCGCGCCATTTCAGCCCCGTCGACCGGGCCGCGACGCCGGCACGAAGCGCTCCCGGATGGTGTCACGGGACAGACACCACGTTGAGCCCGGCGAGCCGCGCTCCAGACGGGCGCAGCGCCGCTAGCACAGCGCGGGCATGATCGTTGCGTTGTCCACAGCACCCCCGTTGTCCACAGCTGGGCTGTCGCCGGGTCGCGGCGATCACGTTGCGGCGGGCACCGTGCCGTCCATGACGAAGCGGAACCAGGCGGTTGGCGCGTACGGCGAGCGGTGCGCGGCCCGGCACCTGACCGAGGCGGGGCTGCGCCCGATCGCCACGAACTGGCGCTGCCCGGCCGGAGAGATCGACATCATCGCGTGGGACGGGCCTGTGCTCGCCTTCTGCGAGGTGAAGACCCGCCGGGGTACGGAGTTCGGCACCCCGGCCGAGGCTGTCGTGCCGGCGAAGGCCCGCCGGCTGCGCGGGCTCGCCGCCCGGTGGCTGACCGAGACCGGTACGAGCGCCGAGGAGGTGCGCTTCGACGTGCTGTCGGTGCTGCTGCCCGACAGCGGCCCGGCGCAGGTCGACCATCTCAAGGGCGCGTTCTGACATGCGCACCCGAAGGATCGGTGACGCGCGGTGAGCTACGCGAAGGTGCTCTGCGTGGGGCTGGTCGGGGTGACCGGCCACCTCGTCGAGGTGGAGGCCGACCTGGCCGCCGGGCTGCCGGCGGTGGTGATCTCCGGCCTGCCGGACACCGCCCTGCACGAGGCCCGCGACCGGGTCCGGGCCGCGGTCGTCAACTCCGGCCAGCGTTGGCCAAATCGGCGGATCACCCTCAACCTGCTGCCGGCCACACTGCCGAAGTTCGGGTCGGCCTTCGACCTGGCCATCGCCGCGGCGCTGCTCGGTGGCTCGGGCGAGCTGCCGCTGCTCCCCCTGGAGGGGGTGGTGGTCCTCGGCGAGTTGGGGCTCGACGGGACGGTCCGGCCGGTGCGCGGGGTGCTCCCGATGGTCGCCGCCGCAGCTCAGGCCGGTGTCGCGCGGGTGATCGTCCCGGTCGGCAACGCCGCCGAGGCCGCCGTCATCCCCGGCATACGGGTACGAGCGGTGGACACCCTGCACCGGCTGGTCGCCTTCGTCCGGGACGGAACCCCGCTGATCGAACCTCCGACGGACGTCCCGACGCCGGTGTTCGGCGGCCCGGATCTCGCCGAGGTCGCCGGGCAGCGGATGGGTCGGCGTGCCCTGGAGGTCGCTGCGGCCGGCGGGCACCACGTCGCACTGCTGGGCCCACCGGGTGCCGGCAAGACGATGCTCGCCGAACGGCTGCCGTCGATCCTGCCCGAGTTGGACGACGACGCGGCGCTGGAGGTCACCGCGCTGCACTCGGTCGCCGGGCTGTTGCCGCCGGGCGGTCGGTTGCTGCGCCGTCCGCCGTTCCAGGCGCCGCACCACACCGCGAGCGTGCCGTCGTTGGTCGGTGGCGGCACCGGGCTGGCCCGACCCGGCGCGGTCTCGCTGGCTCACCGGGGGGTGCTGTTCCTGGACGAGGCCCCCGAATTCAGCAAGGGTGCGCTCGAGGCGCTGCGCCAGCCACTGGAACACGGCCACATCCAGCTGAGTCGCAGCGGGGGCGGCACCGTCTACCCGGCCCGTACCCAGTTGGTGTTGGCGGCCAATCCGTGTCCGTGCGCGAAGCCGGCGGGTGACGCGCACTGCGAGTGCAGCCCGCTGGTTCGCCGACGCTACCTGGGGAGGCTCTCCGGGCCGCTACTCGACCGGATCGACGTTCAGGTGCGGCTGATGCCGGTACGGGCGGCCGAGCTGATGGCGACCGACGGCGACGTCGAGACCTCGGCGACGGTCGCCGCCCGGGTGGCGGCGGCCCGGCAGGCGGCGGCCACCCGCTGGGCCGACCTCGGCCGGCGGCTCAACGCCGAGGTGGAGGGTCCACACCTGCGCCGGCCGCCGTGGCGACTGCCGGCCCGGGTCACCGTCGAGCTGCGTGGCCGACTCGACTCGGGCTCGCTGTCGGCGCGCGGCTTCGACCGGGTGATCCGGATGGCCTGGACCATCGCCGATCTGGACGGTCGCGACCGGCCGGACTGCGACGACGTTCGGGAGGCGCTTCAACTACGGACGGGGGAGACGGCGTGAGCACCGAGGACGACAGCAGGCTGGCCCGGGTCGCGCTGACCTGGCTGGCGGAGCCGGGCACCCGCGCGGTGCATCACCTGGTCGAACAGCACGGCCCGGTGGCGACCCTGGACCTGCTGCTCGACGGCGGCAGCCCGGACAGCCGACTACACAACACTGTCGCCGCACGGTCGGCGGCCGGTGACGCGCGGACGGTGGCGGTTGAGGCCCTGGAGCGGGCGGCCCGACTCGGCGCCCGACTTGTCACGCCCGACGACGAGGAGTGGCCGACCCAGGTTGCCAGCCTGGCCGCGTTGCGCCTGCCGGATGTCAGCCGCCGGGTGGACGGTGAGACCGCCCCGCCGCTCTGCTTCTGGGTACGCGGGGGCTGGCCCCTCGGTGAGGCTCTGGACCGTTCGGTGGCCGTGGTGGGGGCGCGGGCGGCCACCGGCTACGGGCAGCACGTCGCGACAGAGCTGGGGTACGGGCTCGCGGAACGGGACTGGACCGTCGTGTCCGGTGGTGCGTTCGGCATCGACGCCGCCGCGCACCGGGGCGCCCTCACCGCTGGTGGTCTGACCGTCGCGGTGCTCGCCTGCGGGCTCGACCGCCCGTACCCGATGGGCAACGCCGCGCTCTTCGACCGGATCGCCGAGACGGGGTTGCTGGTCAGCGAGTGGCCGCCGGGCGCCGAGCCGTTGCGACCCCGGTTCCTGATCCGCAACCGGGTGATCGCCGCGGGCACCCGGGGCACCGTGGTGGTGGAGGCGTCGGCGCGCAGTGGCGCGACGCAGACCGCGCGGCGTGCCATCTACGCCAATCGGATGGCCATGGTGGTGCCGGGGCCGGTGACCTCGGCGATGTCCGTCGGTGCCCACGAGTTCCTGCGCGAGCACGCCAAGGCCCGGCTGGTCACCGGGGTGGCGCACGTGCTTGAGGAGGTGGGCCGGATCGGCGCGGACCTGGCTCCGCTGACGCGTGGACCGCAGCGGGCCTCCGACGCCCTGGACGACGACGCGCGGTCCCTGTTGGAGGCGCTGCCCCGCCGAGGCGCGATGGGCGTGGACCGGCTGTGCTCCCGGGCGGGTGTCGACGTACGGACGGCGTTGCGCAAGCTGTCGCTGCTGGAGGAGCTGTCCATGGTGGTCCGTCGCGATGACGGCTACGCCCTCGCCCCGCCCGCCACAACTCAGCGGGGAAAGCGCCCCCCGGCGGCGACGGAGGTGCCCCGGCTGGTCTAGTAGGCGACGACAGACCCCGACCGGAAGGGCCCGAGGGCTCAATGGGGCTGTTCTACCGCGGCCAGTGGCCTGAGTTGCGGAATCTGTTCACCGCCAGGTGTCGGACCCAGCCGAGAAACCGCCCGTACATCGCGGCCGGCTCCGGAGGGCGGGGGTAGAGCCCGCACAGGTCACGGGTCGCCTCACCGAGGCAATCTGCCATGTCGACGGCGAGTAGGCGGGGTTCGTCGGCGTACTCGGCGGCCAGCTCGATCCGGGCTTGGCCACACGGCCAGGGCTGGGCGTCGGCGGCGCAGAACCAGAACGGTCGAACGGGGGCGTGGCGTTGGCTGCTCATCGGGCCTCCCGAGTCGGGGTGAGAGCGGCACCCCCGCCTGCCGCGTAACCCGCTACCAGGCGGGGGGCCTGCCCCGATCCCATCCCGACCCTTGCCCCCTGTCAATATTGACGCGCACACGTATGCGTGACAATGCACGCGCGCTCACGTTGGCCCGATCGTGTCGGTCTACCTTCCTTGGCATGGGCCAGGGACCGGGAGAACTCGTCGCAGCGGGCGAAATCCTCGCCATGCTCGGAGTGGGCCGGTCGCGGTTTCGCCAGATCCGGGAGCACCCCGCCTTCCCCGAGCCCTACCAGGTGCTGAGTGTCGGGGCGATCTGGCTCAAGGTTGACGTTGAGCGATACATCCGGGAGCACCGCCGCCCCCGCCCGGCAGACGAGGACGAGTAGCCCCGCCTGCCCGCCCGGAGGCCCCTCCGTGACACGCGAGAGCCACGCCCGGCGTGTACACCGGAGCGGGGTCGTCGGGGCTCCCGTGAATCAATCGGGAAGTTCGGCCTCGGCCATCACGTCGCCGGCCGTCCCGGCGACCTCCCAAACCGCCATGTAAATCGGGCCTGCCGGTCGCTCAGTTCATCGGCGTTAGCCGCCTCCGACAGCCAGCCCGCACAGCGAACCTCCAACAGGTTCATCGCGACCTTCGGCACCCAGCGCCAAGAGGCGACCGGCTCCAGCGGGTCCGGGTGCCCGTTGGTAAGTCGCCATCGGGCGACTGCTTGAGCCTCTTCGGCGGCCGAGCCAAGCGGCTGCTGGGCTTCCTTCCTGTTACCGGTCGACCAGGTTCATTCCGCTGCTCCCTCAATCTCGGTGAACTTTCCCGGCAGCGACGGTCTTCGACCGGCCGGTCGACGCCGCTCGGGGCGCCGCTCAACCCTCGGCACCGGTACCCTGCCCGGTCATGGGTGCAATCAAGCCGTGGCACATCAGCGTGCTCTGCTGTCTCGTCGTGACCGCCGTGCTCGCTGTCGGCCTGGTCGTGTT
The DNA here is from genome assembly GCF_040649995.1 of Micromonospora sp. NPDC048835. Lineage (NCBI taxonomy): Bacteria > Bacillati > Actinomycetota > Actinomycetes > Micromonosporales > Micromonosporaceae > Micromonospora > Micromonospora sp. NPDC048835. The sequence continues at coordinate 44,728 of NZ_JBEZGM010000029.1, read as the reverse complement.
CCTGGTCAAGAAGAACAACCGCGGATAGTCCGGTCGACCAACCGGCACCGTCGTGCCCGGTGGCGCACCTCGACCGGCCGTAGGCTGGTGCCGTGCCAGCTGTGTGTGAGGGTGCCGGAGCCGTTGCAGCGGCCGACACGCGGGCGCGGCCACGGTGAGCCGGCAGGATCGGGGCACCCGGGCCATGCACCAGGCGTTGCCGCCGGAGTTACGCGACGCGGTCGACGACTTCGCCGAGCACCTGTCGCGGGTCCGCAACCGCTCGGCGCACACCGTCCGCGCGTACGTCACCGATCTGGTCTCGCTGCTCGACCACGCGGTCCGGATGGGCTGCGTCGACCTCGCCGAACTGGACCTGTCGGTGCTGCGCAGTTGGCTGGCACGCCAGCGCACCATGGGTGCGGCCCGCACGTCCTTGGCCCGCCGGGCCGCGTCGGCGAGGGCGTTCAGCGCCTGGGCGCACCGGGCCGGGATGCTCCCCGCCGACGTCGGTGCCGCGCTGGCCAGCCCCCGCGCCCACCGGGAGCTGCCCACCGTGCTGCGCGCAGACCAGGCCGCAGCCCTGGTCGAGGCACCGACCCGGCTGGAACCGCCCACCAACCCGGCAGAGCGCACGAACGCGGAATTCACGGATCCGGCCGCCGGGCCGGCCTCAAGCACGACCGGCGAGACCGAAGCGGTGCCGCTGCGGGACCGGGTGGTGCTGGAACTGCTCTACGCCACCGGCGTACGGGTCAGCGAGGCGTGCGGGTTGGACGTCGGCGACGTCGACCACGGACGGCGGGTGATCCGGGTGTTCGGCAAGGGCGGGCGGGAGCGCTCGGTGCCGTACGGGGTGCCCGCCCAGCGGGCGTTGGACGACTGGCTGCGCCGGGGCAGACCGGCGATGGCGGGACCTCACTCCGGTGACGCGCTGCTGCTGGGTGCCCGGGGCGGTCGGCTCAACCCGACGACAGCGCGTCAGATCGTCGGTGCGTACGCCGAGGCCGCCGGTCTGCCCCGGACCAGTCCGCACGATCTACGCCACTCCGCCGCCACCCACCTCCTGGAGGGCGGCGCCGACCTACGTGCCGTGCAGGAGCTGCTCGGCCACTCGTCGTTGGCGAGCACGCAGATCTACACCCACGTCTCGGTCGAGCGGTTGCGGGCCGCGTACCGGCAGGCTCACCCCCGCGCCTGACTACGATCATCACGTGAGCGACCCGCAGCCCCCCGAGCCGATCCCGGGCGCCCGCCTGCTCTTCTCCCTCGACCCGGCGGTCAGCCACCTCAACCACGGCTCGTTCGGGGCGGTGCCGATAAGCGTGCAGCGCGCCCAGCAACGGCTGCGCGACGAGATGGAGGGCAACCCGCTGCGCTTCTTCACCCAGGGCCTGGTGGACCGGATCGCGCACACCCGCCGGCACCTCGCCGGGTTCCTCGGTGCCGACCCGGACGGGAGCGCCCTGGTGGGCAACACCACCACCGGCGTCGCCGTGGTGCTCCAGTCGATGGGGCTGCGCGCCGGTGACGAGGTGCTGAGCACCGATCACGGGTACGGCGCGGTGAGCCTGGCCATTCAGCGCGAGTGCCGACGCACCGGCGCGGTCGGTCGGGTCCTGCCGATCCCGCTGGCCGCCACCGACGAGCAGATCGTGCAGATCGTCCGCGCCGGCCTGCGCCCGGGGCGGACCCGACTGCTCGTCGTCGACCAGCTCACCTCGGCCACCGCGAAGCTCTTCCCGACCGCCGCCATCGTCGGGGTGGCCCACGAACACGACGTGCCGGTCCTGGTGGACGCCGCGCACGCCCCGGGCATGCTGCCCACCCCGGTGGCCGGCATCGGCGCGGACTTCTGGGTGGGCAACCTGCACAAGTGGGCGTACGCCCCGCGCGGGACCGCCCTGCTGACGGTGGCCCCGCAGTGGCGGGACCGGATCGAGCCGCTCGTGGTCTCGTGGGAGCAGGAGTCGGGTTTCCCGGCCCGGCTCGAGTGGCAGGCGACGCTCGACTACACGTCCTGGCTGGCCGCCCCGGCCGGCCTGTTCGCGATGCGCAGCCTCGGTGTCGACCGGGTGCGCGCGCACAACGCCGCGCTCGCCGCGTATGGCCAGCGGGTGGTGGGGGACGCTCTGGGGGTGGCCCCCGCCGACCTGCCCGACCCGGGCGGGCCGGGGGTGGCTCTGCGCCTCATCCCGCTGCCGGCCGGCACGGGCACCACGATCGACGCCGCGCGGGCGTTGCAGGCGCGCATCGGTGAACGGCTCGCCGCCGAGGTGGCGGTGATGAGCTGGGACGGTCGGGGGTGGCTGCGGCTCACCGGGCAGGTCTACAACGCCGCCGGCGAGTACGAACGGCTCGGCGCGCGGCTGCCGGCGCTGCTCGCCCAGCGCTGACCGGACGGCCGGGAGCGGAAACCGGGACCGGGTCACCGGGCGCAGGCGCACCGGGTCGACCGGGAGCAGACGCACCGGGCCGAGGCCGAGCAGGGCGAGCGGGTCGAGGTACTCCTCGCCCCGGCGCAGGCCCCAGTGCAGGCACGCGTCCGCCGGGCAACCTGGATGGCCGGGCAGCAGCTCGCCGAGCGGAGCGCCGGTGGCGACCGTCTGACCGGGGCGGACGGCGGGTCGCACGGGCTCGTGGGTGGTGCGCAGCCCGTCCGCGTGGCCCACGGTGACCACCGGCCGGCCGGCCACCGGGCCGGCGAAGAGGACAGTGCCCGGCCCGGCGCTGCGGACCACAGTGCCGGCCGGGGCGGCCAGGTCGACGCCACGATGGCCAGGGAGCCACGGTTGGGGTGGCGGGTCGAAGCGGCGCACCGGGCGGGGTGGCCCGTCGACCGGCCAGCGGAACCGCGCGGCGGGAGCGGGCGCGGGAGCGGATCCCTGGAACGCTGTGGGCACGGTCGGCGTCGGTAGTTGGCCGCGCACCGCCGCGACGAGCACCGCCAGGCCGCAGAGCTGGACGGTGAGCGCAAGCGGGAGCGCGGCGCAGAGCAGCACGGTACGGCGGATCGAACGGACCGATGGTTGTCGCATGACGGCAGCGTCCGACCACGGCCGGGCGGTACGCCAGCCCGGCCGCCGGACCTGTGGACAACCGACGGCGCTGTGGACGACCACCCGATGCTCTCGGTGATCTGCTATGCGCGACGCCGCCCCCCAGGGCCTAGGCTGGGCCGCGTACGGCGGGTGCCGCCGTCTGCACCGGGGAGGCCCGCATGACCACTCTCGATGACCTGACGTCGTCCTCCACCGGGCCGGCGGTAGCCGATGTGAGCGGCCCGTCCCGGCTCGCGGAGCCGGACGAGGCGATTAGCGCCGAGGAGTTGCAGCTCGCGGCCCGCAACCACGGCATCCCGTTGGAGGCGCTGCGCTACGACGTCACCCCGGCCGGGCTGCACTACCTGCTGATCCACTACGACATCCCGGCGGTCGACCCGGCGACGCACACGCTGACCGTCGGTGGGGCTGTCGACCTGCCGCTGTCGGTCAGCCTCGCCGACCTGCGCGAGCGGCCCCGGGTGACCCGGCAGGTGACCCTGGAGTGCGCCGGCAACGGTCGGGCCCTGCTGCACCCCCGGCCGGTCAGTCAGCCCTGGCTGGTCGAGGCGGTCGGCAACGCCGAGTGGACCGGCACCCCGCTCGCTCCGCTGCTGCGCGAGGCGGGCATCGACCCGGACGCGGTGGACGTGGTCTTCACCGGCGCCGACCACGGCGTGGAGCGCGGGATCGAGCAGGACTACCAGCGGGCGCTTCCGGTCGCCGACGCGCTGCGCGAGGAGGTGCTGCTGGCGTACGAGATGAACGGTGCTCCCCTGCTGCCGCAGCACGGCGCGCCGCTGCGGCTGATCGTGCCGGGCTGGTACGGCATGGCGCACGTCAAGTGGCTGCACTCCATCGAGCTGCGGACCGAGCCGTTCGAGGGGTACCAGAACGCGGTGGCCTACCGGGTGCGCCGTGACGCCGACGACCCGGGCGTGCCGGTCACCCGGATCGAGCCGCGGGCGCTGGTCCGCCCACCCGGTTTCCCCGACTTCATGTCCCGCCGTCGGGTGCTGCGCCCCGGGCCGTGCACCCTGGACGGTCGGGCCTGGTCGGGGCACGCGCCGGTAGTGGGCGTGGAGGTGACCACCGACGGTGGGCAGAGCTGGGCACCTGCCGAGTTGGACCCGGCGGACGCGGGGGATTTCGCCTGGCGTCGGTGGCGGCACGAGTGGGTCGCCACGCCCGGCCGGTACGTGCTCGGCGCGCGGGCGACCGATGCGTCCGGGCGGACCCAGCCGGTCGAGCAACCGTGGAACCGTGGTGGCTTCGCCAACAACATGACGCAGCGGGTCGAGGTCGTGGTGCCGGCCGAGTGATCGGCGGCGGGTCACGCCACGGGTGGGGGGCCCGTGGCGCTTGCCGGGGGCTCGGGTGCGGTCAGCCGCCGAAGCCGGAGTCGGCGGGCAGCGAGATGTCGGGCTTCTCCAGCTCCTCGACGTTGACGTCCTTGAAGGTCATCACCCGGACGTTCTTCACGAAGCGGGCAGGACGATACATGTCCCACACCCAGGCGTCGTGCATCTCGACCTCGAAGTAGACCTCACCGTCGGAGTTGCGCACGTGCAGGTCGACCTGGTTGGCCAGGTAGAACCGGCGCTCCGTCTCCACCACGTAGGAGAATTGGCGGACAATGTCGCGGTACTCCCGGTAGAGCTGCAGCTCCATCTCGGTCTCGTACTTCTCGAGATCTTCCGCGCTCATCGCACTCCGCCTTCCATGGCCACATCTTCCCCCACCGGCGTCTGAGGCCGAGGCTGCTCGCCCAACGCCACGCCGACGGTACCCCCTGACGCCCGTGCGCGCTCCATCGGCTCAACCGGGCCGTGGCCGCCGGGCCGTCGGGCGCGCGGCGGCCGGCCGTCGCGGCCGGAGACCGCGGCGACGTTGACGTACGAGAAGCGGTGCTCCCGGCACGGCCCGTGCTCCCGCAGCGCCGCCGAATGCTCCGGGGTGATGTAGCCCTTGTGCTCGGCGAAGCCGTACGCCGGGAACACCCCGTCCAGTTCCACCATCAGCCGGTCCCGGGTGACCTTGGCGAGCACGCTCGCCGCCGCGACGCACGCGGCCACCCGATCGCCCTTCCACACCGCCAACCCGGGCACCCCCAGGCCGTCCACGCCGAAACCGTCGGTCAGCACGTACTCCGGGCGGGTGGTGAGCGAGGCGAGCGCGCGGCGCATCGCGGCCAGGTTGCACACGTGCAGACCCCGGGCGTCGACCTCCTCGGCCGGGATGACCACCACGGCGTACGCGAGGGCGCGCTCCACGACCTCCGCGTACACCCGTTCCCGGCTGGCCGGGGTGAGCAGCTTCGAGTCGGCCAGCCCCTCGATCTCGCCGCGCCGCCCCTCGGGCAGCACCGCGGCGGCGGCGACGAGCGGACCTGCACACGCCCCCCGGCCCGCCTCGTCGGCGCCGGCGACGTGCCGGAAGCCACGTCGCTGCAACGCCCGCTCCAGGGCGTACAGGCCGGCCTCACGGCGCACCACGGTGCGCGGCGGGGTCAGCACGACGCCTCGTCCGGGCCGGCGGTGCCCGACCGCGTCAGCCGGGTCAGCAGGTCGGGCAGCTCGGGCGGGTAGAAGCGGTCACCGCTTGCCGCCAACTCGTCGGGGACCCACCAGCGGTGGTCGGCGATGCTGCGTCGCTCGATGTCGTTGAAGCCGTTGGTGTCCACCCGCCAGGAGGCCACCCGGAGGAGGAAGAAGTCCTGTTCCTGGCGGTACCAGGTGCCGTCGAAGGAGAACTCGGTCGTGTCGGCCCAGACCGGCTCACCCAGCTCGGCCGGGTCGACCCGCAGGCCCGTCTCCTCGGCCAGCTCACGGGCCGCGCCGGCCGCCGGGGACTCCAGCGGGTCGAGCCCGCCGCCGGGAGTGAACCAGTATCGGTGCCCGGGCCGGGCCGGGTCGAAGCCCTCGAACAGCAGGACCCGGCCGGCCGCGTCGACGAGCAGCACCCGGGCCGCGCGTCGAGGGGTGCAGGCACGGTCGTCGCTGTTCGCGACTGCGGGGCTCGCACCCTCACTCCTCGCGCTCACGGTCACCGCACCAGCCTGCCAGACCGAGGACGGATCGCCCACGCCCCGTCGGCCTACGGCTTGGGAATGCCGTCGAACCCGTCGGGCACTGTCAACCAGGTGGCCCGGTTGACCGGCCAGAAGACGGTGAACGCCCGCCCCACCACATCCTTCTCGGGGATCGTCGCCTCGGTGATGTTCTGCCCGGACTGCTGCCAGTGCTCCAGCGAGTCGCCGGAGGCCGAACGGTGGTCACCCATCACCCACAGCCGCCCCTCCGGCACGGTGATGTCGAACTCCTGGTCGGCGGGCTTGTCGCGGATGCCGTCCATGGAGAAGATGTACGGCTCGTCGAGCGACTTGCCGTTGATCATCAGCCGTTCTTCCGGGTCGCAGCAGACCACGTGGTCGCCGGGGGTGCCGATGACCCGCTTGATGAAGTCCTCACCGTCCGGGTTGCCACTCCACGCGGTCGGCGCCTTGAACACGATCACCTCGCCGCGGTGCGGCGACCGGAAGTCGTAGACCAGCTTGTTGACCAACACCCGGTCATCGATCTTGAGAGTGTTCTCCATGGACGGGGAGGGGATGAAGAAGGTCTGCAGCACGAAGGCGCGGACCAGCACCGCGACCAGGATCGCCACACCCAGCAGGATCGGCAGCTCCTTCCAGAAGGAGCTGCGCGGCTTGTCGGTCTGCTCGTCAATCACGCCAAGGAGCCTACGTTGCCCGGCTGGACGTCACCGTCCGGAACGCGCGGGAACCACGGAGCGCGGCAGCCAACGGAAGCATCAGCAGCACACCGCCCTGCGGGGTCGGCCGTGCCGGAGGCGTGCTCGAGGACGCCGTGGCCGGCCCGGAGACGTCCTCGAACGTCGACGGCACCGACAGCGAACTCCACCGTGACGAGGGCCAGACCACCATGAAGGCCCGGCCGACCACGTTGTCGATCGGCACCGGCCCCTGGCACCGCGCGTCCTGGGAGACCTCACGGTGGTCGCCCATCACGAAGATCTGGCCGGGCGGCACGACGACCTCGTCGAAGCGTCGGGAGCGACACTCCGCCGGGTTGGGCGGCAGATCCAGTGGTGAGTCCCGCAGGACGTACGGCTCGTTGAGCGGGGTGCCGTTGACCGTCACCCGACCCTGGCTGTCGCAGCACTTGACCCGGTCACCGGGGAGGCCGATCACCCGCTTGATGAAGTCCTTCTCACCGGGACGACTCACCCCGACCAGATCGCCGACCGTGCGGGCGAGCCGACCGCCGACGCCGGGCTTCGGCTGCTCGTCGACCTGCGGCGCCCAGCGGTCGGTGCCCCGGAACACCACCACCTCGCCGCGCAGCGGGTCACGAACGTCGTAGACGACCTTGTTGACGAGCACCCGGTCACCGACGAGGAGGGTGTCCTCCATCGAGCCGGACGGGATGAAGAACGCCTGGAGCAGGAAGGTGCGGATCAGCACCGCGAGGCAGAACGCGACCACAAGCAGCAGCGGCAACTCCTGCCAGAGGGGCATCTGCCGCCGGGTGCGGCGAGCCCGCCGGCGCCACGGATCGACGGTGCCGTCCTCGTCAAGCGTCTGCACCACGCCACTCCCCGGTCCGCAGAAACACCACCGCCCGGGAGCCTCGTCGAGGCTCCACGGGCGGTAGTGGACAACTGCCCGCCACGTGGGCGGGACCGCCGCCTCGCTGCGCCCGTACCGACCAGGGTAGTGCGATCTGGTCGGTACGGCATACGCGCAGCTCGGGCGGCGTGGCGAGCGGGAAGTCAGCTGGGCTGCTTCTCCCGCTTCTCCTTGATCTTGGCCTTCTTGCCGCGCAGCTCGCGCAGGTAGTAGAGCTTGGCGCGACGCACGTCACCGCGGGTCACGACCTCGATCCGGTCGATGCCCGGGCCGTTGAGCGGGTAGGTCCGCTCGACGCCGACGCCGAAGCTGACCTTGCGGACCGAGAAGGTCTCGCGCAGACCGTCACCCTGGCGGCGGATCACGACGCCCTGGAAGATCTGGACACGGGACCGGTTGCCCTCGACGACGCGGGCGTGCACCTTGACGGTGTCACCGGCTCGGAAGTCGGGAAGGTCGGTCCGCTTCGACTGGGCGTCAAGGGCGTCCAGGATGTTCATCGCTGCGTCCTCGTAAGGCTCACGGCGCACCGTCACTCGGTGCGCGGGTGGGTGATTCTGATTCCCGGGTGGTGATCGGCGGACCGACCCCGGTCGGGGATCCTCGCAGCCGACCGCGGGCGCGGACGGATGCGGCAACCCCCCTACTTTGCCACATCCCTCGGCGGAGGTTGAAATCCGGCCTGGTCCAGGGCCGCGATGTCCCGTTTGTCGAGCCGATCGGGGGGCAGCGCCGCCAACAGGTCCGGACGGCGGGCGGCGGTCCGCAGCAGACCCTCCTCGCGCCGCCAGCGGGCGATCCTGCCGTGGTCACCGGAGCGGAGCACCTCCGGCACGTCGTGCCCACGCCAACTCGGCGGCTTGGTGTAGATCGGCGCCTCCAGCAGCCCGTGCGCGTGCGACTCCTCGTCGAGCGAACCCGCGTTGCCCAGCACCCCGGGCAGCAGCCGGGTGACCGCCTCGAGCAGCACCAGGACGGCGACCTCGCCGCCGAAGAGCACGTAGTCACCGAGCGAGACCTCGGTGACCGGCATCCGGGTGGCGGCGTGCGCCAGGACCCGCTGGTCGATCCCCTCGTAGCGGCCGCAGGCGAAGAGCAGGTGCGACTCGGCGGCCAACTCGTGCGCCATCGCCTGGGTGAACGGGGCACCGGCGGGCGACGGCACCAGCAGCCGGGGCGGCGGGGCGTCGACAGGCGCGAGGGCGTCGAGTGCCTCACCCCAGGGCTCCGGGCGCATCACCATGCCCGGCCCGCCACCGTAGGGGGTGTCGTCGACGGTGCGGTGCACGTCGTGCGTCCAGGTCCGCAGGTCGTGCACGGCGAGTTGGAGTACGCCGTTGGCCCGCGCCCGTCCGATCAGCGACAGGTCCAGCGGGGCGAAGTACTCCGGAAAGATCGACACGACGTCGACGCGCATACGGGCTGGTCCTAGAGGTCGAGCAGTCCGGCTGGCGGGTCGACGATCACACGTCCGCCGGCCAGGTCGACCTCCGGGACGATCGCCCGGACGAACGGGATCAACGCGGTACGCCCCTCGGGCCGCCGCAACACCAGCAGGTCGGACGAGGGCGCGTGGTCGATGCGGGCGACTTCGCCGAGGCGTTCGCCGGCCGGGGTCACCACGGCCAACCCGACCAACTGGTGGTCGTGGAACTCCTCCGGGTCGTCCGGCGGGGCCACGTCGGCGCTGTCCACCACGAGCAGCGTCCCGCGCAGCGCCTCGGCGGTGTTGCGGTCCAGGATGCCGTCGAATGCGATGAGCACCCGGCCCTGGTGGAAGCGGGCTTCCTCGATGGTCAGCTCCGCGGGCACCTGGAACGGCGCCCCGGGCTGATCGGCGGGAGGAGGGGGCGTCGCCCCCGGTTCGGTGCGCAGCACGGCGTTACTCGGGGCCGCAGTCGGGGGCGTCGCCCCCGGTACGGTGCGCAGCACCGTACCGGGGGCGAACCGTGCCTCGGGCTCGTCGGTCCGCACCTCCACGGTGACCTCACCACGGACACCGTGCGGCTTGCCGATCCTGCCGACGACGAGCTGCATCAGTACGAGTCGACGATGTCGACGCGAACCCCGCGGCCGCCGATGGAGCCGATCACCTGGCGCAGCGCCTTGGCGGTCCGGCCGGACCGCCCGATCACGGTGCCGAGGTCCTCGGGGTGCACGCGGACTTCGAGCCGCTTGCCCCGACGGGAATCGACCATCCGCACCCGGACGTCATCCGGGTGGTCGACGATGCCCTTGACCAGGTGCTCCAACGCCGGACGCAGTGGCATGTCAGGCCTGCTCACCGGCGTCGGCAGCGGCCGGGGCCTCGGCCGGAGCCTCGGTCTTCGGCGCGTCGGTCTCGGCCGGAGCCTCGGCCTTCGGGGCCTCGGCAGCCTTGGCGGCCTTCTTGGCCGGCTTCGCCGGGGTCTCCGGGGCGAGCCCGGCGGCGGCCTTCGCCTCGGCCTCGTACGCCGCCTTGCGGTCGGTCCGCTCCGCGGCGACCTTCAGCGGCGGCGGGGCCGGCAGGCCCTTGTACTTCTGCCAGTCACCGGTCAGCTCCAGCAGACGCTGCACCGCCTCGCTCGGCTGAGCGCCGACGGACAGCCAGTACTGGACCCGCTCCGACTTGACCTCGATGATCGAGGGGTCTTCCTTGGGCTGGTAAACCCCGACGAACTCGATCGCCCGACCGTCACGCTTGGTGCGCGAGTCGGCGATGACGATGCGGTACTGCGGGTTGCGGATCTTGCCCATCCGCAGGAGCCGGATCTTTACGGCCACAGTTGTTTCGCTCCTGTTGCGATCTCACCGGCCCAGGCGGGCGGTGTGCATGGGTGAGCGCCGACCGGACCCGTGGGGTTGGGCCGGAGACTACTCGGTGGACTGGCGACGTGCCCGGGTTAGAGGGCGCCGGACGCGCGCCGGATACCAGCGACCCATTCTGCCAGATCCGCTGCCGATCTTCCGCATCGGACCCGGACAGCGCGGCGTCGGTGACCTGGAACACCGCTCAGCGCACCGGCGGACGATCCCACCCCGGGGGCAATTGGTCCGGTACGCCCCAATCTGGGGGTGGAGTGAAGTCGCACCAGGTGCCGTCGAACGGGAACTCACCGGCCTCGGCGAGCGCGATCACCCGCTCCCCCTCGGCGCGGACCGCCTTCTCGTCGGTCACCCAGTAGTGCTCCGGAAAGGCGAGACGCTCGACGAACTCGTCCTCGTCCTTCCACTCCCAGCTCAGGTCCGGGCGTACCACCACGTCGAGATCCTGGTCCACCATGTCGACGCCGGCCACCGGGCCGTCGTCCCAGCGGACACCCGGCTCCTCGAGGTTGACGTACCAGTGGGTGAACCGGCCCTGCGCGTCACGGAACCACCAGACGGAGTGCGCCGCACCGGTGGGCAGGAACTTCAGCAGCGGCGGACCGTTCCAGCGGCCCTGCGCCAACCGGTACGTCGGGGTGACCCAGTCGGCGAACGGCACCGCGCGCATGGTCACGCCCGCCTCGTTCACCTCGTGGGCCACCGGCGAATCCTGGGCGATCCACACCAGCAGCCCGCGATCGTCGTCGCTGACCACACGGGCCGGCCGGACCCACCCGATCCGGCCGTGCCGCACGTTCCGGTGCATGATCAGCCGGCCTGGTGCGAAGCGCACCACCGTCCTACGCCTCAGTAGGCGCGGGCGAGGATGGCGACCAGATCGGGCTCGTCCTCCGAGTCCGGCACCGAACCGTCGGCCCGCAGCAGGCAGCGCACCGTGACGCCCTGACCGTTCGCCTCCGCCTCGCCGGCAACGCCGACGGCCGACCACGGCACCCGTGCCCAGCCGTTCGCGGCGGCCTCGATCGCCTCGGCCAGGGTGGCCACCTCCACCGTGCGCGACTCGCGGTTGGCCAGCGCCTGGTCGTGCAGCAACTGCTGGTCGGCCTCGAGGGCGGCCAGCACCGCGGCGACCACGTCGGCCACCGGCGTCGGAGACTTCGAACCGTCGGCCCGACGCACCACCGTGGCGTTACCGACAGCCAGGTCACGGGGGCCGACCTCGACGCGTACCGGATAACCGCGCAGCTCGGCGTCGACGGCCCGGCGGCCGAACGCGGTGTCGGTCCGGTCGTCGAGCGCGACCCGGACACCGGCGTCGCGCAGGCCGTCATGCAGCTTGGCCGCCGCCTCGCCGACGCCCTCGCCATCCTTGACGATCATGACGTACGCCTGGATCGGCGCCAGCCTCGGCGGCACGCGCAGGCCGTTGTCGTCGCCGTGCGCCATGATCAGGCCGCCGAGCATCCGGGTGGACGTGCCCCAGGAGGTGGTCCAGGCGTGCTCCCGGCCGCCCTCCTTGGAGGAGTAGCTGATGTCGAACGCCTTGGCGAAGTTCTGACCCAACTCGTGGCTGGTGCCCAGCTGCAACGCCTTGCCGTCACCCATCATGCCTTCGCAGGTGTACGTGGCCGTCGCGCCGGCGAAGCGCTCACGCGCCGTCTTCAGGCCCACCACCACCGGAATGCCGATCACGTTGACCATCAGGTCCTCGTACGCCTCGTGCAGGATCCGCCGCGCGTACGCCCGGGCGTCCTCACGGGTGGCGTGCGCGGTGTGCCCCTCCTGCCAGAGGAACTCGCTGGTACGCAGGAAGATCCGCGGGCGAAGCTCCCACCGGACCACGTTCGCCCACTGGTTGAGCAGCAGCGGCAGGTCCCGGTACGAGTCGATCCACTTGGCCATGAACTCGCCGATGACCGTCTCGCTGGTCGGACGCACCACCACCGGCTCGGCCAGCGGCTTGCCACCACCGTGGGTGACGACCGCCAGCTCCGGCGAGAAGCCCTCGACGTGCTCGGCCTCGCGCTTGAGGTAGCTCTCCGGGATGAAGAGCGGGAAGTACGCGTTCTCCGCACCCGCCGCCTTGATCCGGGCGTCCATCTCCGCCTGCATACGCTCCCAGATCGCGTAGCCGGCCGGGCGAATGACCATGGTGCCGCGAACCGGGCCGTTGTCGGCCAGCTTCGCCTTGGCGATCAGGTCCTGGTACCAGCGGGGGAAATCCTCCGCACGGGGAGTGAGCACGCGTGCCATGACCGCACATCCTATGCGCCACGCGGGCGGACACCGCGTCCGGGAGTCGCCACCCCGTACCGTGCCGCCCTCCGCGCCAGCACCAGACCACTTCCTCATTGGGCGGGCCATGATCACGACCCACCCCAAGATCGCGCTCGATCCCGGATGTAGTGGTGTCCCTCAACGCCAATGCCACTGCATCCTGGTTCGAGCACGATCTTGGGCCACCGAAACGGCACAAGCACCCCGACGGCACGGCCCAGCGCACGCGGCGCAGCACAACGCACGCCGGCGCGGAACTCCCCCGGGGGTCAGCGGATGACGCGGCCGCGGAGGATCGTGCGGGACGGGGCGCGGACGACGCGCAGGTCGCTGCGGGGGTCTTCGGGGTAGACGGTCAGGTCGGCGAGGCCACCCTCGACCAGGCCGGGGAAGCCCAGCCACTCGCGGGCGCCCCAGGAGGCGGCGGCAAGTACGTCGATGGGTGCCATGCCGGCCTGTTCGTGCAGCAGCAGCATCTCCTCGGCGGCGAGCCCGTGGTCGATGCCGCCGCCGGCGTCGGTGCCCACGTAGATCGGTACGCCGGCCTCGTGCGCGGCGCGCACCACCTCGGGGAAGCCGTCGCGCAACGCGAGCATGTGGTCGGCGTACCCGGGGAACTTGCCGCGCGCCTGTTCGGCGATGCCCCCAAAGGTGGCAATGTTAATCATTGTGGGGATCAGCGCGGTGCCCTGGCGGGCCATCTCGTCGATGAGGTCGAGGCTGAGCCCGGTGCCGTGCTCCACCGAGTCGACGCCGGCCCGCACCATGATCTCGACTGCCGCCTCGGAGAAGGTGTGCACGGCGGCGCGTACCCCGGCGTCGTGTGCCGCTCGCACGGCGGCGGTGAGGGTGTCCGCGTCCCAGGCCGGCGCCAGGTCGCCGACGCCCCGGTCGATCCAGTCGCCGACCAGCTTGACCCAGCCGTTGCCGGCTCGCGCCTGGGCGGCCACCGTCGCGGCCACGTCGGTGGCGTCGACCTCCACGCCGATGTCGCGCAGGTAGCGCTTCGGCGGGGCGACGTGCCGGCCCGCGCGGGCAAGTCGGGGCAGGTCCGGCTCGTCGTCGAGTTCGGGGTACGGGTACGGCGAGCCGGCGTCGCGGATCGCCAGCACCCCGGCGTCCCGGTCGGTGTGGGCCAGTTCGCGGGCCTGGTCGAGTGCGGTGATCGGGGCGCCACCTCGGGCGATGCCGATGTGGCAGTGCGCGTCGACGAGCCCCGGCAGCAGGAAACCGCCGTCGACGACGGTCTCCGCGCCCGGCACCGGGGTGAAGGTCACCCGGTCGCCGACCAGCCAGAGGTCCCGGACCTCGTCGTCGGGGAGCAGCACGCCGCGCACATGAAGAGCCATGCGCACAGTCCTACCCGATCACTCCCCGTCGGGGGCGAGCAGGTCGTTGTTCCGAGCGGTCAGGGCGGGCAGGTCCACGGAGACCTTCCACGGGTGCTCGGTGACGAAAAGGTCCTCGGTGTGCGCGACCTGCTCGTACTCGCGCTCCGCGCCGAGGGTGTACTCGGTCAGCGTGACGCGCTCCTGCGACGGGTCCACCACCCAGTAGGACCGGATCCCGGCATGTGCGTAGACCTTCGCCTTGTCGTACATGTCGCGGAAGTTCGAGGTCGGCGAGACCACCTCAACGGCGAGCAGAGCGTCCTCGACCGGCAGCGGGCTCCGGTCGGCGTGTCCCCGCCGGACCACCACCACGTCGGGGCGAGGCTCATTGCGCCGGTCGACCCGCATCGACAGGTCGATCCCGACCTGAAACTCCCGCGGGCAGTTGATCCGAAGCGCGAGCAGCAGCTCGACACACATGTCCTGGTGCAACAGAGTGGGCGACGGCACGATCAACCTTCCGTTGATCAGCTCGTACGGAAGGCCCTTCGGCAGGTCACCGAGGTCGTCGACCGTCCACTCGTGCCGTTCGGGCACGATCGGGGTTGCGGTCATGACATCTCCTTCAGGGGGCGACATCACCCTAAGCGCCGGATCAGTCGCCCACCGTCACCGACACACGTCAGCGCGGGCCCTTGTCGCCGCCCTTGCCGAGCTTGTTGAAGTCGATCTTCGGAAGCTTGAAGCCGGGCGGCAGGCCCTGGCCGGCAGCGAGGTCGTTCGGGTCCATCCCCGGCGGGAGCTGCGGCATGCCACCGGGGAAACCGGCAGGCATCCCGGCTCCGGTACGCGGCCGACCGCCGCCCTTGGTGCCCTTGCGCTTGTTCTTCGGCGACTTGGTCGCCTTGCGCCGGCCGCCGCCGGGCAGGCCCATCATGCCGCCCATCTGCTTCATCATCTTCTGCGCGTCGGCGAAGCGGTTGAGCAGTTGGTTGACGTCCATCACGGTGACCCCGGAGCCGTTGGCGATGCGCGCCCGGCGGGAGCCGTTGATGATCTTCGGGTTGGTCCGCTCGCCCGGGGTCATCGACCGGATGATCGCGGTGACCCGGTCGAAGTGGCTGTCGTCAAGCTCGGCGAGCTGGTCCTTCATCTGCCCCATGCCGGGCATCATGGCCAGCACGTTGGCGATCGGACCCATCCGCCGCACCGCGATGAGCTGATCGAGGAAGTCGTCGAGCGTGAACTGCTCGCCGCCCATCAGCTTGGCGGTCATCTTCTCCTTCTGATCGGAGTCGAAGGCCTGCTCGGCCTGCTCGATCAGAGTGAGGACGTCGCCCATGCCGAGGATCCGGCTGGCCATCCGGTCGGGGTGGAAGACGTCGAAGTCCTCCAACTTCTCACCGGTGGAGGCGAACAGGATCGGCTGCCCGGTGACCTCGCGGACCGACAGCGCGGCACCACCACGGGCGTCGCCGTCGAGCTTGGAGAGCACCACACCGGTGATGCCGACGCCGTCGCGGAACGCCTCGGCGGTGCGGACAGCGTCCTGACCGACCATCGCGTCGATGACGAAGATGACCTCGTCCGGCGAGACGGCGTCGCGGATGTCGGCGGCCTGCTGCATCATCTCGGTGTCAATGCCGAGCCGGCCGGCGGTGTCGACGATGACGATGTCGCGGGCGGCGCGCTTGGCGTGCTCGATCGACGCGCGGGCCACCTGCACCGGGTCGCCGGTGCCGTTGCCGGGCTCCGGGGCGTACACCTCGACGCCGGCCCGACCACCGAGCACCTGGAGCTGCCCGACGGCGTTGGGGCGCTGGAGGTCGGCGGCGACAAGCAGCGGCTGGTGCCCCTGGCCCTTGAGCCAGCGGGCCAGCTTGCCGGCGAGGGTCGTCTTACCGGAACCCTGGAGGCCGGCCAGCATGATCACCGTGGGCGGCTGCTTGGCGAACTGGAGCCGTCGCCCCTCGCCGCCGAGCACGTTGATCAGCTCTTCGTTGACGATCTTGATGATCTGCTGGGCCGGGTTCAGCGCCTGGGAGACCTCGGAGCTGCGCGCCCGCTCCTTAACGGCCGCGATGAAGCCCTTGACCACCGGCAGCGCGACGTCCGCCTCCAGCAGCGCGAGGCGGATCTCGCGCGCGGTGGCGTCGATGTCGGCGTCGGTGAGCCGCCCCTTGCCGCGGAGCTTGGTGAAGATCCCGGACAGGCGGTCACTCAAGGTGTCAAACACGCGAACATCCCGTTTGTCAGTGTTCCGGCGGGCACAACGCGGCCGGCACTGCGGAGTCCGGCCACCGCTAGGGTAGCCGCCCGGCCGCAGGGCCGCTGGCGGCCCGGCCTCACCCCGCAACCAACCCTGATTGGTACGCGAAGACGACGAGCTGGGCCCGGTCCCGGGCTCCCAGCTTGCCCATCGCCCGGCTGACGTGGGTCCGCGCGGTCGCCGGGCTCACCACGAGCTGCGCGGCGATCTCCTCGTTGTTCAGGCCCTCGCCGACCAGCCCGACGACCTGGCGCTCCCGGTCGGTCAGCGCGTCCAGCCGGGGGTGCGGGCGGAGCACCCGGGACGGCCGGGTGGCGAACTCCCGCACCACCCGTCGGGTCACCGAGGGCGACAGCAGCGCCTCCCCCTCGGCGACCAGCCGGATCGCCCGCAGCAGTTCGGCCGGCCTGGTGTCCTTGGTGAGGAACCCGCTCGCCCCGTGCCGCAGCGCGTCGAAGACGTACTCGTCCAGCTCGAAGGTCGTCAGCACCACGACCCGCGTACCGGTCAGGTCGGGGTCGGCGACGATACGGCGGGTCGCCTCGATGCCGTCGATACCGGGCATCCGGATGTCCATCAACACCACGTCCGGCCGCTCCCGACGGGCCAACTCGACCGCCCGCAGCCCGTCGGACGCCTCGCCGGCGAGCGCCAGATCGTCCTCGCTCTCCACGAGCGCGCGCAGCCCAAGTCGGACCAGGTCCTGGTCGTCGGCGATCAGCACCCGGATCACGACGTCGGCTCCACGGGCAGCCCGGCGTACACCCGGAACCCGCCGCCGGTGCGCGGCCCGGTGGTCAACCGGCCGCCAAGCGCGGCGACCCGCTCCCGCATCCCGGCCAGACCGTGCCCGCCCTCGTCGCCCGCCTGCCCCGTCCCGGTGTGTGCCACGGCCACCCCCCGGTCGGTGATCTCGACGGTCACCTCGTCCGCCCGGTAACCCACGGTCACCTCAGCGCTCGCCACCCCCGCGTGACGCAACACGTTCGTCAACGCCTCCTGCACCACCCGGTACCCGGCCAGATCCACCGCGGCGGGCAACTCCCGGGGCTCACCGACCACGCGCACCTCGACCGTGAGCCCCGCCCCGGCGAGCCGGTCACGCAGGGCGGGGAGCCGGGCCAGGCCGGGTACCGGCTCACGCTCGGCGCCCCGCCGCACCGCCCCCAGGGTGACCCGCAGCTCGTCCAGCGCCTCGCGGCTGGTCCGGCTGATCGCGGTGAGCGCCACCTCCGCCTGCTCCGGCCGCTTCGGCAGCAGGTGCAGGGCGATCTCCGCCTGCATGCTGATCGCGGCGAGCCCGTGCCCCACCACGTCGTGCACCTCCTGAGCGATGCGCAGCCGCTCCTCGTCGGCCTGCCGCCGCGCCTGCTCCGCACGGCTGCGGGCCTCTTCGGCACGGGTACGGGCGGCGGCCTCCCGACTCACCCGTGCCACCACACCCACCGCGAACGGTACGACCACCCAGGCCGACGCGGGCAGCACTCCGGTCCAACCCGGCGCGGGCCCCCGACCGAAGAAGACATGCGCCGACAACACGACGAACGCCACACCTGTGGCGACCGCCGCCGGGCGCACCGGCAGCCACACCGCGACGGTGTACACCGAGATCAGGAACGTGACCAGAATCGGCCCGTACGGGTAGCCGGCCAGCAGGTACGTCGAGGTGGCCACGGTGACCACGGCGAGGGTGACGACCGGGACACGCCGCCGGACCAGCAGGGCCAGCGCGGCGACGGCGATCAGCACCCGACTGGCCGCGTCCACCGGCCTCGACCCCGGCTGGTTCTCCCCGGCCAGACCCGTGGCGAGCAGCCCGAACCCGAGCAGCACCAGGGCGAGCGCGGCATTCGCCGCCACCTCCGGCCACCGCCACTGCCCGCCTCGTCGCATGGCCGTCATTCTGCCCGCGCCGACGCCGCCCGACGTGCGCCCACGAGCGACACCGCCCATACGCCCCCAGACGTACCCCCGCCCCGCCGAGCCTCGTCGATCTTGCACTTTGTGTTGTCGAGATACGGCTTTTGCGCGGTATGCAGGGACACAAAGTGCAAGATCGACGCGGTTGTGGGGCGGGGGCGCGTGGAGAGGGCGCGGAAGGGCGGGAGGGCGGGGAGGGCGGGGAGGGCGGGAGGGGGCCGGAGAGGGCGGGAGAGTGCGGGAGGGGGCCGGAGAGGGCGGGCGGGGCGGGAGGTAGGGGTTAGACGGCGGCTAGGACCGCTGCTTCGAGGCGGGCCCGGGTGGCGTCGTCCGGCCAGCCGCCGACCAGATAGAAGGCGTCGACCACGTCGGCGCCGAGGGTGGAGATGCGGGCCGCGCGGACCAGGGCGCCGGCCTCGTCGAGCGCACAGGCCACCCGGTAGAGCAACCCGGCAGCGTCGGCGGCGCGCAGTTCCAGCAGGACGGCGTCGGTGGCTGCCTCGCGGTGCCAGACCACTCGTGGCGCCGCGCCGGCGGCACGGCTGGCGAGCGCACGGCCGCGCAGCCGTTGGTTGACCGACACGTCGCCGGCGACCGCCCGACGCAGGTCGGCGCGGAGCGGGACCGGGTCCGCCGGTAGTCCGTAGCGGGGCTGCACCCGGCACTCGACGAGGGCCCGGCCGTCGACGGCGGAGGCGTCCGCGGAGATCACCTCCAGCCGGTGCAGCGCCAGGCAGCCGGCCACCGTGGCGAGCAGACCACGCCGGTCGGCGGCCGCGACCGACACCCGGTCGCCGGTCAGGTGGACGACCGGCAGCGGCCCGGCCAGCAGTGCCGGGTCCGGGGCGGGCGGTTCGGGGAGTACGCCGGTGTCCAGCGCGGTGCGAACCCGGGCGACCAACTCGGCGACGAGTCGGCCCTTCCAGTCCGACCAGGCCGCCGGGCCGGTCGCCGCCGCGTCGGCGCGGACCAGCGCGTGCAACAGGTCGAGGGTGCCGGTGTCACCGACCGCCTCGGCCACCGAGGCGATGGTGACCGGGTCGGCCAGGTCCCGGCGGGTGGCCACGTCGGGCAGCAGCAGGTGCAGCCGGACCAGCTTGCCGATCAGCTCGACCTCCGGGGCGGGCAGACCGGCCCTGGTGGCCACCGCCTGGGCGACCGGCACACCGACGGTGCTGTGGTCGCCGGGGAGACCCTTGCCGATGTCGTGCAGGAGCGCGCCGAGGAGGAGCAGGTCCGGCCGTTCCACCTCGCGGGCGTGCCGGCTGGCCTCGTGGGCGGTCTGCACGAGGTGTCGGTCGAGGGTGAAGCGGTGCACCGGGTTGTGCTGGGGCAGGCTGCGCAGCCGGGTCCACTCGGGCAGCCAGCCGTCCACCAGCCCGTACCTGTCGCAGGTCTCCCAGGCCGGCACCAGACCGGGGCCGGCGCCGAGCAGGGTGACCAACGCGGCCCGGGCCTCGGCCGGCCAGGGGGCGGGCAGCGGCGGGCAGTACGCCGCGAGCCACTCGCAGGTGGCCCGCGCGATGGGAATTCGGGTGGTGGCCGACGCGGCGGCCACCCGCAACGAGAGGCTCGGGTCGGGGCGCGCCCCGATCGCCGTGCGGGCGAGCACCAGCTCGCCGTCGTGCTCCACCACGTCACGGGCGACCGGGCGGCGAGCCGGGCGGCCGTTCCCGACCCGGGAACGGCCGGAGCGCAGCCGGTCGGCGGCCCGGAAGGCGTCGTGCAGGGCGTGGCTCACCGTGCGGGCGTCACCGGCGACCCGGCGCAGCAGCGCGTCGCCGTCCTCCACGACGGTGCCGGGACGCCGCGCGGCCTCCGACGCACCGGGTTGGGGTTGCCGCAGCCCGAGGAGGGCCGCCACTCCGTCACGTTCCTGGGCGACCAGCCGGTCGACCCGTCGGCCGACCTGCTGGTGCAGGGCGTCGCGGGTGTCCAGCAGGCGCAGGTGGGCGGCGCGTACGGCGGGACGCAGCGCGTCGGTGATGCCGGCGGCGGAGATCGCTCGCAGCAGCCCCACGTCGCGCAGACCACCGGCGGCCTCCTTGAGGTCGCCCTCCAGCAGGAACGCCAGCTCACCGTGGGCCTGCCAGCGGGCTTCGGTGACCTCCCGCAGGCCGGTCAGGTGTCGGACGGCGGTGCGCCGCCAGTGGTCGGCGGCGGTGCGGATCAGCGCGTCGGCAAGGGCCTGGTCCCCCACGACCAGCCGGGCGTCGAGCAACCCGAGGGCCACCTTGACGTCGTCCTGGGCCACCGACAGCGCCTCGGCGACGGTGCGTACCGAATGGTCGAGCCGAAGGCCCGCGTCCCAGACCGGGTACCAGACCGAGGCGGCCAGCTCGTCGGTGCCGGGCACCCCGGCGTGCACCAGCACCAGGTCGAGGTCGCTGTACGGAGCGCACTGCCGCCGACCCAGCCCTCCGACGGCCAGCAGCGCCACGCCCTCCCGGGCCGGCAACAGCCCGCGCAGGAAGGTGTCGTACGCGGCTGCCCGTTCCTGCCGGGCCGCCTCCCCGATTCCCCCCGGAACCCCGACGACCTCGTTGATCAAGAGCTTCGCGCCACCGTCGTCGCCGTGCCCTGACGCGTCCTTCTTGATCAACGAGGTCATGTCGTCGTGGTCAGAGCGCGTCGAGGCCGCGTTCGCCGGTACGTACCCGGACGACCTCTTCGACACCGGTGACCCAGACCTTCCCGTCACCGATCTTGCCCGTGCGGGCCGCTCCGACGATGGCGTCCACCACCTTGTCGACGTCGATCTCGTCGGTGAGCACCTCGACCCGGATCTTGGGCAGGAACTCGACCGTGTACTCGGCACCCCGGTAGACCTCGGTGTGCCCCTTCTGCCGCCCGTACCCCTGAACCTCGCTGACGGTGAGCCCGGCCACCCCGAGGGCGTGCAGGGCCTCCTTCACCGCGTCCAGTTGGTACGGCTTGATGACTGCGGTCACCAGCTTCATGTCCAACCCCTCCATCCCAGGAACGTTAACCGGCGACCTTTTCGCTTACCGGCTCGGCGGGCTCCGCCTCCGGCTTGGCACCACTCGTCGCGCCGCCACCGGGGGTGCCGATGCCGGCCATCGCGAACGCGCTGCCCGTGCCACCGCCGGCCGGGGACAGGTCGTAGCTGCTCTCGGCGTGCTCGCCGATGTCGATGCCCTCGACCTCCGCCTCGGCCTTGACCCGGAAGCCGATCGTCTTCTCGATGACGAAGGCGAGCACCCAGGCGATGCCGAACGACCAGGCGGTGACGATCAGGCCGGCGAGCGCCTGCCGACCGAGCTGGGTCACGCCGCCGCCGTAGAAGAGCCCGTCGGAGGCACCCACCACGTCGCTGATGGCGGCGTTGACCGAGTTGGTGGCGAACAGGCCGAGCCAGAGCGACCCGATCCAACCACCGACGAAGTGCACGCCGACGACGTCGAGCGAGTCGTCGTAGCCGAGCTTGTACTTGAGGCTGACGGCAAGCGCGCAGACGGCGCCGGCGACGAGGCCGAGCAGGACGGACGCCCACGGGGCGATGAAGCCACAGGCCGGGGTGATGGCGACCAGGCCGGCGACGGCGCCGGACGAGGCACCGACCATCGTCGGCTTACGGTCCTTGACCCACTCGACAGCGATCCAGCCGAGCACCGCGGCCGCCGTGGCGAGCTGGGTGTTGATGAAGGCGAGGCCGGCGACCGAGTCGACGGTCAGCTCGGAGCCGGCGTTGAAACCGAACCAGCCGAACCACAGCAGACCCGCACCGAGCGCGACGAGCGGAATGTTGTGCGGCTTCATGCCCTCGCGCGGCCAACCGAGCCGCTTGCCGAGCACCAGCGCCACGGCCAGCGCCGCCGCACCGGCGTTGATGTGCACCGCGGTGCCACCGGCGAAGTCCAGCGCGTGGATGTCGGCGCCGATGATGCCGCCGCCCCACACCCAGTGCGCGACCGGGAAGTAGACCAGGGTGGCCCAGCCGAAGGCGAACAGCAGCCAACCGGCGAACTTGGCCCGGTCGGCGATGGCACCGCTGATCAGCGCGACGGTGATCACCGCGAAGACCATCTGGAAGGCCATGAACACGTAGAGCGGGACCCCGATGCCGCTGGGGTTCTCCGCGGTGGCACCCCACAGGTCGGTTTCGGCGAGGAAGGTCTTGGTGCCGAGGTACGCGCCCGGGTCGCCCCAGAAGCCGTTCACGTCGGTCCCGAAGGCGACGCTGAATCCGTAGAACCACCACAGAATAGAGATGAGCCCGATAGCCGAGAAGCTCATCATCATCATGTTGAGTACGCCCTTGGCCCGGTTGAGGCCGCCGTAGAACAGCGCCAGTCCGGGGGTCATGAGCAGCACGAGCGCGGTCGAAACCAGCAGCCACGTGGTATTGGCGCCGTCGATCGTCGGTGCTTCAGGCACGCTGGCCTCCTAAAGGGTGAAGTCCTCCTTCGCGGCTTTCCGGGGCAGCGTCGCCCGTAGGCCGGTTGCGCGGAAGCTTCGCGGCCGGCTGTTTCACTTTGGGTCCCGTGCGGGTTTCCGTTTCGTGACGGGTTGTTTCGGACGTGTCACGAACTCCGCACAGTCAGCAGCATGGACGATTGTGGATCGACCGGACGGCGAACGTCGATGGCTGACCGGCCAGACGCATCGACCGGTGCGCCGGACGGGCCTGACCGGGCATCGACCGACGGACGCTCAGCGGAGGGCGTTCTCCAGAGTGTGCCGCTCGTAGTCGAGCAGCCGCAGATCGCGCATCGGGCGACGCAGGTGGCCCTTGTGCACGATCCGGACGAACGCCGGCTCACCGGCGGCGGCCATCCGGCGGATGCCCTCCACGTGGTCCACGATCCGCTTGCGGATGGTCCGGATCAGCCGGTGCCGGTCCCGGGGGATCAGCCCGTACGCGTCGGCGAAGAGCCGGAGGCGGCGGGGCCGGTCCGGGTGCTTCCAGCCGAGCGTGATCGAGTCGCGGTCCGCGAAGATCGGCACCCAGGTCCAGGCCGCGTACGCCACGTCGTAGATCCGTGCTCCGGGCGAGGCGAGGTCGAAGTCGATCAGCCCGAGGGTGCCGTCCGGACGCCAGATCACGTTGTGTGGCGCGGCGTCGTGGTGACAGATCACCTCGGTGTCCGGCGGTGGCGGCCCGAACGAACGCCAGACCGCCGCCTGCGGAGGGGTGAAGCCGTACTGCGCGTCGTGGAACATCCGCAGCATGGTGGCGACTGTGACCAGGGCCTCGTCGGTGACCCAGTGCGGGGCGAGCGGGTACTCCCCGCACTCCCCCTCCAGGTACGACAGCACCTCACGGTTGCGTTCGTCCATGCCCAGTGCCCGGGGCGCGCCGGTGAACCCCACGTACTCCAGGTGGCGCAGCAGCGCGTGCACGGACGGGGTCCAGGGTCCGGCGTTGCGCCGGACCGTGTCACCCACGCGGACAACGGTGCTCACGTTGCCGCCGTGCAGCGGGATCTCCTGCGAAGTCACGTACGGTCTCCCGAGGCGCTGCGAGGCATGGCCGGGGTCGCGCCAGCCCGCGTACGCGCGATCGTCAGTGGTCACCCGAGACTACGCGTCCCGGCCGGTGGCCTCGGTCCCGAGCAACGCGTCGACGAACTGCGCCGGGTCGAACGGGGCCAGGTCGTCCTTGCCTTCGCCGAGCCCGATCAGCTTCACCGGGATGCCGAGCTTGCGCTGCACGGCGATCACGATGCCGCCCTTGGCGGTGCCGTCGAGCTTGGTCAGCACCACGCCTGTCACGTTGACCACCTCGGTGAAGACCCGGGCCTGCTCCAGGCCGTTCTGCCCGGTGGTGGCGTCCAGGATGAGCAGCGTCTCGTCGATCGGGCCCTGCTTCTCCACCACACGCTTGACCTTGCCCAGCTCGTCCATCAGGCCGATCTTGTTCTGCAGGCGGCCGGCGGTGTCGATGAGCACGGTGTCCACGCCGGTGTCGATGCCACGCTTGACCGCGTCGAAGGCGACGCTTGCCGGGTCGGCGGCCTCCGGCCCCCGGACGGTCTCCGCACCGACGCGCGAGCCCCAGGTCTCCAGTTGGTCGGCCGCCGCGGCCCGGAAGGTGTCCGCCGCGCCGAGCAGCACACTGCGCCCGTCGGCCACCAGCACCCGGGCGATCTTGCCGCAGGTGGTGGTCTTGCCGGCGCCGTTGACGCCGACGACCAGGACCACTGCGGGCGCGCCGTCCTTGGGGGCGGTCCGCAGCGAGCGGTCCAGGCTCGGGTCGAGCGCGTTGACCAGCTCGGCGGCGAGCAGTGCCCGCAGTTCGGCGGCGGACCGGGTGCCGAGCACCCGGGTGCGCTCGCGGAGCCGGTCGACGATGTCGCGGGTGGCGTCGACGCCGACGTCGGCGGTGATCAGGCTGTCCTCGATCTCCTCCCAGACGTCCTCGTCGAGGTGGTCGCGGGCGAGCAGGCCGAGCAGCCCCTTACCGAACACGTTCTGTGATCGGGACAGCCGCGAGCGGAGCCGGACCAGCCGCCCGGCGGTCGGCTCGGGGACCTCCACCTGCGGTTCGAGCACCGGCGGCGGCTCGACCAGGACGCCGGTGGACAGATCGGACTCCGGGGCCTCGACCGGCGGGCCGGCGAGATCCTCCTCGGCCCTGGTGTCGACCTCGGTGCGCGGTAGCGGGGGCTCGGGCCGCCGCCGCAAGCGCGGCACGACCAGCCCGACTGTGCCGGCGATCAGCACACCGAGCAGGACCAGAGCGAGGACGAGATATTCGGCCATGCCGGAATCCTGTCAGATGCCGGCGACGGCGTCCCAGCCACCGCACCCCGAGCGGTGCCCGGAGTCTCCGCACCGCACCCGGCAGGTGCCCGGAAACCGGCGGTAGGCTCGCGCCATGTCCGCCGCACACCTCCTCATCGGCCCACTCCTGCGACGAGTGGTGGACACCCGGGCCACGATCTGGGTGGAGACCGCCGGGCCCGCCGTGGTCACCGTCCGCACCGCCGGCGGCGCCACCGGCAGCGCGCCCACCTTCTCGGCGTACGACCACCACTACGCCCTCGTGGTGGTGGAGGGGCTCACTCCGGACAGCGAGACCACCTACGAGGTGCTCGTCGGCGACGAGTTGGTCTGGCCGGTGCCGAGCAGCGGGTTCCCGCCGAGCGTGATCCGCACCCGGGCCGCCGACGACAAGGACCAGCCGGTCAATCTGATCTTCGGTTCGTGCCGGGAGACGACCCAGCACGCCACCACCCGCAAGCTGCCCCCGGACGCGCTTGACGCGTACGCCCGACGGTTGATGGCGGACCCGGAGTCGAACCCGCTGCCCGACCTGCTGGTGCTGCTCGGTGATCAGGTCTACGCCGATGTCACCTCGCCCACGGTGCGCCGGCTGCTGCGTCGACGGCGGCGGCGGCCGAAGGGCGCGCCGGCCGACCAGGTGGTCAGCTTCGACGAGTACACGAAGCTCTACCTGGAGTCCTGGCGTGATCCGGAGATCCGCTGGCTGCTCTCCACCGTGCCGAGTGTGATGATCTTCGACGATCACGAGATCATCGACGACTGGAACACCTCGGCGGCCTGGCGTGCCGAGGTGCGCGAGCAGCCGTGGTGGCAGGAGCGGATCGGCAGCGGGCTCGCCTCGTACTGGGTCTACCAGCACCTGGGCAACCTCTCCCCGGACGAGATCCTCGCCGATCCGGTCTTCGCGAAGGTCGCCGCCGCCGAGGACGCCACGAGTGTGCTGCGCGAGTTCGGCCACCGGGTCGACCAGGAGTCCGACCTGGCGCACGACACCGAGCGCTGGCGCGCCGTGCAGTACCAGTGGAGTTACGCCCTGGATCTGGGCCGGACCCGGCTGGTCATGCTGGACAACCGGTGCAGCCGGGTGCTCGAGCCCAGCAGCCGGGCGATGCTGCCGCCCGGCGAGTGGTCCTGGTTCCTCGACCAGGCGCACGGGGTCTACGACCACCTGGTGGTGGGCGCCTCGCTGCCCTGGCTGCTGCCGCAGGGCATCCACCACATCGAGGCGTGGAACGAGAAGCTCGCGGACTCGCGCCGACCGTGGGTGGCGCGCGGGGCGGAGAAGCTGCGCCGCGCCCTGGACCTGGAGCACTGGGCGGCGTTCCGGCGCTCGTTCGAGGCCCTCGCGGAGACGTTCGCCCGGATCGGCACCGGCACGCCGCGGCAGTCCGGTGCCCGGATCGGGGCCGGCCCGGCGTACGCCCCACCGGCGTCGATAAGCGTGCTCTCCGGTGACGTGCACCACTCGTACGTGGCGCGGGCCCGCTTCGCCGACCCGGCGGTGGTCACTCCGGTGCACCAGCTCACCTGTTCACCGATCCACAACCAGGTGCCGGCGGGCATCCGCCCGCTGATGAAGATGGGCTGGTCGGCCGGTCCGGCCGGCGCCACCCGGGCACTTGCCCGTTCGGCGGGCGTCCGGCGACCGGGGGTGCGCTGGCGCAAGCTGGCCGGCCCGTACTTCGGTAACGCGGTGGCCACCCTGACCCATCACGGGCGCGGGGCCGACGTGGTCATCGAGGGCACCACGAAGGACGGGCACCTACGCCCGGTGATGCGGCGTCGACTCTCCGGCGGCAACGAGCCGGCCGCGCCGTAGTCTCTACGCCGTGGACGAGCACCTGCCGGAGCCGATCCGGGCGGTCGAGCACGAGTTGACCGCTCTGCTGCGTCGTGGCCGGGCGGTCTCCTGGGAGATCGCCCGGGAGGTGCACCCGAATCTGGAGCCGAACACCTACGGGTTGCTGCTCTGGTTGCGGCGCAGCGGGTCGATCCGGTTGACCGAGTTGGCGGCGCGGCTGGGCGTGGGCAAGGGGACGCTGAGCCGGCAGATCAACGCGTTGGAGGTCCTCGGCCTGGTCCACCGCGACCCCGATCCGAGTGACCGGCGGGCCGCCCAGATCAGCCTCACCGAGGAGGGGCAGCGTCGGTTCGACGTTGCCCGTTCGGCGCGAACGGGCGAGTTCCTGCGTGCCCTGGACGGTTGGCCGGAGCGGGACATCGAGGAGTTCGCCCGGCTGCTCGGCCGGTTCAACGACTCCTGGCAGTAGCGCCCGGCGGCGGGGAATAGCGGGCCGGTCCGACAAGTTGTTGCTTCAGGCAACCAGGCATACGGTTGCTTCAGGCAACTCTCAGGCGGCCCGTGCGTACCAGCCCGCCGCCGTTCCACCTCGACTCCATTCGGAGGCAAGACACGATGAGCCAGGCCACAGTCCCCACCCGGGCGGCCGCCGTCGACATGACCCACCGGCAGATCCTGGAAGCACTCTCCGGCCTGCTGCTGGGCCTGTTCGTCGCGATCCTCTCGTCCACGGTCATCTCGAACGCGCTGCCGCGGATCATCACCGAACTGCACGGCGGCCAGTCCGCGTACACCTGGGTGGTGACCTCGGCCCTGCTCGCGACCACCGCGACCACCCCCATCTGGGGCAAAATGGCCGATCTGACCAACAAGAAGACACTCGTCCAGCTCGCGCTGGGGATCTACGTGCTGGGCTCGGTGCTTGCCGGCCTCGCCCAGGGCACCGGTGAGCTGATCGCCTGCCGGGTGCTCCAGGGCGTCGGCGCGGGCGGCCTCACCGCACTGGCCCAGGTGATCATGGCCACGATGATCGCGCCGCGCGAGCGGGGCCGCTACAGCGGCTACCTCGGCGCGGTGATGGCCGTCGGCACCATCGGCGGCCCGCTGATCGGCGGCGTGATCGTGGACACCTCCTGGCTCGGCTGGCGCTGGTGCTTCTACGTCGGCGTTCCGTTCGCCATCATCGCGCTGATCGTGCTCCAGAAGACCCTGCACCTGCCCGTGGTCAAGCGGAAGGCGCAGATCGACTGGTGGGGTGCCACGCTGATCACCGCGGCCGTCTCGCTGCTGCTGATCTGGGTCTCGCTCGCCGGCGACCAGTTCGCCTGGGCGTCCTGGCAGACCGCCGCGATGGTCGTCGGTGCCGTGCTCCTCGGTGCGCTGGCAATCCGGGTCGAGACCCGGGCCGCCGAGCCGGTGATCCCGCCGCGGCTGTTCCGCAGCCGCACGATCACCCTCGCCGTGGTTGCCAGCGTCGCGGTTGGTGTGGCTCTGTTCGGCGCGTCGATCTTCCTCGGTCAGTACTTCCAGATCAGCCGTGGCCAGAGCCCGACCATGTCCGGCCTGATGACCCTGCCGATGATCCTCGGCCTGCTGCTCGCCTCCACGGTGATCGGGCGGGTCATCTCGAAGACCGGCCGGTGGAAGCGGTACCTGGTGATCGGCACAGCGCTGCTCACCATCGGCTTCGCCCTGATGGGCACGCTCCGCGCGGACACCAGCTTCACCCTGCTCAGCGTGTACATGGCGCTGATCGGCCTCGGCCTGGGCATGACCATGCAGAACCTGGTCCTCGCCGTGCAGAACACCGTCAGCGTCCACGAGCTCGGCGCGGCCAGCTCGGTGGTCGCGTTCTTCCGCAGCCTCGGAGGCGCGATCGGCGTCTCCGCCCTCGGCGCGGTGCTGGCCCACAAGGTCAAGGACTACACCGCCGACGGGCTGGCGCAGCTCGGCATCCCCGCCTCCAGCTCCGGCAGCGGCGGCACCCTGCCCGACGTGCACACCCTGCCCGGCCCGCTGCGGGCTGTCGTCGAGAGCGCGTACGGCCACGGTGCCGGTGACATCTTC
This sequence comes from Micromonospora sp. NPDC048835, assembly GCF_040649995.1. Lineage (NCBI taxonomy): Bacteria > Bacillati > Actinomycetota > Actinomycetes > Micromonosporales > Micromonosporaceae > Micromonospora > Micromonospora sp. NPDC048835. The sequence continues at coordinate 15,834 of NZ_JBEZGM010000029.1, read as the reverse complement.
CTGGTGGCCGCCCCGTTCGCGTTGATCGCCTTCATCGCGGTGCTCTGCATCAAGGAGGTGCCGCTGCGTCAGCACAACGACAGCCCGGTTTCCGCCGAGGTCGGGCGGGAATCGACAGTCGCCGCCGGCGCTGGCGCACCCGTGATCCGTACCGGCGAGCAGAGGTGAGGTAGAGCCATGGGCGTGGGAGCACCGGACCGCGAGGAGTACGGCCCCCGAACCCGACCGCTGCCCTTCGAGCGCGGCACGGACGGGCCCCGGGTGATCATGGCGGGTGTCGACGGCACCCGCACCTCCGAGCGGGCCGGTGCCTACGCCGCCGGCCTGGCCCGTCGCCAGGGCGCAGCCCTGGTGGTGGTCTTCGTCAGCTCGCCGAGCGGGCTGACCTCCCTGGTGCCCGGCATGGACGCCGGCGCGGTCCAGCGCACCCACGACGAGCTGGCCGACGAGCTGCGCCGGGAGTGCCGGCGCGGGGCCGAGCAGTGGGGCATCCCGGTGACCCTGCTGGTGCGGCGCGGCGACGCGTACGGCGAGCTGCGCGCGGCGGCCGACGAGTTCCAGGCCGACATGCTCGTGGTCGGCGCGTCCGAGCAGGCCGGGCACCGCCTGGTCGGCTCGGTCGCCACCCGGCTGGTCCGCGCCGGCCGCTGGCCCGTCGTCGTGGTGCCCTGATAACCCGTCGCGAAGTGTCCGGGGTGCCCGGCAGGATGCGCGCATGACCTGGACCGCACCGGAGATCACCCGGACCCCCGAACCGTACGTCGGCGACGAGCGCACCATGCTCGACGGCTGGCTCGACTACCACCGACAGACACTGCTGCTCAAGTGTTCCGGCCTGACCGAGGAGCAGTTGCGCACCCCGAGCGTGGAGCCCTCCGGGCTGACGCTGCTCGGCCTGGTCCGGCACCTCGCCGAGGTCGAGGCCTGGTGGTTCCGGGAGAACTTCGCCGGCGAGCATGTCGACTACCCGTACTTCACCCCGGAGAACCCGGACGCCGACCACGACGTGAGCGCGGCCGACGCGCCGGCCGACTTCGCCATCTTCCACCGCGAGGTGGCGTTGGCCCGGGAGGCCGCCGCCGGCCACTCGCTCGACGAGACGTTCACCGAGGTCAGCGCGAAGAAGCGCACCTTCAACCTGCGCTGGGTGTACGTGCACATGATCGAGGAGTACGCCCGGCACAACGGCCACGCGGACCTGATCCGGGAACGCATCGACGGCGTCACCGGCGAGTGACAGGCGGTCAGTGGTCCAGGGCCGCCCGCAGGTAGCGCAGGTCGGCGTGGCCGCCCCAGCGGTGCGCCGACAGCTTGGCTGCGCGGGCACCCCGCACGGCCCAGTCCTCGTCGTCGACGAAGAGGACCCGGGCCGGTGGGGTGGCCAGGGCCACGCAGGCGGCCTGGAAGTACTCGGGGGCCGGCTTGTGCACACCCACGACCGACGAGTTGACGACCGCGTCCAGCTCGCCGACCAGGCCGAGCGCTTCCAGGTCGGAGTCGAGCAGGTCGGTGGCGTTGGTGGCCAGGCCGACGGTGACCCCGGCGGCGCGCACCTCACGGACGAAGGCGAGCACCTCGGTGTCCACCTCACCCCGGTAGCGCTGCCACTGCTCCACCGCGGCACGGGCCCGGTCCGGGCCGCCGGCCGGCTCGGCGAGGGCGTCCGCCACACTGCTCATCCAGTCGGCGTGGCTGAGCTGGCCGGTGAGGACCGGCTGAAGCCGACCCCACTGCATGGCGATCTCGGTGAGCACCCCGTCGGCGAGGCCGTACTCCCGCTCCACCCCGGCGGCGACCGCCGGGTCGAACCGGCGCAGCACGCCATCCAGATCCAGCAGGAGCGCCGTCGCGCGTTCCCGAGCCACTACCCGTTCTCCTCGCCGCGGCCGTGCCGCCTGTCGTCCTCGTCGGCCCGGTTGAGCCGTTGGCTGATCACCTGGGTGACCCCGCTGCGCATGGTCACGCCGTAGAGCGCGTCGGCGATCTCCATCGTCCGCTTCTGGTGGGTGATGACGATCAGCTGACTCTTCTCCCGCAACTGTGCCATCAACGTGATCAACCGGCCCAGGTTCACGTCGTCCAGGGCCGCCTCCACCTCGTCCATGATGTAGAACGGGCTGGGCCGGGCGCGGAAGATCGCCACCAGCATGGCCACCGCGGTCAGCGACCGCTCGCCACCGGAGAGCAGCGACAACCGTTTGATCTTCTTACCCGGCGGGCGGGCCTCCACCTCGACGCCGGTGGTGAGCAGGTCGTCCGGTTCGGTGAGGATCAACCGCCCCTCGCCGCCGGGGAAGAGCACGGTGAACACCTGCTCGAACTCGCGGGCGGTGTCCTCGAAGGCACTGGCGAAGACCTCGAGGATCCGCTCGTCCACGTCCTTGACGACGGTGAGCAGGTCCCGACGCGTGGCCTTCAGGTCCTCCAACTGCTCGGAGAGGAACTTGAAACGCTCCTCAAGCGCGGCGAACTCCTCCAGCGCGAGCGGGTTGACCTTGCCGAGCAGGGCGAGTTCGCGTTCCGCCTTGGCGGCCCGCTTCTCCTGCACCGGCCGCTCGTAGCGCACCGGCTCGGGCACCGGCAGACCGTCGCGTTCGGCCGCCGCCACGTCGACAGCGGTCGGCGGAACCGGCTGGGTGGGGCCGTACTCGGCGACGAGCGTCTCCACGTCCAGCCCGAAGTCCTCGGCGGCCTTCGCCTCCAACTGCTCGATGCGCAGCCGCTGCTCCGCGCGGGCCACCTCGTCGCGGTGCACCTGGCTGGTCAGCCGTTCCAGCTCCGAGCCGAGACGCTTGGCCGCCCCGCGTACCTCCTGAAGCTCCGCCTCCCTCGCGGCGCGCTCCAGGGCGACCGCGTCGCGGTGCTCCTCGGCGGTCGCGATCGAGGTGGTCAGCCGGGTCAACGCCTCCCGGGCGCCACCGGCGACGGACCTCGCGATGCCCGCGCCCCGGGCGCGGGCGGCCCGCCGGGCCGCCGCGCGCTCCCGGGCGGCCCGCTCCGCGGTGGCCTGCCGGGCGAGCGAGTCGGCCCGGCCGGCGATCGAGGAGACCCGCTCCTCGGCGGTACGCACGGCGAGCCGGACCTCCATCTCGTTCTGCCGGGCCTGCGGCACCATGGCCGCCAGTTGATCGCGCTCCTCGGTGGTGGGCTCGGCGTCGACCGGGGTCTCCTCGGCCAGCCGCAGCCTCTCCTCCAACTCGGCGAGGGCGGTGAGGTCCCGCTGCCGGGCCGCCTCGGCGCGGGAGCGGGAGTCGCCGAGCCGGTCGGTCTCGGCCTTCGCCGACCGGGCCGCCGCGCCCAGCTCGGCCAGGCGACGAGCGGCGGCGTTGCGGTGGCTCTCCGCCTCGCGCTTCTCGGCCGCGGCGTGTTGCACGGCCTCCTTGGCGGTGGCCACCTCGGCGCGCGCCTCGACCAACTGGTCACGAAGCTCCAGGCCGGCGCGTTCGGCGGTGAGCCGGTTGGCCCGGGCCTCCTCGACGGCGGCCTGCACCTCGATGTAGCTGGGGGCCTTGGCCGACCCGCCGGCCGCCGCGTACGCCCCGACCACGTCACCGTCCGGGGTGACCGCCCGCAGTTCGGGGTTGCTGGCGACCAGCTCGGCGGCGGCGGCGAGATCGTCGACGAGCGCCACGTCCCGCAGGGCCCGGTGCACCGCCGGTCGCAGCTCGGCGCTGCACTCCACCAGGTCGGGTGCCCACCGGGCGTCGTCGGGCAGTTTCGGGCGTAGCGCGTCGGCGGAACCGGTCATGCCCGGGCCCGCCGGGCTGCCGACCAGCAGCCCGGCCCGGCCGGCGTCGGAGATCTTCAGCAGTCGCATCGCCTCGACGGCCTCGTCCACCCCGCTGACGGCGACCGCGTCGGCGAGGCCGCCGAGCGCGGCGGCAAGCGCGGCCTCGTGGCCCGGTGCGACGGTGAGCAGCCCGGCGAGGCTGCCGAGCAGGCCGGGCACGTCCCCGGCGCGGGCGAGCAGCGCCCCGGCGCCGTCCTTGCGCCGCAGCCCCAGGGCGAGCGCCTCCTCCCGGGCCTTCCAGGTGGCGGCGTCCTTCTCCGCCGCCCGCTCGGCGTCGTTGAGCGACCGGACGTTCGCCTGCGCCCGCTCCTGCACGGCGACCGCCTCGGCATGCCGGGCGTCCAGGTCCGCGTTGTCCCGGTCGGCCTCGGTGGACTCGGCGGCCACCGCGTCCAGATCGGCCTGGGCCTGCTCGGCGCGGCCCAGCGCGTCGGCGTGCGCGATCGCGAGGCGCTCGATCTCCTCGCTGGCGCTCGTGGTCCGGGCCCGGGCCGAGTTGACCTGGCCGGTCAGCCGGGCCATCCCCTCCCGCCGGTCGGCGATGGCCTTGGCCGCGGCGACCAGCTCGCGCTCAGCCGCGGCGAGCTGCCGTTCCAGCTCCTGACGGTGCTCGACCGCCTCGGCAAGCCGGATCTGGTCGTCGGTGAGCGCCGCGCGCAGGTCCTCCTCCTGCTCGCGGACGCGTTCCGCCTCGGCCTCCAGTTGGTCCGGGTCGCGGCCGGGCCGTTCGTCGTCGCCGGTGGCACTGAGGTGTCGCAGCCGTTCCCGGGCCAACTGCTCGATGGAGCGGAAGCGTTCCTGCAGGGCGGAGAGCTTGTACCAGGTGTCCTGGGCGGCGGCGAGCAGCGGCGCGTCCTCCGCGAGGGCGGCCTCCAACTCACCGAGCCGGCCCTGCACCTCGGCGTGCTCACCCTCGATCTGCTCGCGCCGCTCGCGCAGCGCGGTCTCGTCGGCGATCTCCCGGTCCAGGGTGGTCCGCAGGGTCGCCAGGTCGTCGGCGAGCAGGCGCAACCGGGCGTCGCGCAGGTTGGCCTGGATGGCGGCGGCACGCCGGGCGACCTCGGCCTGCCGGCCCAGCGGCTTGAGCTGACGGCGCAGTTCGGCGGTGAGGTCGGTCAAGCGGTTCAGGTTGGTCTGCATCGCGTCGAGCTTGCGTAGGGCCTTTTCCTTGCGCTTGCGGTGCTTGAGGACGCCGGCCGCCTCCTCGATGAACGCGCGACGGTCCTCCGGCTTGGCGTGCAGCATGCCGTCGAGTCGGCCCTGCCCGACGATGATGTGCATCTCCCGGCCGATGCCGGAGTCCGACAGCAGCTCCTGGATGTCGAGCAACCGGCAGGAGTTGCCGTTGATCTCGTACTCGCTCTCACCCGAGCGGAACATCCGGCGGGTGATGGAGACCTCGGTGTACTCGATCGGCAGCGCGCCGTCGGTGTTGTCGATGGTGAGGGTGACCTCGGCGCGGCCCAGGGGCGCCCGGCCGGCGGTGCCGGCGAAGATGACGTCCTCCATCTTGCCGCCACGCAGCGCCTTGGCGCCCTGCTCGCCAAGGACCCAGGCGATGGCGTCGACGACGTTGGACTTGCCCGAGCCGTTCGGGCCCACCACACAGGTGATCCCGGGCTCCAGCTTCAACGTCGTGGCGGAGGCGAAGGACTTGAAGCCCTTCACGGTCAGGCTCTTGAGATACACCTACTCGATCCTCGTCCGGTGGCCGCCGAACCGTCGCCGGCTGTGGGGACCTGGGTGAACTCGCAGACTAACCCGGCGGTGGAAGCGGGCCGGCACGCGACCCGCCCCGGCGTCGCGTCGACCGGGGGCGCGCCGTTGTTCCGTCAGCCACGAGAAAGACAAGCGCCTTTCATGATCGGCTTATCCGCCGACACGCTTTTCGCTAACTGCGAGGCGCGCTTCCCGGGCGACCCACCGCAAGATCATAAATCGTCGGGGACGAAAAGGTGCCGGACAGTGTTGCGCGCCGGCACAGAAGGTGTCGGCGCGCATTTTTGCGGTGGTGCGATTCAGTTTTGTGCGACGTGAAGATCAGGTCAGCGCCGGCTCGGCCAGACGAAGCAGATCGTCCGCCTCCGCCGCAGCCGCCGCGAGCCGATCATTGTCGGCACGCAGACGCGTGATCTCGAACTCCAGCGCCTGAACCCTGGAACGCAGTCGGGTGACCTCGTCGAGCAGACGCCGGTCGGGCGCTGCACCTACGTGGCCGTAGAGGGCCTTCGCCATGCTGACTCCTTGATATGCGCTGCCGGAAAGGCCGGCCAAACGCGCGCCCATTTGTACGCGGCTGTCATTCCAGGCTGTATCTGGGCATGACCGGGCGCGACTGGCGACACCTATATATTGAGCCGCAAACCCCTCCTTCGTCAAGTTCTCGCAGGCCGTAGATCATCTCCACGTCGACCTGTCCACTTGTCGGGGGGGCTGCCGCAAGGCACGGACACTCTCTGTCCGGACACCTTTACTGTACGCCCGGATACGCGGAAGTCCGCACCCTGGCGTCCGACTTCCCCTTAACTCTTTCTTAGCCACGTTGCCGCAGGTCGTAGGCGCGCCGTAGCGTCAGCCCGGCCCGCAACCAACCCCTGGAGGCATAGGCGTGTACGGCTGGACCGATCCGATGGACCCGAACGGCGCCCCCCGGCGCGCCGGGGGACCGACCGACGAGCCGGCCTGGCTGCACGACCGCCCGGAGCCCCGCTCGGCCTACCTGTTCGGCGACGAACCCGGCCAGCCGCAGGACGAGTGGCACCGCGAGCAGCCCACCGGCGGCCCCCGGTCGGAGCCGGCAGCCCCCGCCGGGCCGACCGACGCGCACACCGCCGCCTGGCCGGCCCAGACGCCGGAGAGCGGGGCCGACGGCTGGGACGACGGCCGCACGCCGCAGGGCACCACCGACGGCTGGCGCACCGAGACGCCCGACGGCTGGCGCACCGAGACGCCCGACGGCTGGCGCACCGAGACGCCCGACGGCTGGCGCACCGAGACGCCCGACGGCTGGCGCACTGAGACGCCCGGCGGTTGGCACACCGACACAGACCCGGAGACCACCGACGGTTGGCGCGGCGCGACCGAACCCGGGCGGCCCGGCGAGGGACGGCACCGCTCTCCCCGACGGTGGCGCCGGCCGCTGATGATCGGCGGCGCCGCCGCGGCGGCCACCCTCGTGGTGAGCTTCGGCGTCGGCGCGCTCACGCTGCCCGGGGGTGACGACGGGGCCGCCCAGCCGACGGCCGTCGACGACACCTTCGCCAGCTCGGCCGCGCCGACCGAGGAACCGACGCTGGACACCCTCGTCGCGCCCTCCCCGTCCACCATCCCCAGCCCGGCGTCTCCGAGCCCGTCGCCGAGCAAGGTCGTCAAGCCCACGCCGGCGGCGTCGCGCAGCACCGCCGCCTCGCGGCGCAGCGTCCCCCGCAGCAGCGCGCCGAGCAGCACCGGGGGCAGCTCCACCGGCTCCGGCGGTTCCAGCGGTTCCGTCAGCGCACAGGCACGCGAGGTGGTGGACCTGGTCAACGCCGAACGGGCGAAGGCTGGCTGCAAGGCGCTGAGCATCAACACCAAGCTGATGACGGCCGCCCAGCGGCACAGCCAGGACCAGGCCGACAACAAGAACATGTCGCACACCGGCAGCGACGGCAGCAACGCCGGCACCCGCCTGGACCGGGTCGGCTACACCTGGCGCACGTACGGCGAGAACGTGGCCTGGAACCAGCAGACCCCGGCCGCGGTGATGGACGCCTGGATGAACAGCTCCGGCCACAAGGCGAACATCCTGAACTGCGCGTTCACCGAGATCGGCGTCGGCATCGCCAACAGCAACGGACCGTACTGGACGCAGGTCTTCGCGGCGCCCCGCTGACCGCGCGTCGTTCCCGCCCCCGCGCTCGTTTGACCCGGTGAGGTACGTCGGGCCGGAGCGTGGGGGCCGCGTACCGGCACGGGCGGCGACGGGTCGCCCTGGACCCGGGAGCTGCCGATGCGGATCCGGCCGCGGCGATGCCTCGCCGTACGCCCGCTGTGTCGCGTCCTGTCCGCCGGCGTCGCGCTCCTGCTGGTGGCACCGGCGTACGGGTGCCGACCCGCGCTCACCCCACCCGGCGCGCCCACCGCGTGGCCGGCGGCCCAGGCTCGACACTGGCAGTGGCAGTGGCAGCTCAGCGGCCCGCTCGACGCCGCGGTGGACGCCGACGTCTTCCTGCTCGACCCGGTGGCCACCACCGCCGCGCAGACCGCCGAGCTGCGCTCCCGGGACCGACGGTTGGTCTGCCAGGTGCACGTCGGCTCGGTCCGCTCCACGGACCCGGACGCCAGCCGGTTTCCGGAGATCGTCCGGGGCGCGCCCGGGCGCCTCCCCGACAGCCGGTGGCTCGACGTCCGGAGTTGGGACGCGCTCCGGCCGGTGCTCGCCGACCGGTTCCGGCTCTGCCGGGGCAAGGGCTTCGGCGCGGTGGCGCTCTTCGACGCCGACGGGTACGCGGCCCGCAGCGGCTTTCCACTCGACTTCGACGACCAACTGCTGTTCAACCGTCGGTTGGCCGAGCTGGCCCGCTCGCTGAGCCTCTCCCCCGGGCTGGTCAACGACGTGCCGCAGCTCGCCGCGCTGGCACCGGACTTCGACTTCGCGGTCAACGAGGAGTGCGTCCGCCTGGGCCAGTGCGCCAAGCTGCTGCCGTTCAGCGACGCCGGCAAGCCGGTCTTCCACGTCGAGTACACCGGCTCGACCGACGACTTCTGCGTCACCACCGTCGGCTACGGCTTCGCGTCGATCCGGAAAGACCGCACCCTGGACGCGTCAAGAGAAGCCTGCCCACTCCCCTGACGACCCACCCCGACCCGCCCTGCCCTCGCTCCTACCCCCGCCCCTCGCCCCTCGCCCCTCGCCCCTCGCCCCCGCGATCTTGCGTTTCCTGTCCTCGATTTGCCGGTTTCATTCCGATTCGTCGCGACAGAAAGTGCAAGATCGGCGGGGCGGGGGCGGGGCGGGGGCGGGGGCGGGGCGGGGCGGGGGTTCAGGGCGGGGGCAGGGGCGCGGGTTGGTCCTTGTCGCTCCGCTGCGCGATGCGGCCCTAATCGGGAGGAAGTAGGTCTACTTCCGGGTTAGGGCACTGGGACCAGGTTGGGGGTGGGGGCCGGCGGATCGGTGGGGGCGGGGGCCGGGCGGGGGCGCAGGAAGCGCGGGGTCCACCAGTTGGCGTCGCCCAGCATGGTCATCAACGCCGGCAGCACCACTCCCCGGATGATCGTGGCGTCCAGGAGGATCGCCGCCGCCAGGCCGATGCCGAGCTGCTTCATGTCGATCGTGCTCAGCGTGGCGAAGATCGAGAAGACGCCGACCATCACGATCGCCGCGCTGGTCACCACCCCGGCCGACGAGGTGATCCCGTACGACACTGCGTCGCGGTTGGCCATGCCGGACCGGACGCCCTCGCGGATCCGACTGACCACGAAGACGTGGTAGTCCATCGACAGGCCGAACAGCACCACGAACAGGAACAGCGGCAGCCAGGACACGATGGCGCCCATCGACGTGAAGCCGAGCAGCCCCTGCGCCCACTCGCCCTGGAAGATCAACACCAGCAGGCCGTACGCGGCACCGGCGGAGAGCAGGTTAAGCGCGATCGAGCTTGCCGCGATCACCACCGACCGGAAGGTGAACGCCATGACCAGGAAGGTCAGCACCAGCACGAAGCCCATGACCAGTGGCAACTTGTCCCGCACGTGCTGTGCGTAGTCCTCGCTGTCGGCCACGCCCCCGCCCACCGCGTACTCGATGCCGGGGATGTCGCGCAGCTCGGCCGGGACCAGGTCCCCACGCAGCTTCTCCAACGACTGGACCGACCGGTCGTCCCGACTGGCGTACGGGGTGGGCACGTCAAGTACCGAGACCCGCCGGTCGGCCGACACCTCGATCTTCGGACCGTCCGCCTCGGCCGGGGCGAACAGCGGATCGCCGGACGCCCGGGTGGAGAGGTCGGTGAGGGCGGCGCGTACCCGGTCGGCCTGGTCGGCGGGCGCCCGGACGGCCACCACGTGATTGGTGCCCGCGCTCGGGAAGGCGGCGGTGAGCCGGTCGTACGCCTGCATCGCCGGTGTCGTGCGGGGCAGGTCCTCCATGCCGGGGAACTTGAGCTTCATCCCGAGCGCCGGCGCGGCAAGTGCGAGCAGCAGCCCGACCGAGATGACGAGCGTCACCACCGGCGCGCGCAGCGCCGGCCGGAGCACCGCCGGCCACAGCCGGGGTGCGCGGGGCTGGCCGTGCCGACCGGTACGCGGTGCGGTCAGTCGCCAGAGCAACGGCACCCGGGGCCGGTCCACCCAGCGGCCGAGCCGGGCCAGCAGGGCGGGCAGGACAGTCAGCGAGCCGATCACCGCGACGGCCACCACGAGGATCGAGCCGATGGCGAGGGACGAGAAGACCACGTCGCCGGCGAGCAGCAGCCCGGCCATCGAGATGATCACCGCGAAGCCGGAGACCACCACGGCGTGCCCGGAGGTCTCCGCGGCGATCTCCACCGCGTCCAGACCGGACCGGCCCTTGGCGCGTTCCTCCCGCTCCCGGCGGATGTAGAACAGCGAGTAGTCGACGCCGACCGCCATGCCGATCAGCAGGATCACCGGCGCCGTGGTGTCGGTCGCCGGCACCAGGTGCGAGGCGAGGGTGGACAGACCCATCGCGGCGGCAACCGAGGAGAGTGCCAGCAGCACCGGCACGCTCGCCGCGATCAGCGCGCCGAACGCGATGATCAGGATCGCCAGGGTGACCGGCAGGCTGAGCAGTTCGGCGCGCTTGAAGTCCTTGCCGAGCGTGTCGTCGAGGGCCTGACCGATCGACGGCCCGCCGACCTGCTCGACGCGCAGCTCGGGATGCGCGGCCTGCACGGCGGCGGTGGCGTCCCGCAGCGGCTGCACCCGCTCCGAGGCGGTCTCCGGGTCGCCCGACATGGTGATCGGCAGCAGCAGCGCCGAGCCGTCCCGCGCGGGCATCGGCTGACCCACCCCGGCCACCCCGGCGACCGTACGCAACCGGGCTGCCGCGTCGTCGGCCGCCACCTTCGCCGCCGTCTGGTTCAGCGCGCCAGCCCGGGAGGTGATGAGGACGTTGTCCACGGCCGGGTCGTCGAAGTCGCCGGCGCTGACGATCAGGCTGGCCCGCCCCGCCTCGCCGATCGCCTGGTCGCCGCTGGTGGCCTCGTTGAGTCCGGCGGCGTTGCCGCCGACGAAGCACACCGCGACGAACACCGCCCACAGTGCGATCGCACGCCACGGGTGCTCGGCGCTCCACCGCGCCAGCCGCACCGTCACCGGTCTTCTGCCCATCTCGGGTCCCCCTGTCACGTCAACCCCCTGTCAACGGTGCTGACGCTAGGTGCGTGACGAGGCGCTCACATCGGGGATCGACCCGTGCCCACCCTGGAACCAGCAGACCCGCAAGGAGGGTGCCTTCGTCGGGGGTCGGCCGCGTTCCGGGCGTACACCGGGGGTTCCGCCCGGACCGGCAGGCCGCGACCCGCCGGCGTCGCCCCCGAGCCGGCTCCGGGTCATCCCCGAAGGGAACCCCGGGGCCGCGGCTGACAGTGCGGGCAGCTGTACGAGGACCGGTTCATGAACGCCTCCCGGCGGATCGCCGCGCCGCACCGGCGGCACGGCTCGCCCTCGCGGCCGTAGGCGTTGAGCGCCCGGTCGAAGTAGCCGCTCTCGCCGTTGACGTTCACGTAGAGGGCGTCGAAGCTGGTGCCGCCCTCGCTGATCGCCTCGGCCAGCACGTCGCGGACGTGGCCGAGCAGGCGCTGCGCGGCCGGGCCGGTCAGCGCGTCGGTGGGTCGTCCGCCGTGCAGCTTGGCGCGCCAGAGCGCCTCGTCGGCGTAGATGTTGCCCACCCCGGAGATCAGGGTCTGGTCGAGCAGTGCCCGCTTCACCTCGGTGTGCCGGCGACGCAGCGCCGCGACGAACGCCGCGTCGGAGAACTCCGGGTCCATCGGGTCGCGGGCGATGTGCGCGATCTCGTCGGGCAGCTCGGCGCCGCCCTCGCTCACCGCCAGCCCGCCGAACGTGCGCTGGTCGACGAAGCGCAGCTCCGGACCGTCGTCACTGAACCGGAAGCGGACCCGAAGGTGGGTCTCGTCAGTCGTGCCGATCGGCTGGAGCAGCATTTGACCCGACATGCCGAGGTGCCCGACGATCGCGTCACCGCTGTCCAGTGGCAGCCACAGGTACTTGCCGCGGCGGCGGGCGTCCAGCACCGTCCGGCCGGCCAGCACGTCGGCGAAGTGCACGTCGCCTGGGACATGCCGACGGACCGCTCGCGGGTGGCGGACCTCGACCGAGGCGATCCGCCGGCCGACGACCCACTGGGCCAACCCCTGCCGGACGGTCTCCACCTCGGGCAGCTCAGGCACGCCGCCGCCCCGTCTCGTGACCGTCGGCACCCCCGGCCGGCAACGCCTGCGCCAGGTGGTCGGCCTGCTCGGCCTCGGCCGCCCGCTCGGCGCGCTCCAGCGGCCCGAACGGCTCGTCCGGGTCGGCCGCGTCCCGGTCGACCGGCTGCTCCTGGCTGTTCTGGCTGGCCCCGCCGGTCTGGCCGTCGTCGCCGTTTCGACCGTCCTGCTCGGCGAGCGTCCGCCAGGCGGCCTCGGCGGCCCGCTGCTCAGCCTCCTTCTTGCTGCGCCCCTCGGCGCCGCCGTACCGGTTGCCGGCCACCACCACCCAGGCGGTGAACGTCTTGAGGTGGTCCGGGCCGGTGCCCTCGATGCGGTACTCCGGCACGCCGAGCCCGAGCGCCGCCGTCAACTCCTGGAGGCTGGTCTTCCAGTCCAGGGCGGCCCCGCGACCGGCCGACTCGGCCATCAGCGGGTCGAAGAGCCGGTGGATGACGATCCCCGTGGTGTCCAGGCCGTACTGGAGGTAGATCGCGCCGAGCAGCGCCTCCAGCGTGTCGGCGAGGATGCTCGCCTTGTCCCGGCCGCCGGTGGTCTCCTCACCCTTACCGAGCAGCAGGTACGCGCCGAGCCCGTCCGGGCCCAGACCGCGGGCCACGTCGGCGAGCGCCCGCATGTTGACCACGCTGGCCCGCAACTTGGCCAACTGCCCCTCGGGCAGGTCCGGGTGGTTGTGGAAGAGCGCAGTGGTGATCACCACGCCGAGCACCGAGTCGCCGAGGAACTCCAGCCGTTCGTTCGTGGGCAGCCCGCCGTTCTCGTACGCGTACGAGCGGTGGGTCAACGCGCGCTGGAGCAGTTCGGGCTCCAGGCTCACTCCGAAGGCGGCTTCCAGATGGCCGACGGACACCCGCCGCCGCTTGTCGTTGCTCATGTGCGTACCTCGGTGTCGGTGGAGCGATCGGTGCGATCGGTCGCGGCGCCGCGGTCGAGCAACGCGGTGACCAGATCGGTGGCGCGCCGCCGCCACAGGTGAGCGGCGAGAGCTATGCCGGAGGCGACGTCGTCGGCGCGGGCGGACCCGTGACAGACGACCACCGTCCCCGCGACGCCCAACAGGGCGGCCGCGCGGGGTGCGCCGCCCTGGGCAGGTGGGCCGCCGGCCATCGCGTACGCGCCCTCAATGGCCTTGAGCAGCACGTTACCGGTGAAGCCGTCGGTGACGACCACATCGGCGCGCGCGCCGAGGGCCACGTCGTACCCCTCGACCAGACCGACGTAGCGTGCCCCGCCGGGCAGCGGTTCGACGGCGAGCAGTGGGTCGGTGGCGCGGCGGACCCGGTCGCCCTTGCCGGCCTCGGTGCCGACCGAGAGCAGCCCGACCCGCGGCGCGGCGATCGAGTGGGCCACCGCCGCGTACGCGGCACCGAGCACGGCGTGCCGGGCGAGGGTGGCCGGGCGGGGTTCCAGGGAGCCGCCGACGTCGAGCAACACCACCGGCCCGGCGACGGCGGGCAGGGTGGCGGCCAGGGCGGGTTGGCGGATCTCCGGTGAACGGCCGAGGCCGAGCACGGCGGCGGTGACGGTGGCACCGGTGGCACCGGCGGAGACCAGGGCGTCGGCCGTGCCGTCCCGGACGGCGGTGACCGCGGCCCGGACGGTGCTCTCGGCGCGGGCGGCGCTGGGATGGTCGGCCATGCCGACGACATCGCGGACCGGCCGCACCGTGATCCGGGAACGCTGCGCCGGATCGAGGGCGGCAATCAACCCGTCGGCGACCTCGGTCGGACCGACGAGCAGCAGATGCAGGTCAGGGTCGGCGCGCATGGCCCGCAGAGCGCCGTCAACCACGACGGCGGGAGCGTCGTCCCCGCCGAGGAGGTCAACGGCGATCCGCGCGGTGCCCGGCTCCGCTGGAACGCCGGCCGGAGTGGGCCGGCCGGCGTCGGAGGGAGCCGGGGCACCGGGCGAATGCCAGGATGCGCGTGCCGCCCGACCCGAGGTCGGGGGCGTCACTCGGCGTCCAGGTCAGACCTCGAGAACCTGGCGGCCGTTGTAGGTGCCGCAGACGGAGCAGGCGGCGTGCGGCAGCTTCGGGGACTTGCACTGCGGGCACGCAACGGTCGCGACCACGGTCGCCTTCCAGTTCGCCCGGCGGGACCGGGTGTTGCTGCGCGACATCTTGCGCTTCGGGACGGCCACGGTTCTTACTCCTCTGTAACGGTCAGTTGCGACAGGCCCGCCCAACGCGGGTCGATCTGCTGGTGACTGTGGTCGGCCGGCAGATCGTCCCAGTGCGCCCCGCATTCGGGACACAGTCCTGGGCAGTCCTCCCGGCAGAGCGGGTTGGTCGGCAGCGTGAGCACCAACGCGTCCCGCAGCGCCGGCTCCAGGTCGATCAGATCGCCCTGCATCCGGCCCACCTCGTCCTCGTCGGTCGTGGCGTCCGTGGTGCTGTCCTCGTACGCGTACAGCTCCTGGATCGTCACGCCCATCGAGTCGTTGATCTCGCGCAGGCAGCGGCCGCACTCGCCCCGGACGGGACCGGTGATGGTCCCGGTGACGAGCACGCCCTCAGACACCGACTGCAACCTCAGATCGAGGTCGAGGTCTGCGCCCTCCGGCACGCCGATCATCTCCACACCGAGGTCCGCCGGTGCCGACACGACCCGCTGGACCTCACGCAACGCGCCAGGACGACGCGGCAGTTCCCTCGTGTCGAGGACCAGCGGCGACCTGGGGTTGAGTGTCGATGGCGAGTGCTTGGGCATAGTTAGACTCCGGCCGGTGAGAGGCCGACAAAAAAGGTTACCTGGGCGACCGCCGGACCGTCGAACCGGGGGCGACGCCCGCCTGAGAAGTCGGCTGGTGAGGTGCCGCTCAGAAGGGTAGCGGGCGTTCGGCCTCATCCCCAGCGAAGGTGCCGATCTCCCGCAGTGCGTGCATCTTGTCCCGGCCGCGCTCTATCGAGGCCAGCGCCCGGGTGAGGAACTGCTCGAAGTTGGCGAGCGCGGTGTCGACATAGTCGTCGACCTCCTCACGAAGGCGCTGCGCCTCGGCCCGGGCCTCGCCGATGATCCGGGCGCCCTCGTGCTCGGCCGACACGGTGATCTCGTTCACCGAGACCAGGCGGGCGTGTTCTGCCTCACCCTCGCTGATGATCCGGTCCGCCTCGCGCTTGCCGGCGTCCATGATCTTGTCGCGCTCCTCCAGGAGCGCGGCGGCGCGCCGCAGGTCCGCGGGCAGATCGGCGCGCATCTCATCGAGGGCGGCGATCATCTCGCCCCGGTCGACCATGCAGTTGTTGCGCGACATCGGGACGGAGCGGGCCTGCTCCAGGATGGCGATCAGTTCGTCGATGCGATCGAGCGGGTCCACCGGCTACCTCACTCCTGTCGTTCGTCGGCCGACCTCCATGATGCGGGCTACGGCCGTTCCCCGCGCCACCAATCATGTCGTGCCCGCCCCACCGCCGCCCCACTCGCCCCAACCCGGCGAGTCGCGACATAGTCACCCCCCGCGCCCCGAGCCGCGCCCGAGCCCCGCGCTGCGCCTCCCACCTCGCCGATCTGTGAGTGAGGTTGTCAAGGGGTGCGGTGGTGGGTGGTGATGGTGCGGTAGAGCTGTCGGGCGATGTAGCGCTTGAGGCAGCGGGTG
>NZ_JBEZGM010000028.1:0-85660 GCF_040649995.1 Micromonospora sp. NPDC048835 | reverse complement strand
CGAATCGGTCCGGCAGGCCTGGGCGGACCCGACGGCCAGCCGCGAGTACGTGCTGGCGCACGCCCAGATGTACGTCCTGCCCGCCCTGGTGATGTACGCGGTGTTCGTGCTGCGCCCGCTCGTCCTGACGCTGCAGTACTCGCTCTACGACTGGAACGGCATCGGGGTGGCCCGCTGGGTTGGCCTGGACAACTACCTCACCGTGTTCACCGACAGCGACCTGCTGAAGATCATCGGCAACGCGATCGTCCTGATCGTCTTCTTCAGCTTCATCCCCGTCACGCTCGGGCTGTTGGTGGCGAGCATGGTGCGCCGGATCACCACCGGCGCGTTCGGCACCGTGGTCCGGACCATCCTGTTCCTGCCGCAGGTCATCCCCCTGGTGGCGGCGGGCATCGCGTGGAGTTGGCTGCTCTCGTCGAACGGTCTGGTCAACCAGGCGCTGCGCGCGGTCGGGTTGGGTGGCGTCGCCCGCGCCTGGCTCGGCGACTTCGACACGGCGTTGCCCGCCGTGGGTGTCATCGGGGCCTGGGTCCTGCTCGGCCTCTGCACGATCCTGCTGGTCACCGGCATGAGCAAGATCGATCCAGCGCTGTACGAAGCCGCCCGCCTGGACGGTGCCGGTCCGGTCCGCGAGTTTCTCGCCGTGACCCTGCCCAGCCTGCGCCAGGAGATCGGTGTCTGCCTCACCGTCACGATCATCGCGGCGCTGGCGAGCTTCGACATCGTCTACATCTCGACGAGCGGCGGCCCCGGCCTCCAGACCACCGTGCCGGGCCTGGAGATCTACCGGCTGGCCTTCTCGCAGCGGCAGGTGGGGCTCGCCTCGGCGCTCGCCGTCGTGCTGATGCTGCTGGTGCTGGCGTGTGTCCTACCGATCCAGCGTCTGAGCCGAGGGGAGAAGCCGTGAACCTGAGCCGCCGCGAACAGGTGACCGGCCGCGTCTTCCTGATCGCCCTGATCGTGGTCACCCTGCTGCCGTTCGTCAGCATGCTGTCGGCGGCGCTGCAGCCCCGTGGCACCGTGCCCAACGGGCTCGAGTGGCCGTCCGACCCGCAGTGGGGCAACTTCGCCGACGCCTTCACCGCCGCGAACATGGGTGCCCTGCTCCGCTCCAGCCTGCTCATCGTGGCCGGTGTCGTGCCGGTGTCGGTGCTCATCGCGACCATGGCCGGCTTCGGGCTCGGTCAGCTCCGGGTGCCCGGCGGTCGATTCGTCTTCGGCCTCTTCCTGCTGGGTCTGACCCTGCCCTTCGAGGCCGTGGTCACACCGCTCTATTACCAGATGCAGGACCTCGGTCTGCTCAACACGCGCTGGGCCATCATCCTGCCGCTGATCGGGCTGTACATGCCGTTCGCGGTGTTCTGGATGCGGGCGCACTTCACCAACGTGCCGGTCGAGTTGTCCGAGGCGGCCCGAGTGGACGGCAGCAGCACGTGGCAGTTGTTCTGGCGGGTCCAGGTGCCGCTCGCCCGGCCGGCGATCGCCTCGCTGACGATCCTGATGTTCCTCTGGACGTGGAACCAGTTCCTCCTCGCCATCGTCCTCGTCGACGACGCCACCAAACGCACGATGGCCGGCGCGCTCGGCGCGTTCCAGGGCCAGTGGGGCACCGATCTGGTGCTGCTGTGTGCCGGGTCGCTGTTGATTCTCACCCCGACCCTCATCGTGTTCCTGATCTTCCAGCGACAGTTCATCAAGGCCCTGATCCAGGGGTCAGTGAAGGGGTAGGCAGTGGTCTCACAGCCACAGATCCACGGCGACGTCGACGAGCGCTACGGCCGCGTCGCCGACGTCTTCCGCGACAACTTCACCTCCCAGGGCGAGGTCGGCGCCGCGGTCACCGTCTACGTGCGGGGCCGCAGGGTCGTCGACCTGTACGGCGGCGTGGCCGACACCCGTACCGGGCGGCCCTGGGAGGCGCACACGCCGGCAGTCGTCTTCTCCTGCACCAAGGGGATCCTGGCGATCTGCGCCTACCTGCTGGTCCAACAGGGCCGGCTCGACCTCGACGCCCCCGTGACGCGCTACTGGCCGGAGTTCGGCCAGCACGGCAAGGCGCACATTCCGGTGCGCTGGCTGTTCACCCACCAGGCCGGTCTGCCCGCGCTGGACCGCACCCTGACCCTCGACGAGGTCCTGGCGTGGGATCCGGTCGTCGAGGCGATCGAGGCGCAGGCGCCGCTGTGGGAGCCGGGCACCGCGCACGGCTACCACTCGATGACGTACGGCTGGCTGGTCGGCGAGGTGATCCATCGTGTCACCGGCCAGCTTCCCGGCGCGTTCTTCGCCGACACCCTCGCGGACCCGCTCGGCCTGCGTACCTGGCTGGGGCTTCCGGCGGCCGAGAGCGACACCGTGGCCTGGGACCTGGCACCGCCCCCGGACCCCGACCCGTTCGTGGACCCGGTCGCCGAGCGGGGCATCACCATGGGGGGCGCTTTCGCCTTCCCGGCCGACGCCGACGGACTGGTGAGCTTCAACGACGACGCCATCCGGGCCGCCGGCGTGCCCGGCGCGGGCGCGGTGAGCACCGCCGACGGCCTCGCCCGCCTCTACGCGGCCTGTGTGTCGGAGATCGAGGGTGGGCCGCTGTTCACCACCGCTTCGGTGGACGACGCGGTCGTCGTCCGGTCGCGCGGTCAGCAGCGACACGGCCCGCCGGACACCGGCCAGCGCTGGGGTACGGGCTTCCTGCTGCACTCGCCACCGGCCCGACCCCTGCTCGGTGAGCGCAGCTTCGGCCACGACGGCGCGGGCGGCAACCTGGCCTTTGCCGACGCCGAGCACCAGGTGGGTTTCGGCTACGTGGTCAACCAGATGCGCGGAATGGGCGACGAGCGCGCCAACCGCCTCACCGCAGCCGTCCACGCCTGCCTCACCACCTGACCCCACCCACCCCCACCCCGGCCCCCTCGGTTGATCATGAAGTTGTTGCCTCGACACGCCGTGGCCGATGGCAACAACTTCATGATCACCGGGGGAGGGGGTGGGGTGGGGGTGTTGGGGGATCAGGGCTTGGACTGGTTGAGCAGCCAGCGCAGGATGTTGGCGTCCTCGTAGGTCGGCCCGAACGCCGCGTGGTAGTCCGGCAACGAGAATGCGGAGTCGGCGTACTCGGTGTAGCGCACCAGGTCGGCGGCCTGCTCCGGCGTCCTGCCCCGGGCGGCGTACGCCTGCCGCAGCTCGGCCGTGGAGTTGCGGGCGCCCGAGACGTTGAGCAGGTGGTCGTGCTCACCGTGCGTGATCCACACCGGCACCTCGGCCGCAGCGATGGCGGTCGCCTGGGTGGCGTTGACCGGGAATCCACCCGTCACCAACCCGCCGGCGAACAGGTCCGGCCGCTTGGCGAACGCCTCCCAGAGCAGCTGGGAACCGTACGACACCGTGGTCGCGTACACCCGACGGGTGTCCACCGCGAACGTGTCGACGAACTGGTCGAGCAGCTTGACCAGCAGGTCCGCCTCGGCGACCCCGCCGACCCGCTGGTGCTGGGGCGCAAGGACGATGACGTCCTCGGTGCTGCCGGTCCAGGTCGGTTGGAGCCACGCGGTTGCCGGAATGTCGGCGGCGAGCTGCACGCCGAGGTTGTCGCCGTCCCAGCCCATTCCGTGGCCGGGCAGGACGACCATCAGGGGGTACGTGCGGCCCGGCTGGTAGTTCTTCGGCAGGTGGTAGTGGTACGGCAGCACCATTCCGCCACTGAGGAACGAGCCGTAGGTGAACTCGTCGACGAGGTGGTTCACCGGCTTCTCGGTGACCGGGCGGGACTCACGCGGGGTGGCCCGCGCGAGCAGCGGCCCCTTGCCGGACCCGCGGCCGGGCTGGCCGTGGACGTCCTTGCGCTGCACGACCCGGGTCGGCAGGTCGGGGTTGACCTTCACGGTGCAGAGGAAGGTCGGGCACTTGGAGACGATGACCGTCGAGCCGCCGGTGTCCGCGGGGTCGAGTTCGACGATGACGTACCTGCCCGGCGCCGAGCGGTGGTCGGCACGGGTGCCCGGGGTCCCGTTGGTGTAGGTGTGGGTGACGGTCCGGTCGGCGAGCTTCGGCAGGTCCTCGATGGGGTTGAAGCGGAAGTTGTAGATGGTGTCGGTCACCGAGAACGTGGCGGTGTCGAGGGTGCGGGGGTTCACGGTGGCCCGGTACTCGATCGCCACCGCCGAGACCTTCTGGCCGTACGTGTGGACGGTGGTGATCGGGGTGATGCTGCGGATTCCGTCCGCGGCGCCCGGGCTGCCGTACGCCGTGCCGGAGGCGGCGGTCAGGACGAGGGTGGCGGTGAGTGGGATCAGTCCTCTTCGCAGTCTCATGCGGGTCCTTTCTCGGGGTGGTGCGCTCGGTCAGCGACCGTGTCCGGGGCCGGGAGTGGGGACGGGTCGAGGCGAATCGGCCGCTAAACTGATTTAGCAGAGCATCGATGGCCGGCTCGGCGGTGTCAATACCGAGCACTGCAACAAACCTGCAAGCGTCAGCTATTGCCCCCAGGGAAACCGCTTTCCTACGATTGCGTTACATCGATGTTTACCTTTACGGGCGGGAGAGCAGGTGGCCCGCTCGCAGCGCACCCCTGCCTTGACCAGGGTGTAAGAGACCGCAATGGCGTCATGGCAATTTATTGCCGTCAATCTTTGAAGACGCCCGTCGGCAGGTGCGGCCGCGACGGCCATCGGACGAGGCCCGGGACCAGACGAACGCGAAGGTGAGGCGACATGAGACGAGCAGTCGTGTTGCGACGTCAGGCGGTGGTAGCCGCCGCGGCCGTGGTGACCGCGGTCGGAGTGGCCCTGCCGACCCCGCAGGCATCGGCGGCGGTCGGCAGTGCCACCGGCTATGCCACCCAGAACGGCGGAACGACCGGAGGCGCGGGTGGGCAGACGGTACGGGCCAGCACGGGCACGGCGATCCACGCGGCGCTGTGCGGTCGGACCAGCAGCAGCACCCCGATCACCATCGAGGTCTCCGGGACCATCAACCACGGCAACACCAGCAAGGTGTCGGGGTCGAGCTGCAACACCGCGGCGGGCGTGATCGAGCTCAAGCAGATCAGCAACGTCACCATCGTCGGCGTCGGCAGCGGTGCCGTCTTCGACCAGCTCGGCATCCACATCCGCGATTCCAGCAACATCATCATCCAGAACGTGACGGTGCGGAACGTCAAGAAGTCGGGCTCACCCACCTCCAACGGTGGGGACGCCATCGGCATGGAGAGCACGGTCCGCAACGTCTGGGTCGACCACGTCACCCTGGAGGCCTCGGGCGGGGAGTCCGAGGGGTACGACGGCCTCTTCGACATGAAGGACAACACGCAGTACGTGACGCTGTCCTACAGCATCCTGCGCAACTCCGGTCGGGGTGGCCTCGTCGGGTCGAGTGAGAGCGACCTGTCGAACGGCTTCATCACGTACCACCACAACCTCTACGAGAACATCGACTCCCGTACGCCGCTGCTGCGGGGCGGTGTCGCCCACATCTACAACAACCACTACGTGAGCCTGCACGAGTCCGGCATCAACTCCCGGGCCGGGGCCAGGGCCAAGGTCGAGAACAACTACTTCCGCGACTCGAAGGACGTGCTCGGCACGTTCTACACCGACGAGCGCGGCTACTGGCAGGTCGCCGGCAACGTCTTCGACAACGTGACCTGGTCCAGTGCCGGCAGCGAGAACTACCCCGCCGGCCCCAACCCGACATCCACCACCACGGTCAGCATCCCGTACGGGTACCGCCTCGACGGGGCGAGCTGCGTGCCGGACGTCGTCCGTCAGACGGTCGGCGCAAACACGGGCCTCAGGGTGTCGGACGGCAGTTGCTCGCCGCAGACCCCGCCGCCGACCACGCCCCCGCCGACCACGCCGCCGCCCACCACGCCCCCGCCCACCACGCCCCCGCCCACCGGTGGGACCAACCTCAGCCTCGGCGCCGGCGCCGACGGCTCCAGCAAGGCCAGCGGGACCAGCTACGGCAACGTGCGCGACGGCAACCTGAGCACCTGGTGGTCGCCGGCCGGGTCGACCGGCACGATCTCGATCAAGTGGGGCTCCGCGACCCGGGTGTCCCGGGTGGTGATCAGGGAGCCGTCCGGCACCCAGGGCTCCATCGGCTCCTGGCAGCTGATCAACAACGACAACGGGGCCGTGTTGGCCGCCGGCAGCGGGGCGGGTTCGATCACCTTCTCTGCGACGGCAATGAGCAAGATCAACTTCAAGATCAACAGCTCCAGCGGTACGCCCCGGGTCGGCGAGTTCGAGACGTACGCCAGCTAGACCAGCACGTCCTGACCCTGACCGGCGCCGCGGGCGCGGCGGAGGTGCGGTGCCGCGGGTGTCGTTCGCGCGGCTGGCCGCATGCACGATCTGTCGGACCCCGGCAGGGTGCGGCTGGTCCGGTCACCGCCGGTCACCTTCGTCCATGCGGACGGGGTTCTGAGCGGTACACCTCAGAGGCATGCAGATGCCTCTGAGGTGTACCGCTCATCGGCAGTTCGTCCCGGGCGGGTCAGTCGCGTGCGTCCTTCACGAATCCGCCGACGGCAGGGTGTCCATGAAGGAGCTGACCGAGAAGACCGCTCGCCCAGGCCCGGCGGGGCCGTACCCAGGTGGGCTGGACAGGCCGTAAGCGTCCATGGTCGCCCGGTAGGCCTCCAGGAGGCGGACGTGGTATTCGAGCGGCGCGCCCTGCGGGTTCGTCCGGCCGAGCGGTGTGGTGGGCTCCGGGCACCAGGTGGTGAACCTGGGCGTGATCCCCCGGGACATGAAGTAGTCGAGCCCCTCGGTGGTGGAGTCGATCGCCTCGTCGACGCTCGTGAAGCCGTGCGGGGCGGCCATCTCGACGCCCGCCACGAAGTTCGGGATCACGTTGCGGGGGCCGAACACCTCGGCGGAGTCGAGGATGCGCCGGTGCCACTCCTCCCGGCCGACGTACCGCTCCTTGCCCGGGCAGTACAACTCGAACAGCCGCTTGTCCCACACCTCGTAGTTGGGGTGGTAGATGCGGATCCCGTAGTCGTGGAAGCGCTGCACGTCGGCTCGGGGCAGTGCCTGGGCCACGACCTTGCCGATCCACCGCCCCGGGAAACGCTCCTCGATCGCCTGCGCGTACCGGCCGTAGAAGTCCGCCTCGGCCAGCCCGTTCACCTGCGAGGTGATGCTGCCGCCGGTGAGCGTGTACGCCTGCGACGCCCGGTCGGTGTCGTGCCGATCGATGATCTCCAGGGCCTCGAGGACCTCGTCGACGGGCTTGACCCCGGTGTAGGGCCGGCCGGCCTGCTTGTGCTGCCGCCAGTTGTGGTTGATGTCGCAGTACTGGCACTCCTCCTTGGCGCCGAAGTACTGACAGACCCGGAACGCGGTGAGGTAGATGAGGTAACCCCACTGGATGGTCGGGGCAACCTCCATCACCGACTTTCCGTTGGCGAGCGTGTGGCGGTAGTACGCCGGCATGGGAGGCAGCCCGACATCGGCGATCGGCCGTCCGTCCAGGAACAGGCGCAGTCGACCGTCGCCGTCGGTGCCGACGCGGTACGGCGAGCTGGGGTTGGTGCGGACCGACACGACGGTACGGCGAAGCTCGTACGGCCCTCCGGTGAGCACGATCTCCTCCGGTGGACGGCGCAGCGCTGCCGTCCCCAGCTCCGGCAGTGTCCGGTGGTCGAAGGAGAAGATGAAGTACGACTTCGGCTTGACGTCGCCGTGCTCGTTGTCGGTCAGTGCCGTGTCGTCGAAGGCGAGCCCACCCCGCAGCAGGTCCTCCTTGAGCACCGCTTCCCGCGGCACGTGTGGGAAACGGCCCATCAGGTCTTCGACGAGGTCGGTGCGCGACGTCATGCGGTTCCTTCCGAACGTGGTACGCCGAACCGGGTGGCCGACGCCACCCGGTGCCGGCCAGTCAGCTCTGCTTGGTCTCCCAGAAGATCTTCGAGATCTCCTCGATCTTGCCGAGGAGCTGCTCGGCGACCGCCGGGTCCGCGGCGCCCTTCGCGCCGCCGGCACCTGCCAGCTTCGTCGCCTCGTTGAAGAGGCCGTGCAGCTGGGGGTACTTCTCGAAGTGCGGCTGCTTGAAGTAGTCGGTCCACAGCACCCAGAGGTGGTGCTTAACCAGCTCGGCCCGCTGCTCCTTGATGAGCAGCGAGCGGGTGCGAAACTCCGGGTCGTCGCTGGCCTGGTACTTCTCCGAGATCGCCTTGATCGACTCGGCCTCGATGCGGGCCTGCGCCGGGTCGTAGACGCCGCAGGGCAGGTCACAGTGCGCGCTCGCGACGGTACGCGGGCGGAGAAGGCGGGACAGGAACATCGGGGATCCCCTCGACGATGGTCGTGCGCTGACGGACGGCAGGCTAGGACCTCAACCGCACTTCATGTCAAGGCTGGGGGTGCTGCCGGGTCTGCCCGCCGACGCGCCCGTCAGCCTGCCCGCGCGGCCTGCTTCCGGATGAGGGTCAGGAGGGCGGTGTGCGTCGGCTCGTCGGCGGCCACGACCAGGCCGTTGCCGCCGGCGTGCAGCGGCTGGCCGTCCAGCGCCGTGACCACGCAGCCGGTGGCCCGGCAGAGGGCGATTCCGGCCGCGAAGTGGACACTGCGGCCCAGGTCGTGTCGGTCCGTCACGTAGGCGGCGCGACGACCGGCGGCCACCCACGCCACGGCCAGGCTGGTGGAGACGACCCGGGGTTGAAACTGGCCGATGAAGTCGTCGTCGGCGAGCAGCCGGGCGGCCAGGAACACGTCCCGGCTCGGAAACGGTGGGTCGAGGTTGACGTCGACGAGCTTCGACGTGGCCGAGGGGGCGAGTCGTTCGTCCGTTCCGGCGTGCCGGACGTACGCGCCGTTCCCGTCGGTCCAGAACACCTCGCCGCTGAACGGGTCCGCCGATGCCGCCACGGCGCTCTCCGTCCCCGTGTGCAGCGCGACGTTGACCGAGGCCAGCATGGTGCGTGCCGCGTAGTTCAGCGTGCCGCACAGCGGGTCGACAAGCCAGGTGCGCCCGTTTCCGCCCGTACCCGTGCGCCCGCTCTCCTCACCCACCACATCGTCCTGCGGACGCGCCGCCCGCAGCACGTCGAGGATGGCCCGCTCCGCCTCGACGTCGGCCGTGGTGGCGAAGTCGTCCCCGATCTTCGTGAAACGGGTAAGCGTCGACCCGTAGTGAGACCTGACGACGTCGGCCCCGGCCTCGGCCGCGGCGACGGCCAACGCCTCGTCGGTGATCGGCATCCGGCACCCCTTCAGCTCGGTGACCGCATACTCGCATGGATACCGCCCGGTGCGGGCCCCACCGGGAGAGGGTCAGGAGACCGCCCTCTGCACCAGTTCGGTGATCTTCTTTTCCACGGCCGGGCTCCACTGCTGCAACGCGTACGCCACCGGCCAGAGGTCACCGTCGTCGAGGTTGGCCGGGTCCTGGAAGCCCAGGGTCGAGTAGCGGTAGCTGAACTTGCCCGAGTCCTGGAAGAAGACGACGATCTTGCCGTCCTCGTTCGCGTAGGCGGGCATCCCGTACCAGGTCTTCGGCGCCAGACCCGGGGCGGCAGCGGTCACCGTCACGTGCACGCGCTCGGCGAGCGCACGGTCGTCCGGGTCCATCTGCGCGATCCGGTCGAGGACCGCTTGCAGCCCGTCCGCCTTCTTCGCGCCCTTCTTGCCCTCGGCGCGTAGTTCGGCGGCGCGCTCCTTCATGGCAGCCCGCTCCTCGGCGCTGAAGCCGTCGGACTCGGTCGTGGTGGTCTTCGCGGACATTCTCGGGCTCCCTCTCGTCGTCAGGCCCGGCGCGCTGCCGTCTGCCTGGGGAAAGGCTAGGCCGGGCGGCGCCTGCGGGCTTCTCGATTCCTGATCGGTGTGCGACTCCCCCCGCGAGGTGCCGCAGCGGGGTGACCTGGGCCTCGCCACGGTGCTCCCCGCCCCGGCCGGTGGCTAGGTTGTCGGACGAGGACGAGCGAGCGTTTCCGGGGGAGACCAGACATGAGCACCACCGCCGACCAGATGGCGACGGCGTACTTCGACGCCATCGAACTGCTCTGCCGGGTGACCCCGAAGGGCTTGTACGCCGAGCGGGGCACCGCTCGGGCGGGGCTCACCCACGCCAACGTTCCGACGCTCAACGGGGTCCTCGAGACGACCACCGAGCCGGACCTCGCCGCCATCGACGAGCTGGCGACCGAGGTCAGCCGACTGACACCCCACTGGTCGATCATCATTCGCGGCGCGGCGAGCGACGAGGTCGCCGAACTCGCGGCCCGGCACGGACTGCGCGGACGCAGCGACCTACCCCTGATGGCCTGCGCCACCGACGACATCGTGTTCCGGGCCGGCGCGACCCAGCAGGCGCTGGTCCGCAGGGTCGGAGCCGCCGAGAACGAGCGGTACACCGACGCCCTCACCCGGAGCTTCGAGGCGCCCGACGGTGCCTTCGGCCCGCTGATGGGCGGCGCGGTGCTCGACACCGACGCCATCACCGGGTACCTGGCCGAGGAGTCCGGCAGTCCGGTCGGCACCGGGCTCGGGATCCACACCTCCAGCGTGATCGGGGTGTTCAACATCGCCGTCGTACCGTCCGCACGGGGTCGTGGCCTGGGCCGGGCGCTCACCGAGGCGGCGCTGCGCGACGGCGTCGCCGCCGGCGCGGACGCCGCGTACCTGCACGCCAGCCCGACGGGTCGACCGCTCTACGAGGCGATGGGCTTCACGCTCGTGGAGACCTGGACCGTGTTCCAGGCGAACTGACGGCCGGAAGAACAGGAAGAACGCATGACCTTCAGCGAAGACGTCCGTTCCGCCTTCCGGCGCGGCGAGACCGACGCCGTGGTGCGGATGAGCGAGGCCGAGATCGAGCGGGCCCGGACGGTCGGCGACCTGGCCGGCGAGGTGGAGGCCCGGTACAGCCTCGCCCGGGTCGCGATCCGCGGCGGCGACCTGCCGGGCGGTGCGGCACGTGCCGGGGAAGCACTCGCGGTGGCGCTGCGCTCCGGGGACCGCTCCCTGGAGGAACGGCCGAGGCACGTGCTGGCCGCCGTGGCGCGGATGTCCGGTGACCTGCTCCGCGCCCGGGACCTGTACCGGGAGAGCATCGCGCTCAACGAGGCGCTCGGCCAGCCCGAGACGGTGAACTCCGAGGTTCACAACCTGGCGTTCTGCGAGTTGGGGTTGGGCAACCTGGACCAGGCGCGGACGTTGTTCGCCGAAAGCCGCGAGCAGGTTTTCCGCAACGGCTGGGCCGACTTCGTGCCGTACGTCTGCGTTGCCGGCGCCGCGCTCGCGACTGCCGAGGGGGACCACTCTCGCGCGGCGCGGATGATCGGTGTCGCGGATGCCGCGTTCGCGACGCTCGGCCAGGTGCCGGACCCGGACGACGCGGCGGACCTCGCCAAAATGCGCGCCGCCGCGACCGAGGCCCTGGGCCCGGCCGCCTTCGACGAGGAGTACGGCGTGGGCCGGCTCCTCGACCCGAAGGCGGCCTTCGGCGTGGGGACGGACTAGCGGGCGGTCGAGGCTCGGGCGGCGGTGATGGTCCGTCCCCGCTCCGACTCCGGAAAGCGGTCGAGCATCGCGCGGATCTCGTCGGCGCTCACGTTCGCGCCGAACAGCTCGCTGCCCGGTTCGAGTCGTACCCCCTCGGCCAGCGGACCGGCGACGACCGGATCGAAGCCGAGCGCGTCCACCAGGGTCGCGACCTCGGTGCGGTCGGCGTCGTCGTCGCCAGCGATCGCGATGGCCTTGCGGCCGGTCGTCCCCGCCGGTCGCGCTTCGTCCTCCAGGTCGTGATAACCCATGTGGTTGAACGCCTTCACGACCCGCGAATCGGCCAGGAACGCCTGGACGGTCTCGCTCGACGAGGTACGCGGGTTGGTGAGGTCGTCGCGGATGCCGTCGATCTCCCACCAGTAGTTCATGGCGTCGACGACGAGTTTGCCGCGCAACGCCTCGACGGGGACGCTGCGGTACTTGCCCAGGGGCAGGGCGAGGATGACGATGTCGGCCTCGGCCACGGCGTCGACCGCCGTGGTGGCCTCGGCCCCCGGTGCGAGGACCTCGACGGTCAGGGCGATCTTCGCCGGGTCGCCGGAGCCGGCGACCCGTACCCGGTAGCCGGCGGCGACGGCGAGTCGGGCGAGTACGGTGCCCACCTTGCCGGCTCCGAGGATTCCGATCGTCACCGGCCGGCTCCGGTCGTTGTCGTTCATGTCGTCCTTTCGCTGGGGAGTGCCGATCAGGCCAGCAGGTCGCGGACCATGGGGATCACCTTGGAGCCGTACAGCTCCACGGCACGCATCCGCGCGCTCGCCGGCTGTGCTCCGGCCGAGTAGATGAGGTCGAAGCGGCCCACACCGAGGCTGCGGATCGCGCGGGCCACCCGGCGGGCCACCGTCTCCGGCGAACCGATGTAGAGCGAGCCGTGCTCCACCTCGGAGTCGAACTCCTGGCGGCGGATCGGGGGCCAACCCCGCAGCTTGCCGATCCGGTCCCGCATGATCCGGTAGTGCGGCCAGTAGATCTCCTTGGCCTCCTCGTCGGTGTCGGCGATGAAGCCCGGCGAGTGCATGCCGACCGGGTGCGCGGTCGTGCCGAGCTGGTCGGCTGCCCGGCGGTAGAGGTCGATGTAGGGCGCGAAGCGTTCGGGGGCGCCACCGATGATGGCGAGCATCAGCGGCAGGCCGTACTGGGCGGTGCGGACCACCGACTGCGGCGAGCCACCGACACCGACCCAGGTGTCCAGGTGACCCGACTCGGTCTTCGGGAAGACGTCGGCGTTCTCCAGCGGGGCACGCAGGGTGCCGGACCAGGTCACCGGCTTCTCGTCGAGCAACTTCACGAACAGTTCGATCTTCTCCTCGAACAGCGTGTCGTAGTCGCGCAGGTCGTAGCCGAAGAGGGGGAACGACTCGGTGAACGAGCCGCGACCGAGGATGACCTCGGCGCGGCCGTTCGACAGCGCGTCCACGGTGGCGAAGCGCTGGAACACCCGCACCGGGTCGTCCGAACTGAGCACCGTCACGCCGGAGGCCAACCGGATCCGCGAGGTGCGGGTGGCGATTCCGGCCAGCACCGTCTCCGGCGTGGAGACCGAGTATTCCGGGCGGTGGTGCTCGCCGAGGGCGATGACGTCGACGCCGAGTTGGTCGGCGAGCACGGCCTCGTCGACGACCTGCCGGATCGCCGCCGCGTGGGAGACGAGCTTGCCGGTGTCGTCCTGCGGTACGTCGCCGAACGTGTCCAGGCCGAACATGAGATCAGACATGGGTGGGCTCCTTCGCCAACAGCTCCCGGACCCGCGGTGCCACCTCACTGCCCAGCAGTTGGATGGTGCGCGCGCGTGCCTCGCGGGGCAGGTGCATGATGTCGTACTTCAGGTCGAAGCGGCTCAGCCGCAGGTCGCGGGCGACCTTGGCGATCTTCTGTGCCACTGTCTCGGGTGAACCGACGAAGAGCGCTCCGTGGTCGATCTCGGCCTCGTAGCGCGCGCGGTCCGGTTTGTAGAAGCCGCGTTCGGCGGCCAGGGCCGCCACCACCGGCTGCCAGTATCGCCACCACGTCTCCACCGCCTCCTCGTCGGTGTCCGCGACAAGGCCCAGTGAGTGCTGCCCGATTGGCTGGAGGGTATGCCCGAACTGGGCGAGCGCCCTGGTGTAGAGGTCGACGTGGCCGGCGAAGCGCTGGGGACGCCCACCGATGATCGCGAGCATCAGCGGCAGGCCGTGCCGCGCGGCGCGGATGACCGAGTTGGGGCTTCCGCCGACTCCGATCCAGGTCGGAATGCCACCCGGCTGCATCCGGGGGTGCAGGCGTTGGCCGGTCAGTGGGGTTCGTACCGTGCCGGACCAGGTGACCGGTTCGTCCTGCTGGAGTCGCAGGAAGAGGTCCAGCTTCTCCTCGAACAGTCGCTCGTAGTCGGTCAGGTCGTAACCGAACAGCGGGAACGACTCGGTCGCCGAGGCGCGTCCGAGGACCATCTGGGCGCGCCCGTTCGAGACGGCGTCGAGGGTGGCGAACTCGTGGTAGAGCCGTACCGGGTCGTTCGTGCTGAGCACCGTGACCGAGGTGCCGAGGCGAATCCGCTCGGTTGCCGTCGCGGCCGCCGCCAGCAGGACGGGTGTCGCCGAGTCGTTGTGACCCTCGCGGTAGTGCTCACCGACGCTGAACACGTCGACCCCGGCCGACTCGGCAAGTCGTGCCTCGTCCACCAGGAGCCGTACGGTCTCGGCGTCGCTCAGCACCCGGTCGCCGTCGGTGGCCACCTCTCCGAACGAGTTGAGCCCCAGCTCGAAGTCTGCAGCTACCATCGTCTCCTCCTAGCAGTTGACGTGTCAATGATGCTAACTTTTCGATTGACACGTCAATTCCCGGGAGGGTGAGATGACGGAGGCCACACCTGGCCGGCGGGCCGGACGCCAGCTCCCGACCGGCGACGAGCTGCGGATCTGGCGCGACTTCATCGAGACGACGGCGGCGCTCAGCTCCCGGCTCGAATCCCGCCTGCAACGCGACTCCTCGCTCTCGACCGGGGACTACGCCGTGCTCCTTGCGCTCAGCGAGGCGCAGGACCAGGCGATGCGGTCGTCCGAACTCGCCGCGCACATCGGGTGGGAGCGCAGTCGGCTCTCCCACCACCTGGGGCGGATGGAACGGCGGGGTCTCATCCGCCGGCAGGAGTGCGCGACGGTCCCCCGTGGCGCGGAGGTGCTGCTCACCGCGGCCGGTACCGAGGCGTTCACCGGAGCCACCGTCCCCCACCTGCGTGCCATCCGTGAGCTCTTCGTCGACGCCCTCACCCCGGAACAGGTCGTCGCGGCCGGCGAGATCGCCACGGCACTGCGGACCCACCTCGACGCGGCCGGAGGTTAGGCTTCGACGCATGTCAGGGTGGCGGGGCCGGACGACGAACGCGGCCCTGGTGCTCGTCGTCGCACTGGTCGCCGTCGTGGGCCTGCTGGTGCAGTCGCGCGGCATCGATGCCGCCGCCGAGTGGGCCGCGCTGCTTGCGGTGCTGCTCTCCTCCGGTGCGCTGTACGTCCGCCGTCGACACCCGGTGCCGGTGGGCGTCGTGGCGCTGGCCGCCGTCGGCGCGTACGGGGCGCTGCTGCACCGACCTGGTCCGATCATGGTGGTGTTCGTCGTGGCGCTCTACACAGTCGTCGACGAGGGCCACCTCGCGGTAGCGATCGGGCTGGGGCTCGCCTCGGTCGTCGCCTTCGCGGTGGCGGACAGCTACAACCGGTCCCCGAACACCATGAACGGGGCGACGCTGCTGCACGCCGGCTGGCTCGTCGCGGTCATCGTCGGCGTCACCCGCAACCGTCGCGCCTACCTCGCCGAGGCGCAGGCCCGAGCGGCCGTCGCCGAGCAGCGGATGGAGGAGGAGGCCCGGCGCCGGGCCACCGAGGAGCGGCTGCGCATCGCCCGGGACCTGCACGACGTGCTCGGTCACCACCTGTCATTGATCAACGTGCAGGCCAGCGCCGCGCTGCACCGACCCGACCCGGCCCGATCCGAGCAGGCCCTCACCGCGATCAAGCAGGCCAGCAAGGAGACGTTGCAGGAGTTGCGGGCGACGCTCGGCGTACTGCGGCAGGAGGGTGAGCCCACGGTCGTGCCCGCACCCGGTCTGACCCGCCTCGACGACCTGATCAGGACGGCTGCGCGGCCAGAGTTGGAGATCCGGGCCGAGTTGACCGAAACCCGGTCGCTGCCGCCGGAGGTCGACCTGGCGGTGTTTCGGATCGTCCAGGAGGCGCTGACGAATGTGGCGCGGCACGCTGGTGCCACCGGCGCAGTGGTTCGGGTCCGGCCCGACGACGACGACGTGCTGGTGGAGGTCGAGGACGACGGCAGCCGCCAGCCCGGTGCGCCCGGCAGCGGAATCCGCGGGATGCGTGAGCGGGTGCAGGCGCTCGGCGGTTCACTGATGACGGGCTCGCAGCCGGACGGCGGCTTCCGGGTGCGCGCCCGCCTGCCGATGCGGGGCAGCCCGGCAGGGGAGCAGCGGTGATTCGTCTGCTGCTCGTCGACGACCAGACCCTGGTCCGCGCCGGCTTCAGGTCCATCCTGGACGGTGAGGACGGGATCGAGGTGGTCGGTGAGGCTGCCGACGGGGCCGAGGCGGTGCGGCTCGCCCGGCACCTGCGGCCCGACGTCGTCCTGATGGACATCCGGATGCCCGGGCTGGACGGCCTTTCCGCCACCGCCGAGATCGTGGCCGGCGTCGATGCCCGCGTCATCATCCTGACCACGTTCGACCTGGACGAATACGTCTACGCGGCGCTGCGCGCCGGTGCCAGTGGGTTCCTGGTGAAGGACACCGAGCCGGCCGAGTTGATCCACGGCGTGCGGGTGGTGGCGCGGGGCGACGCGCTGATCGCGCCGTCGATCACCCGCCGGTTGATCGCCGAGTTCGCGACCCGGGCCGGGCATCCCGACCCCGGGCCGCGACTGAGCGTGCTCACCGAGCGCGAGCGGGAGGTGCTGGCGCTCGTCGCGGCCGGTCTGTCCAACGACGAGATCGCCGCGCGGTTGGTGCTGAGCCCGGCCACCGCCAAGACACACGTCAGCCGGATCATGACGAAGGCGGGTGCCCGCGACCGCGCCCAGTTGGTGATCCTCGCCTACGAGTCCGGCCTGACCGTGCCCGGTTGGCTCACCCGCTCCTGACCGCGGCTCCCGGCCGGCCGCAGCCGCGTCCCGGGTACGCCGCCCTGTGTCCGGACGGGTCAGGCGGTCAGCCGAGCGGTGGCGCGGGCGCGGGCCAGGGCCAGCCCGCCGAGGACCACGGCGGCCAGTCCGACCACCAGGGCCACGAACGCGCCGCCTCGCCCGTTGCCCGTGCCGATGCCGCTGTCGGAGGTGGCCACCACCAGCCCACCGAGCGCCATGCCGATCAGCCCGGTCGCCAGGGCCAGGACGGCGCCGAGGCTGCCCGAGTCGGTGCCGAGGCGAGTGGCGGGGCGGGCCAGGGCCAGCCCTCCGACGACGGCACCGACAACCCCCAACAGGACGGCGACACTTGCACCGAAACGCCCGGCGCTCATGGCGAGCGCGGCGGTCGGCTGGGCCGACACGTGTGCGGCCGCGGGGGCGGCAAGCGTGATCCCGTCGAGCGGCGCGGCTACGGCGGTGGAGAGCAGGTGACGGACGGACATCGTGGATCCTCTCGATCGCGTGACGGTACAGCCGGCAGCGTAGGTAGCGGACCGCACCGGAGTCGTCATGCGAGAGTTGCCACCGGGCCTACCACCCGGGATGCAGGCGAGAGTGCTGGCGTACCGCCGTGGTTGTCTCCGCGGGCCGCAGCCGAGGCCCCGCCGTCAGGGCCGGGGGTCGCCTGTCGACCTGGGCTCGAGCACCACCATGACGGTCTCGGAGGAGCGCCGCGCCGCGTGGGCGTCGAAGTTCTTGTCGGCCGCATGCCAGCGGGGCCACAGCCGCGACTGCTCGTCGTCGGTGGCGGCCCGGCCGCGGACGAGCCGTCGCCCGTCAGCCAGGTCGACCGACGCGTCCGGATGGGCCTGCAGGTTGAGCCACCAGGCGGGGGCACCCTCGCCCCAGCCGTTCATCGCCACGCCGACCAGGTTCGAGTCGTCCTCGAAGTACGCGAGAATGACGCTGCGCTGCTGACCGGTGCGGCGACCGATCGTGGTCAGCCGCAGCGTGCCCCAGCGGTGCTCGCGCGGTCGCCACAGCCCGACCCGGCTGCCGGTGACCCGGTACAGGCCCCGGTGCACCGACCAGGCCAGTCGAATGAACCACCGCGGCGGAAGCCACGGTGCCTTCGTGCCCTGACCATCCGCCATGACGACCTCCTCCACCGACACCTGCTGGTGGCCCGCTGGGGCTGTCGTGTCCGACCGGCAGACCCCACTGTGGACCGAGGTCCCCCAGTCTTCCGAAGCGGGCGTGGCTCGCGTCCTGTTGTCCATGATCCGACCGAGGGTCGGACCGATCGGTGGAAGCCCCGCGTCGGCGACCGGGTCAGTCAGCGCTGCCAGGCCTCGATGGTGCGGACGCCGTCCCGGGCCACCCGGTCCAGGATGGCCGGGTTGCCGCTGGTGCCCTCCCACCCCTCGTCGTCGAAGACGGTGACCGTGGTGTCGACGCGGGCCACGGCGATCTGGCTGGACGCGGTCCTGCCGGTGCGCTCGCCGTTCAGGCTCGTCTCGGGCCAGGTCCGGGTCAGCAGCAGCGCCTCGTTCCCGACGTCGGACAGAATCTTGCTCGTGACGGTCACCCGGTTGCCCGACTGGTCGTACCCGGGGCAGGCGGCCAGGGCGGTGCGGAGACGGTCCAGGTAGGCCGAGGCGCCGGCGCTCTCGAACGTGAAGATGGTCTGGTGGATCATCCCCTGCGGCACGTTGCTGGAGGGTTCGCCGGGCTTCTGGTAGGTGACGGTCATCGCCGCGCTCGCGGTGACCTGCCGGCCGCCGGTGCCGAACTCGTTGGCGCACAGCTTCGGCAGGGCCTCCTCGACCGGTGTCGTCCGTCGCGGCGACTTCCGCAGCTCGGCGGGCAGCTCGACGAAGGCCGAGGTCGGGATGGTCACCCGGGTGCTCGCACTCGGGGACGGTGAGTCGGTCGGAAGCGCCGACGCCGATGCCGACGCGGTCGACGGTGCCGAGGTCGTCGGGGCCGAGCCGACCGGCTCGTCAGGGGTGCTGCAGGCAGCGGTCAGTGCGATGGCGCCCAGCAGTGCGAGCGCACGGCGCGTACGGGCTGTCGGCGGTGGCGTGTGTCGGTTCATGATCACCCCTTGTCGTCCCACGGTCTAGTTCCCTACCCTGCACCGACCGAAACGACCAGGCAGCGCCTCGGACATGGACCGGACAGCGGCAATTGGCGTGCTCCGCCTCGGCCGCGCCGCTGCGCTGCCGGGCATGACCAGCGTGATCGCCACCTGCACCGGACCGTCGTGTGACGTCCAGGTTGCTGCCTGGCGACACCGGCGATCCGTCGCCCGCCCGCGCTGACCTGTTTCCTGCGACCGGCGGATCGAGCCGCCGGCCGTTCCGCTGGCCATCCTCGGTCCGCCGCTGTCTCCCCGTCGACGACCCGCCTGGCAGCGGTCGGTGCTGCGGCGGGCCGGGACCGCCGTGCGGCCGGGCGCGCCGATCGTGTTCGCGCACCCGGCGGAGCGGGCGCTCGCGGTCGAGCTGCTCGGCTTCGCCGGCGTTCTACGAGCGCTGCCCGGTGCTGCGGGCTTCGGACGACCTGCGGGAGAGCAGGCTGCTGCTGGCCGAGTTGACCGCCCGGACCCTGCGGCAGGGGCTGGACCTGCTCGGCATCCGCACACCGGAGCGGATGTGACGGTGCCAGCCGCGCGACCCGGTCAGCGGGCCCGCTTCGTCGCCCGCTTCCGGGGCGGCGTCAGCAGGTCGGCGATCTGCGCGATCGCGGCGGGCACCAGGCGGTAGTACGCCCAGACGCCACGCTTGTCGCGTTCGAGTAGACCGGCCTCGGTGAGGATCCGAAGGTGATGACTCACGGTCGGTTGGGAGAGATTGAGCGCCGAGGTGAGGTCGCTGACGGACGCCTCACCTTCCGGCGCGGACTGGATCAGGCTGAGCAACCGGAGTCGCGCCGGATCGGCGAAGGCCTTCAGCACCCCCGCTAGCCGTTCGGCATCGGCCCGCTTGATGGGATCGCCGGTGAGCGGCGAGATCGCAGGCATGGCAGTTTTCGCAGTTCCCACGCCTGCCATAGTGACACCAACACCATCAATAAACCGGCAGAACCGGCACCAGACCTCCGATGGCGTCCGGATGGCGCTCCGGACGCGCCGAACGTGAGTCGACCGGCGACGTCCGTGGTGGCGTCCGGGCCGTGTGGAGCTTCGGCAAGCTCCACACGGCCCTTAGGGCGGTGCGGGTCAGCGGCGGGGTCTGGGCGCGATGCGGGGCAGGACGTACGGCGGCCCGGCGAAGATCAGGTCGGACTTCAACTCCTGGTAGGCCCGCTTGGGCTGGTAGTTCTCGTCGTAGATGGTGGCCAGGCCCTCCGGCGGGTCGTCGAACCAGCCGGGCACCCAGGAGTGGTTGTCGCTGAAACCCCAGACCGTGTACGACAGGCAGCTCCGTACGGCGAGGCACGCCTTCATCAGCACGCTGAAGTTGGCGGCCGACGCCTGAAGCCGGGGGTTGATCTCCTCCGAGTCGCCCGCCTGGACGCCATCGGTCAGCCGGCTGCGGACGTCGACCTCGGTGAACGCGGTCGAGACGCCGAGCCCGCCGAACTTCTTCAGCGCGGCGGTCACCTGGAGGGTGTCGAAGTTGCCGTACTGGGTGCCGAGGTGTCCCTGGGAACCCACGCCGTCGATCGGCACACCCTGGGCGCGCAGGCTCCTGGTCATGTCGTACACGAACTGGGTCTTGTCGTCCACCGGGTTGCCCGAGCCGAACGCCTCGATGTTGTAGTCGTTGTAGAACAGCAGGGCCTTGGGGTCGGCGGCCCGTGCCCAGCGGAACGCGTCGGCGATGTAGCCGGGCCCGAGGTTCTGCGCCCAGAAGCCCTTGTAGTGCAGCGTCGACGGGGTGTCCCACGGGTCGCTGACCGCCTCGTTGACCACGTCCCACTGCCAGATCTTGCCCTGGTAGCGGTTGACGACCGTGGTGATGTGCTTGCGCAGCAGCTCGCGCAACTCCTGCTTGCTGATCGAGCCGTCGGCGACGCCGCTGGTCAGCCAGGCGGGCAGCTGGTTGTGCCAGACCAGCACGTGGCCGCGCACGCTCTGCCGGTTGCGCTTGGCGAACTCGACGAACTCGTCGGCCGGCGCCCAGTTGTAGCTGCCGCGGGTGGGTTCCAGGCTCTCCCACTTCATCACGTTCTCGGCGGTGACCGAGGCGAACTCGGAGGAGGCCAGCCTGCGGTACTGCGGGTCGCTGGCGTCGTTGAGGGCATCCATGCTCACCGCGGTGCCGACGTGCAGGCCGTGCCGCAGGCCGAGGGTGGCGAGGCTCTGCGTCGTCGGGTCGTACGGCCGGTTCGCGGTGGCCGGCACCGCGTTCAGCGTCGCGACGGTCGCGACGGCGACCAGGCCGACTGTCGACCACTGTCTCAGCTTCATCTACGTTCCCCTCACATTCATAGACAAGTGTCGATCTTGAAGCGCAGGGTTCGGTGTTGACAGGTGGAGCAGGGGGTCGGTGAGCGGTAGCTCCGACCGGTAACCGGAAACTCGCTCGAAACGTTAAGGCGGTCGATGTCGAGACGTCAACCGTCGATACTTCCGGAAATTACTTGCATGAGCTGCGGGGCCTCGAACGGCTCGCCGTTGAAACTTTCGGAGGCCGGCGGGCGGGCGGGGGTGTGGCAGGCCGCGCCAGGTGGACGGCCGTCACCAACCTCGCCGGCTGGCTACCGGGCTACTGGTCGTAGCGACGGGTGACGCCGGCGGTCAACTCCGCCGTGGCGATCATGCGCGCGACCTCGATGGGCGGCGAGCGGAACTCACTGGCCACGACCTCGAACGGGTCGACCACACCGGATCCGGCCAGGGGTCGGTCGACCGCGAGCACGTAACGGAAGCCGCGGGGCGAGCTCGGTGCCTCCCGGACGACCCAGCTCGCCGCGTGATTCCTGATCATCAGCTCCGCGAGGAACGACGCCAGGTCGGTGTGCAGGGTGACCCAGTCGTCCTGGGTGAACTCGGCGAGCGGGAGCCCCGACAGATATACCTGCACGTACGGCACCAGTGCGATCGGGTCACCGCTGAGCGCCTGAACGGGAGCGTTCGTCTCCTGGGCGAACTCTTCGAAGTTCTGGTGAGAGTCACTCGCCCACGTCGGCAGCTCGTCCTGCGCCTGAGCCATGCCGTTGTTGCTCATTGTGCTCCCGTCATTCACTTAGTTGTACTCGAGGAAAATGATACCAGCCTTGGTGAGATGGTCCCGCAGCTCCTGCGACGGCCCGGCATTGAGAAATGCCCAACGTGGATCGTAGTTGGGGTCCGATCTGCGCAGCGCCACATCCTTGTTGATCTGCTCCCTGATATGGGAACTGAGCGGAACCTCGACGCGGTGTGTCACCTTCTGGTCCGGGGCGACCTCGACCGTCCGGTACTGCTGGTACATCTTCACCTCGACCGCTACCGTGCGCCCGTTCGACTCGACCGGAACGTCCACCTTACGCCCGCCGACGGCGGTTACCGGGAAATCGGGATCGGAGTTGGTCGCTACGGGGTAATGCGTTTCGGGATTGCCGCCGTACATTTCTCGAACATATTCCTCGGCGCGCTGCCACCGCTTTCTCTTGTCTTTGGTCCGCCGAATCTGGTTGAGCGTCCGATTGGTGTTGCCCGGCGGTAGGGCACGCTGTGACGGCGGGCGACCCAGGTCGACGGCCTGCCCGGCGACGTCCTGCACGGTGCTGACGCTGCGCGCGTCGCCAGGGCTGACCCGCCGTGGCGACCCGGGGGCGTCCGCGTCGCCGCCCGGTTTCGGGTGTGGTTTTGCCATCGCCTCGCCTAGCCGTTCAACAGCCGGGTGAGGTTGCCGAGACTCATGATCAATGCGCCGATGAACGTCAGGATGCGCCCGGCCCACTTGACCACGGCCGCCACGATCTGTGCCGCAACCACCGGGATGGTGACGACGAAGATCGCCTCGACCGCCCACACGATCACCCGCGCCACCAGATCGGCGATGAGATCACGCACGATCTCACGGGTGAACGCCACCAGGTCCCCGGCCGCCCGGGTGGCCTCCGCCATCGCGACCGAGACGGTGCTGAGCGCGCCCAACGCGTCGAAGTTGTTGGCCATCAGGCGGTGGTACGCGTCGGCGGCCTGCCCCTGCCAACTGGGCATGTCAGAGTCGAGTGCCGTGCGCAGTCTCTGCGCCATCCCGTGCAGCGCGTCGGCCATGTTGCTCCAGGTGGCCGCGTGCGAGGTGACCACATCGGGCATGCCGGTCAGTTCGTCGAGCATCTGCCGCAGCGGCTCGAAGTACTCCATCGCCCAGCCGAGCCCGTTGGAGAGCAACGCGCTGAAAGGGTCCAGCACGGTCACGGCGACCTCGACGCCGAAACCAGCGCCGGCCAGTAGGTCGTCGACCCAGCCCCGGCTCTGGATGGCCTCGACCACACCCTGGATGCTCTCGCCCATCGACGAGCCGGTCCAGGCCCTCCGGGACGACTCGACGTCGGCGATCAGTGACCCGTCGGTCATCGCTGCCCACTCACCCGGGCCCCAGCTGATTGCTCAGCGTGCCCATCATGGTGTTGGTGTCACCCTCGACGGCATCGTAGGCCTCGCCGGTCCGGTACAAGCCGTCGACAACCAGCCAGAGGTTCTCCTCGACACCGGCGATCAGCTCGTCCTGGCGGGTGTGCCTGCTCTCCAGGATCCCGGAGATCCACCCGCACAGCAGGCCGTAGGCCCTGTCGTCCTGACTGATGTGCGCGCTGGCCGCCTTGATGGCGTCGAACTGCTCCCGCAGTGCCTCGATCGTGCGCGCGTGCGCGCGGATCTCGTCGGTGTCGACTTGCAAACCCTCTGCCATGATCTCACCACCGCTGCCGTGGTCGGTCGTCCGGCTCGATCTGCGGTGAGCCGGTGCGCAGGAGAGAGCCCGGCACGTCACCCGGATCTACGACGCTCCCCACTGGACATACCTCGCGCGAACGACGTGGTCATCTTGCTCGCGCAGGCTACCGCAGTGTCTCCCGCGCCGGTTGCCCGTGTGATCGAGCTGGCCGACGACGCCTGGCGACGCCACGCCCCCGCAGGAGCAGCGCGTTCCGGCGCGAGGGCTGGCCCAGACCGGTCAGCGCAGGCCGGCGAAGAGGTCGTCCTCGGGCGTCGGCACGCCCGTCCGGTCCTGGACCCGCAGGAAGGTCTCCACACCCATCAGCTCGGTGAACCGCTCCTGGCCCAGTTGCAGGAAGAAGATGTTCTCGGTCTGACTGGCGTGTGCGGCAAGCGCGTCGAACTTCTGCCCGCCGTACTTGCTGGTGTCGACCCAGGTGGTGATCTCGTCGTCGGGGAGGCCGAGCTGCGGCCCCTCCTCCGGCTCGGCCCACTCCACGCCGAGCTCCTTCATGATCCGACCGAACTCCCCGAACGTCGTACGCGGCACCGTGGTCCAGTAGACCTTCGCCGGAATGTCCGTCTGCTCGACAGCGGCCATGGTGATCCGGTGGGCCTGGATGTGGTCCGGGTGACCGTAGAAACCGTTCTCGTCGTACGTGACGATCACGTCCGGCTGGTACTGCCGGATCAGCTCCGCGAGCCGGGCCGCCGCCTCCGGCACCGGGGTGACCCAGAACGCGCCGGGCTGGTCGTTCGTCGGCCAACCCATCATCCCGGAGTCGGCGTAGCCGAGGGTCTCCAGGTGGGTGACGTTGAGCGTCGCGCAACTGGCCTCCAACTCGGCCTGGCGCATCGCGACGACGGCTGCCGGGTCGTGCCCCTCGTCGCCCGGCTTGACCCCACCCGGGCCGTCCCCACATCGCCCGTCGGTGCAGGTCACCAGCACGGTGGTGACCCCCTCGGCGGCATAGCGGGCGAGGACGCCGCCGGTGCTCGTCGCCTCGTCGTCGGGGTGGGCGTGCACCGCCATCAGGGTCAGAGGTCGCTCAGCCATGCCATCACCCTACGGTCATCCGGCCACAACCCGACGACCTGCACCGAGACCGTCCGCGGTAGCGGGCATTTTACCCAGTTCAGCGAACGCCGAGCGGGCCTGGCGGGAACTGCGACCGGGCCCCCGGGCTGGTCGCTAGATTCGGCCGTGGTCAGCATCCGAGCAGGTCAGGCGCGAGGAGAAGTCGATGGCGAAGGCCGCGGGCGGGTTCACCGACCTGAAGCAGGTCGATGCCGGGCTGTTGAACGTCGGATATGTCGATGCCGGGCCGCCGGACGGGGAGGCGGTGATCCTCCTGCACGGGTGGCCCTACGACATCCACAGCTTCGTCGACGTCGTACCGTTGCTCACCGCCGCCGGTCACCGGGTCGTCGTCCCGTACCTGCGGGGCTTCGGTACGACCCGGTTCCTCTCCGACGACACCATGCGCAACGGCGAGCCGGCCGCCATGGGCCTCGACCTGATCGCCCTGATGGACGCCATCAAGATCGACACCGCCAAGCTCGCCGGGTTCGACTGGGGCGCGCGAACGGCCGACGTGGTGGCCGCCCTGTGGCCGGAGCGCTGCCGGGGGCTGGTCTCGGTGAGTGGCTACCTGATCGCGAGCCAGGAGTCCGGTAAGGCGCCGTTGCCGCCGAAGGCGGAGCTGGCGTGGTGGTACCAGTACTACTTCGCCACCGAACGCGGGCGGGAAGGCTACGACAAGAACCGGCGCGACTTCAACAAGCTGATCTGGCACACCGCGTCCCCCCAGTGGAAGTTCGACGACGCGACGTACGACCGCAGCGCGGCGTCGTTCGACAACCCCGACCACGTCGACATCGTGATCCACAACTATCGGTGGCGGATGGCCCTCGCCGACGGCGAGGCACAGTACGACGAACTGGAGAAGCGCCTGGCCACGCAGCCGAAGATCAGCGTGCCCAGCATCTCGATGGAGGGCGACGCCAACGGCGCGCCCCACGTCGAGCCCACCGTCTACGCCAAGCAGTTCACCGGCCAGTACGAGCACCGGACCGTCGGCGGCGGCGTCGGGCACAACCTGCCGCAGGAGGCGCCACAGGCGTTCGCCGACGCGGTGCTGGAGGTCTGAGTCGTTACGGCGTCGGCCGTTCCACCCGTACCGGGTCGCCGCGAACCAGCCCGTCGTGGACGCGCCACCGGGCGGTGGTGACGGCACGCCGCGCGGCTCGTCGCCCTGCGCGACGCGGTGACGCAGCAGGTCCAGGGCGGTCCGGCGGTCGAGCGCTTGTACGCCGTGGGCGCCTCCTCGAAGAGCAACTGCCGGTCCCCGCACACCACCAGCGACCCCACCGGCGTACGGCGCAGCTCCTCGACCGTGTGCTTGGCCCGGCCCCGCCGCAGGGCGTCGGCGCGTGACATCTTGCGTCCAGCGCCATGGGCCACCGAGTGGTTGGCGTCCGGCCCGGCGTGCGCCGCCACCAGATAGGACGCCGTGCCTCGGGTGCCGGCGATCAGCACATCGCACCCGTCACCCGGCGCCGCGCCCTTGCGGTGCAGGTAGACCCCGTCCCGGACCTCGACGAGGTTGTGGCACCTGCCGACGATCGGTGCGGGGCTCGGCCCCCAACGCGTGCGCCACCCGGGCGGCAAGCACCCGCCGGTTGAGCGAACCCCAGCGCGCCGCCTCGTCGTGCCGGCCCAGGTAGGCGGCCGGGTCGGGAGCCGGCCCGGCACCGTGGACCTCGGTGTGCGCCCGCAGGATCCGTTCGCCCAGACCGCGGGAACCGCTGTGCACGATGAGCACGAGGTCGCCCCGGTCGAGCCCGAGTCGGCTCGCGTGAGCGGGGTCGAGGACGGTGTCGACGCGCGCCAACTCCACGAAGTGGTTGCCCCGTCGACGACGGCCCAGGCCGGGTCGTCGGCGTCCCGCACCGGGTCGAGCGCCTGGTCGAGGTCGGGGAACCGGGCGGCGAGCCGTTCCGGCACGGCCCGCTTGAGCAGGAAGTCATACCGGGCCGGGCGACCGAGGGTCCCCGGCTGGGGACGATCAAAAAGGTAACGGGCGAACACCGTGACGGTGGCCGGGGCGGACGGGGGCGGGGACTCCCGAGGAAGGTCGTGCTGGGAAGAACGGGGCTCACTTCTGGGGGCGGACGTAAGAACGGACGGCGTCACGGCCCCCGGGAGGCAACACCGGTGGCGCGGAGCAGGGGTGGTTTCCGTCAGTACGTCATGGACGTCACTCTGCCGAGCCGCGCCGGGCACGACAACCGACTTTTCTTCACGACGTACGCTGCCGCGATGAGCGCCCCGCGTCGCATCCTGGTCTACGGGGTGTACGGCTCCGGCAAGTCGACCCTCGCGGCGCGGCTGGCCGACCACCTCGGACTGCCCTGGTATCCGGTGGACGATCTGCTCTGGGAACCGGGCTGGGTCGAGGTGCCGGTCACCAGGCAGCGCAGCCGCATCGAGGAGATCTGTCGACGGGACCGCTGGATCATCGACGGGGCGTACCACGGCTGGCGGGACGTCCCGATGTCCCGCGCCGATCTGGTCGTCGGCCTGGACTACCCACGGTGGCGCTCGTTCGGACGGCTGTTCCGCCGCACCGTCCGCCGGGTGGTCACCGGCGAGGTGATCTGCAACGGCAACCGTGAGTCGCTGAGCAGCGTGCTGTCCCGCGACTCGATCCTGCTGTGGCACGTCACCGCGTTCGGTCGGGCCCGACGACGGATGCGGGCCTGGCAGGCCGACCCGTCCGCGCCGTCGGTGGTGCTGCTGCGCTCCCCGGCGGAGCTGGACGTCTGGCTGACCGGGCTGCCCCGCCGGTGAGCGGTGCGGCCGTCGGCGGTGTCAGTCCGGCCTGACCGCGCGGCCGAGGACGCAGGGCGAGGAGGGACTGTTGCTGGTCGCCGGGAAGCGGAACCGGCGCAGCTCCGCCACCTCGAAGCCGGCCGCCCCGAGAGCGGCGACGGTGTCGCGGCTGGTGTGGCAGCCGGCGAACAGCCTCGGCCACAGGGTGGCGTCGACGAGTCGTTGGGCGCGGTGCAGACCGGTGGCCTTCTCGGCGGCCACGTGCTCGAAGAACCGCACCTGGCCTGCCGGGCGCAGCACCCGGCTGATCTCGGCCAACGCGCTCGCCTGATCGGGCACGGTGCACAGCACCAGCGCGACGACTGCCGAGTCGAACTCGCCGTCGCCGGCGGGCAGCGCCTCGGCCAGACCATCGACGACGGTGACCGGAACCGGCGCGGACGACGCGGCCCGCTCGGCGGCGGCCCGCAGACGTCGCTCCGGCTCGACCGCGAGGACCTGGGTCACCCCGGGGGGATAGTGGGAGAACATCCGTCCGTTGCCCGCACCGATCTCGATCACCCGGCCGGACAGGCCGGCGACCAGGTCCCGCCGGAACGCCGCGGTGCCGGCGCGGTCCATGGCGACGCTGAGCCGCTCGTACACCCGGGCGAACACCGGGTGGGACACCGTCGCCACGTCCACCCCCTGATCTCCGTCCGACCGTTCTCCGGCGATTGTCCTGCATCCGTGCACGCTTTCCGTCTTACTGGTTTGCAGCACCACCCGACCCAGCGCAGACAGGACGTGGTTCGACCATGAAGATCGTCGTCATCGGGGGCAGCGGCCTCATCGGTTCCAAGGTCGTGGACCGTCTCGGCGCCCAGGGCCACGAGGTGGTGCCGGCATCGCCGAAGACCGGCGTGAACACCCTGACCGGCGAGGGGGTGGCCGACGCGCTCACCGGCGCCGACGTCGTCGTCGACGTGTCGAACTCGCCGTCGTTCGAGGACGCCGCCGTGCTGGAGTTCTTCGAGACGTCGACCCGGACGCTCCTCGCCGCCGCGTCGGACGCCGGTGTGAGCCACTACGTGGCACTCTCCATCGTCGGGTGCGACCGGATCCCGGACAGCGGGTACATGCGCGCGAAGGTCGCCCAGGAGAAGCTCGTCGTCGCCTCCGGAATCCCGTACTCGGTGGTGCACGCGACCCAGTTCTTCGAGTTCCTCCAGGGCATCATCGACGCCGCCACGGACGGCGACACCGTGCACCTCGCGCCGGTGCTCATCCAGCCGATGGCCGCGGACGACGTCGCGGCCGCGGTGACCGACGTCGTGCTCGGCGCGCCGACGAACTCCGTGGTCGAGGTCGCCGGTCCGGAACAGTTCCGGCTCGACGAGTTGGGTCGGTCCCTCCTCGCCGATCAGCAGGACCGTCGCTCGGTGGTGGCCGACCCCGACGCCCGGTACTTCGGCGCCAAGCTGGGCGAACGCTCGCTCGTCCCGGCCGGCGGCGCCCGCCTCGCCGACACCGGCCTCGACCAGTGGCGTACGCGGGCGGGCCGGGGTCGCTGAGTCGGCCCGCTACCCCGGCGTCCCGGGCCGGCCGGACCGCCCACGGAGGCGCTGCGCCAACTCCCGTACCACCTCGGCGAACGGCTCGTCGGACTCGCCCGGCCAGTGTCCGTGGATGGGTGGGGCGACGCTGTCCCCCGGTGGCGTCACCAG
The DNA here is from genome assembly GCF_040649995.1 of Micromonospora sp. NPDC048835. Lineage (NCBI taxonomy): Bacteria > Bacillati > Actinomycetota > Actinomycetes > Micromonosporales > Micromonosporaceae > Micromonospora > Micromonospora sp. NPDC048835. Next base: position 56,623 of record NZ_JBEZGM010000028.1, on the reverse strand, counting down.
ATCGCGGGGATCACGCTGTCGGCGGTCCACCGCGACGGCCGGGTCGGCGTCGCCGGCCGACGTGGGGGACGGGCGTGGGGAGAAGACCCAGCCGCCGATGGGGTCGGTGTCACGCCACAGGTTGACCCAGCGCCAGCCCACCCGCCGGCCGATCTCGTGCAGTGCCGCGTCGTCGACGTAGGCGGGGAAGAGCCGGGCGTAGAGGCGGCGCAACGGTGAGCCGTGGGTGAGCAGGGCGACCCGGTCGCCGACCTGCGGTGGCAGCTGGAGCACGGTGGCGGCGAGCAGAACCGAACCGTGGCTGTGCCCGGTGAGCAGCACCGCGTCGCCGCGTTCGACGAGGTAGGTGATCCGGCGGGCCAGCTCCGGCACCGCCCGCTCGGAATAGCAGGGCGGTGCGAACGGGTGGGCGGCGCGGGGCCAGAAGGTGCCGAGGTCCCAGAGGACACCGATGTGTCGACGGTACGGCTCGGTCCGGTACGCGAAGATACCGCCGACGACCAGGCCGAGGATGACCGCCGCGATCACCCAGCTTCCGAAGGCGATGCCGAACGTGACAGCGTCCGCCGGCAGTCCGATGTTGCGCTCGATGACGTCGCTCGGGAACTGCCCCAGCAGGCCGACGGTGGTGGTGGCCGTGGCGAGCCCGGCGAGACAGCCGTAGAGCACGGCCAGCGGCACCAGCTTCTCGGTGAAACGGGCCCGGGCTATGGCGTCGCGGACCTGCCGCAGCCGGGGCCTCACCTCGGCTGGTGGGTTCGGAAAGTCGCGTGCGACGATCGCCGCGGCGGCGCGACGACGACCCGGGCGGGAGAGCAGCACGACGAGCCCAGCGATGATCACCGTGACCACCAACGCCCGGAGGAAACCGTAGATCGCCCAGGTGTAGGCCCGGGGCGGGCCGGAGACGATGCCCTCTCCGGTCGGCACGTCGCGGTCCAGGAAGTCCGCCACCCGGTAGATCAACTCGGCGGAGTACGCAAGCGCCATGCTGATGCCGGTGGCCGCGACGCCGAGGGCGCCCAGACCGAACAGCGGGGTCGCGCCACCCTCGCGGCGGCGGTGCCAGAGCAGCACCACGCCCAGGGCGGCCAGCAGCGTCGTCTGCGCGAGGAACAGGCCGGCCAGCGTCGTGTCGTAGCCGGGCAGCCCGTGCTCCTGCGGCCACGGCTGCGAGCTGGTCAGCACGTGCGCGAGGACGACCACGGTCAGGATGACGGCGGCCGTTCGGAGAGTGCGGGTGACCCGGTCGAGCCGCCTGTCGCCGGGGGCCCGGTCGATCAGCGGCGGGGTGCAGAGCAGCCCCACGCAGCCCACCAGGATGATCCCGGTGACCGCCGTCAGCGCGATCGTCGCCGCCGTCGGGCCCCGGGCCAGGAGCAGGACGACATTCAGCGTCGCGAAGGCCGCGGCGACGTGGATGGACCGCAGCCGACCCACGAGTGGTTCGGCGTCCCACTGACCGATGGTGCCGAGCCGGGACGTGGAGACGCCCTGGTCCGGTGCGCGGAACGCCTCGAAGGTCCGCCCCGGACGGGAGCTGGCCCGCCAGATCAGGCCGATCGCGGCGACCGGGGCCAGCGCGAGCACGGCGAGCCGCTGTCCGACCGGGCGCCCACCCAACCAGGACAACCAACTACGTCCGGCCAGGCAGTCCGACGAGGCCAGGCACTTCCAGCCGACGAGGTCCAGGGCGACGCCGGCGATGGCGAGCACGTACAGCACGGTGAGGGTGAGCGCCAACAGCCGGCACAGGGACTTGACCATCGCCTCGGAACCTGGGTTCGCCGGGCGCATCCAGATCGCGACGTTGACGAGCATGAAGGGGAGCAGGAAGACCACCGCCAGGGAGCGGGCCACGGTCCCGGAGGGCAGGTCACCCCAGCGGTACGCCTCGAGCGTCACCCCGGGCACGCCCGCGTCGTTCGAGGGGCGCGGCCGGTAGAAGCCACCACTGCGGTCGCCGGCGACCTGCCCGGTGGGCTGCAGGTCCAGCACCTGGGCGGCGTTCGCGCCGGAGACTCCGTGTACGCGCAGCTCCACGACGTCACCGGAGTCGTCCGGCCCGCTCAACCGCGTCGACCCATCCGACGTACCCCCGAGGCGTCTCGCAGCCTTTGCCCCGCGACCTGCCCCGGCGTCCCGCGCCGGGGGCGCCGTCGACCGCGGTGACGGCAGGGTCTACCCGATCCGGACGCCCCCAATCGCCGCGGCCCGGGGCACTACCGCCCAGGTCGGGCCCGACCGGCGGTCACCGTCGCTTCGGGTACGTCGGTGGACCCGGCCGCCGCCGACCGGCTCTGGGCGTACGCCGAGAAGGCACCCGCCTCGCGCTGACGGCGGCCGGCGCGGGTCGGCGAGGAATGAGCCGATCGTGGCGGGGTACGTGCCGCCATGGTCGCTGCCGGTCGCCGCGGAGCGGACGCGGGTCCGTCGACGGTCGTGCGGCTCCGGGACCGGGTGCTCGCCGCCGTGCGCGAGCGGATCCGTCGGGTACGGACCATCGGCGGCCTCGCCCTGCAGGCCGGCCTGGCCGCGGGGCTGTCCTGGTTCGTGGCGCACTCGCTGCTGCACGTGTCGCAGCCGGTCTTCGCGCCGATCTCGGCCGTCTCGACGCTCGCGGCGTCCGTCGGCCAGCGGTTGCGTCGCACCGTCGAGCTGATCATCGGGGTCACCGTCGGGGTGCTGATCGGTGACCTGCTGCTCCTGGTCATCGGCACCGGGTGGTGGCAGCTCGCCCTGATCGTGGTGCTGGCGATCGTCGTGGCGCTCTTCCTGGCGGGCAGTGCGGCGGTGGTGGTCCAGGCCGGGGCGACGGCGGTGCTCATCGTCACGCTCAGCCCGGTCGTGCGTGACCTGGAGATCCCCCGGTTCGTGGACGCGCTCGTCGGGGGAGGGGTGGCGCTGCTGGTCACTGCCGTGTTGCTGCCGCTGAACCCGTTGCGGGTGCTCAACCGGGCGGCACGGCCGGCGTTGGATCTCCTCGCGACCCAGTTGGACGCCACCGCCGAGGCGCTGAGCCACCGGGACGCGGCTCAGGCCCGCGCCGCCCGGAGTGAGCTGCGGCAGAGCGCGGGCCGGTTGAAGGCGTTCGTCGAAGCGACCCAGGGTGCCCGGGAGGCCAGCACCCTGTCACCGGTGTACTGGCGCCAGCGGCACGGGCCGGTGGGCCGCTACGCGCGGGCGGCGGAGCCGATCGACCGGGCGATGCGCAACAGCGGCACCCTGATCCGGCGGTCGGTGACGCTCATCGAGGACGACGAGCCGGTGCCGGAGTCGTTGCCGACGGCGCTTACCGATCTCGGCGAGGCCGTTCGCCTGCTCAAGCGGCAGTTCGCCGCCGGTGTCGAGCCGAATCGGGCGCGGGAGCAGGCGCTGCACGCGGTCCGGATGGCCGGGCACGCCTATCGGGACGGTGTCGGCTTCTCCGGCGCGGTGGTGGTGGCGCAGGTGCGGACGACCGTCAGCGACCTCCTGGTGGCGTCCGGGCTGACCCAGGAGGACGCGAACCACCTCGTCCGGCGGGTCTTTGGTGACCTCCGAGAGCCCGCTGACCAGTAACTGAGCCAATTGGCGCCATTCTGCTGAGCCAGAGCTGTTGCACTCTGAGCCAGAGTGGTGCCATGATGGTGCCATGGAGCTGAGGTCATACGTCGAGAACCTGCGTAACGAGTTCGCCGTTGCTGCGGAGGGTGTGGATCCGGAGGCCCGGGTCCTCGCCGAACGGCTCTTCACGCAACTGGAGGCGGCCACCCGTCTCACCCTGCTCGAGGCGCTGTCCGACGCGGCCGACGAGATCACCCGGGAGCTCGCGCCGGGTTCGGTGCACGTCCGGCTGCGTGGGCGTGAGCCCGACTTCGTGGTGGCGCCCGCCAGCCCGCCGGTCGAGCCGGCGAGCGAAGCGAGTGCTCCGCCGCCGATGTCGGTGCCGCTGGCCGCGCCGGAGGGGGACGAGGGCGGCACCTCGCGGATCAACCTGCGCCTCCCCGACCACGTCAAGGCCAGCGTCGAGGAGGCAGCCGGGCGTGCGGGCCTCTCGGTCAACGCCTGGTTGGTGCGCGCCGTCGCCGGTGCCGTCGCCGGTGCCGCCGGCGCGGGCGAGGCGGAGCGCCGGCCGCCCCGCCGTCCGGAGCCGCGCTTCGGCCAGCACTTCACCGGCTGGGCCCGCTGACTCCTCGCACCCCCAACACATCACGCCGCTGACCAGCGGTGACCTTCGCCGACCACCTTTCGGGAGACCACCATGCCTGTTTTCGACACGCCAGAACCGATTTTCACCCGGATCGAGATCCCGGTCGGCGACGTCTGGATCGCCGCCAGCGAACGCACCGACACGGTGGTGAACGTGCGGCCCCGCGACCCGTCGAGCAAGGCCGACCTGAGCGCCGCGGAGCAGACCACAGTCGAGTACGCCGCCGGGCGCCTGGTGGTCAGGGTGCCGAAGAACTGGCGTCGCTACGGGTTCGGTGCCGGACCGTCGGTCGACGTCCTGATCGAGCTGCCGACCGGATCGGGGGTACAGGCCGAGTCGTCGTGGGCGGCGTTCCGCTGCGAGGGTCGGCTCGGCGAGTGCCGCATCAAGACCGGAGGCAACATCCGGCTCGACGAGACCGGGCCGCTGGACATCGACTCCAGCCACGGCGAGGTCGCGGTCGAGCGCGTCCTCGGTTCCGCCCGGGTGAAGGTGTCGTCCGGCAAGGTACGTCTCGGTGCTGTCGACGGCAACGCCGAGATCAAGAACTCCTCCGGTGACTGCTGGATCGGCAGCGGCGGCGGCGACGTCCGGATCAACACGGCCTACGGCGACGTCACCGTGGACACCTCACTGGCCTCGGTGACCGCCCGCACCGCGTACGGCAACCTGCGCCTCGGCGAGGTCGTCCGGGGAGCCGTCGAGCTGCAGACCGCCTACGGCGCCATCGAGGTCGGCGTCCGTCGCGGGACCGCCGCGTGGCTGGACGTCAGTTCCAAGCACGGCCGCGTGCACAACGCACTGGAGTCGACCGACAGCCCGGCACAGACCGACGAGACGGTCGAGGTCCGGGCGAACACCTCCTTCGGCGACATCATGATCCGCCGCGCCTGACCCACCACCACGCCGACCTCGGATGAGGAGACCATGACCAGCCCCACGAACCCCGCGATCGTCGCCACCGACCTGCGCAAGTCCTACGGCGCCAAGGTCGTGCTGGACGGCATCGACCTGATGATCACCGAGGGCACGATCTTCGCGTTGCTCGGTCCCAACGGCGCCGGCAAGACCACCACCGTGCAGATCCTCTCCACCCTGATCGACGCCGACGGCGGCAACGCCCGCGTCTTCGGCCACGACCTGAGCCGGCAGCCCGACGCGGTCCGCGCGCTGATCGGTGTCACCGGCCAGTTCTCCGCCGTCGACAACCTGCTCACCGGGCGGGAGAACCTGATCCTGATGGCCGACCTGTGCCACCTGGACCGGGCCGCCGGTCGGCGACGGATCACCGAGTTGCTCGACCAGTTCGACCTGACCGAGGCGGCCGCCAAGCCGGTGTCGACCTACTCCGGCGGCATGCGTCGACGGCTCGACCTCGCGATGACCCTGGTCGGTGAGCCCCGCGTCATCTTCCTCGACGAGCCGACCACCGGCCTCGACCCGCGCAGCCGGCGGGCCATGTGGGAGATCATCCGCGGCCTCGCCGCCGAGGGCGTCACCATCCTGCTCACCACGCAGTACCTGGAGGAGGCCGACCAACTCGCCGACCGGGTGGCCTTCCTCGACCACGGCCGACTGATCGCCGAGGGCACGCCGCGCGAACTCAAGCGGCTCATCCCGGGCGGGCACGTCGTGTTGCAGTTCGCCGACCAGGAGGGGCTCGACTCGGCGGCCCGGACGTTCGACGCAGCCACCCGGGACGACGCGGCGCTCACCCTCCAGGTGCCAAGTGACGGCGGGGTCGGATCGTTGCGAACCCTGCTCGACCAGCTCGACCGCGCCTCGATCACCGTGGCCGGGCTCTCCGTACACACCCCCGACCTGGACGACGTGTTCCTCACCCTCACCGGTCAGCCCGATTCCCGGGCCGACCGACCCGACCACGAAAGGGCACCCGCGCGATGAGCACCCTCTCCCTCGCCGTCCGCGACTCGAGCACCATGCTGCGGCGCAACCTGCTGCACATGCGGCGGTACCCGTCGATGACGTTTCTGCTCATCGGTATGCCGATCATCGTCCTGCTGCTCTTCGTCTACGTCTTCGGCGGCACGCTCGGCGCCGGGCTCGGCCCGTCCGGCGACCGTTCCCAGTACGCCAACTACGTCACCCCCGGCATCCTGCTCATCACCGTGGTCAGCGCCGCACAGGGCACCGCCATCTCGGTCGCGATGGACATGACCGAGGGGATCATCGCCCGGTTCCGCACGATGTCGATCTTCCGGCCGTCGGTCCTGACCGGCCACGTGCTGGGCAGCCTGGTCCAGACCATGCTCAGCCTCGCGGCCGTCACCGTCGTGGCGCTGCTTGTCGGGTTCCGGCCCACGGCCAACCCGGTGGAGTGGCTCGCCGCGGTGGGCGTCCTCGCCCTGGCCACGTTTGCGCTGACCTGGCTCTCCGTCGCCCTCGGTCTGGTCAGTGACAGCGTCGAGACGGCAAGCAACCTGCCCATGCCGCTGATCCTGCTGCCGTTCCTCGGCAGCGGGTTCGTTCCCACCGACTCGATGCCGGCCGCCGTGCGGTTGTTCGCTGACTACCAGCCCTTCACGCCCATCATGGAGACCCTTCGCGGCCTGCTCCTGGGCACCGGGATCGGGAACAACGCGATCATCGCGGTGGTCTGGTGCGCCGTCATCACGGTGGCCTCCTTCCTCTGGGCCAAGGTCCTGTACAACCGCAACCGGGCGACCTGATCCGACCCGGCGCTCGTCCAGGTACCGCATCACCGAGCCGGCGGCTCGGCCCCTCTGGGCCGAGCCGCCGGCTCGTCGCGTCGTTGGTTCGGTGGCCGGTGGCGTCGCTCGGGGGCGGGTGGCCGGCGCGAGCGCATGATTGACTCGGGTTTCATGACCTCGGCCGGTCGCACCGCGACGGACCACGCGACTTCAGGAAACACGAGTCGACCTTGGCCCCCGGCACCGTCTGACGCGTAGGCCGACCCGGGCTTCGCAGGTCCATCAAGACGTTGAATGTTATCGATAACACGATCGCTTCGTCCGGTGGGGCGCGGCGTCGGGCGCCGCCCCGGCGCGCTCGCCGATGAGCCCGTATGACCATCGATGGCTGCGGTGTGGATCCATGCCCGGGAACGCGGCGCCCCGGCGATGTTATCGCTGCCATTCTTCCGCCGGGGGGAGTGGTCGCCATCTGGCGGTTACCCCCGGTGTCCGGCCCGCTGGGCGCGGTGGACCCGTCGGTCGCCGGGTCGTCGGGTCGGCACCCGCTCCGCGCGACAGCCCATTCGTCGGTTGAATCCGACCGGTGGCGTCGGATTCGCGCCTTTTACGCTGGTCCGCTATCAACCCTCCCGAGTCGGCGCTCTTCCGTGTTCCGTTACGGAGCTGTTGCGGCTGGATGTCTTGACGAGTCTGGATGTGAGCGTTAACACTATCCCCGTTAAGGTGGAGGTGAACATGAACCGTGTGGACGGAGCTGACGACCGCTACGTCGTCGGTGTCGATTACGGCACCCTGTCCGGGCGCGCTCTGGTGGTCCGTGTCGGCGATGGTGCCGAGTTGGGGACCGCGGTGCACGAGTACGGCGACGGCGTGATCAGCACGGCTCTTCCGGGAGGCCGATCACTACCCCCGGACTGGGCCCTGCAGAACCCGCAGGACTACCGCGACGTGCTGCGCTACGCCGTACCGGCGGCACTGTCCGCGGCGGGGGTGGACCCGGCGGCGGTGGTCGGCATCGGCATCGACTTCACCGCCTGCACCGTGCTGCCGACGCTCGCCGACGGCACCCCGCTGTGCGAGACGCCCGAGCTGCGCGACCGACCGCACGCCTGGGTCAAGCTGTGGAAGCACCACGCCGCCCAGCCGCACGCCGACCGGATCAACGCGTTGGCCCACGAGCGGGCCGAGCCGTGGATCGGCCGGTACGGCGGCAAGATCTCCGCCGAGTGGCAGTACGCCAAGGGTCTGCAGCTCCTCGAGGAGGACCCGGAGGTCTACGACCGGGCCGAGCGCTTCATCGAGGCCGCCGACTGGATCGTCTGGCAGCTCTGCGGCACCGAGACCCGCAACGTCTGCACGGCCGGGTACAAGGGCATCCTGCAGGACGGTCACTACCCCTCCGAGGGCTTCCTGACCGCGCTCAACCCCGACTTCGGCGGCTTCGTGGCCAAGCTGGACGGTCCGTTGCTGCCCCTCGGTGCCCGGGCCGGCTCCCTCACCGCCCAGGCCGCCGCCTGGACCGGCCTGCCGGAGGGCATCGCGGTGGCCGTCGGCAACGTCGACGCGCACGTCACCGCGGCGTCCGCGCAGGCGGTGCAGCCCGGTCGGCTCGTCGCCATCATGGGCACCTCGACCTGCCACGTCGTCAACGGCGCGGAGGTCGCCGAGGTGGCCGGCATGTGCGGTGTGGTGGACGGTGGCATCAGCCCCGGCGCGTGGGGTTACGAGGCCGGGCAGAGCGGCGTCGGCGACATCTTCGGCTGGTTCGTCGAGCACGCCGCCCCGGCGGGCGTCGACTCGCACGAACGCCTCACCGAGCTGGCCGCGAGCCAGCCCGTCGGCGCGCACGGCCTGATCGCACTGGACTGGTGGAACGGCAACCGTTCCCTGCTGGTCAACCACGACCTCAGCGGGATGATCGTCGGCATGACCCTGGCCACCCGGCCGGCGGACATCTACCGGGCTCTGCTGGAGTCCACCGCGTACGGCACTCGCATGATCATCGAGGCGTTCGTCGACGCCGGAGTCCCGGTGAACGACCTGGTGATCGCCGGTGGTCTGACGAACAACGCGCTGCTGATGCAGATCTACGCCGACGTGACCAGGCGCCCGCTGAACATCATTGCCTCGGCGCAGGGGCCGGCGCTGGGCTCGGCGATCCACGCCGCCGTCGCCGCCGGTGAGTTCCCCTCGATCCACGAGGCGTCGCAGGCGATGGGGCGGGTGCACGAGGCCGTCTACCGCCCGGATCCGGAGCGGGCGGCTGCCTACGACGCTCTCTACGCCGAGTACCGGGCGCTGCACGACCACTTCGGTCGGGGCGGCAACGACGTCATGCTCCGCCTGCGGGCGATCCGTAACGCGGCGGTCGAGACCGCCGCGGTCGCGGACGAGGCTGCGCTGGAGGTGGTCGCGTGAACGCCGAGGTGACCCGACAGATCGGCGAGCTGCGCGAGACCGTCGCGCGCCTGCACGCCGAGCTGACCCGGTACAACCTGGTCGCCTGGACGTCCGGCAACGTCTCCGCGCGGGTTCCCGGCCAGGACCTGATGGTGATCAAGCCGAGCGGGGTGAGCTACGACGACCTCACCGCGGCCACGATGGTGGTCTGCGACCTCGACGGCGTGCTCGTCGAGGGTGACTTCGCCCCGTCCAGCGACACCGCAGCGCACGCCTACGTCTACCGGGCCATGCCCGAGGTCGGTGGGGTCGTGCACACGCACAGCTCGTACGCGACCGCCTGGGCCGCGTGCGGGGAGTCGATCCCCTGTCACCTCACCGCACAGGCCGACGAGTTCGGTGGGGAGATCCCGATCGGCCCGTTCGCCCTGATCGGCGGTGACGACATCGGCAAGGGCATCGTCGCCACCCTGGCCGGGCACCGCTCGCCAGCGGTGCTGATGCGCAACCACGGCGTGTTCACCATCGGCCGCGACGCCCGCGCGGCGGTCAAGGCGGCGGTGATGTGCGAGGACGTGGCCCGTACCGCGCACCTGGCCCACACCCTCGGGCAGCCGGTCCCGATGGCACAGGCCGACATCGACTCGCTCTACGACCGCTACCAGAACGTCTACGGCCAACAACAAGTCGCACCGGCGGGTTCCTGACCCTGCACAGAAGACCCAGGGCCCGCCGGTCTGCACCACGACGCACCAGCACGCACCACCCGCGTACGCCGCCCTCACGCACCTCGGCGGCGGACGCGGTTACCCACCACATCCAGCCAAGGAGATTCGATGGGAAAGATGCGAACGCAGTCCGTTCGGTGGCGCGCTGCCGCGGTCCTCGCCAGCGTGTTGCTGGTCGGCGGCGTGGCGGCCTGTGGCAACAGTGACACCGGCGGCGGCGGGTCCAAGGACGACGGCAAGATCACGATGGGCTTCTCCCAGGTCGGTGCGGAGAGCGGCTGGCGTACCGCGAACACCACCTCGATCAAGGAGTCCGCGACCGCTGCGGGGGTCGAGCTGAAGTTCGACGACGCGCAGCAGAAGCAGGAAAACCAGATCAAGGCGATCCGCAACTACATCCAGCAGAAGGTCGACGTCATCGCCTTCTCGCCGGTGGTGGAGTCCGGGTGGGACACCGTGCTCAAGGAGGCCAAGGACGCCAAGATCCCGGTCATCCTGACCGACCGCTCGGTGGACTCGGCCGACAAGACGCTCTACAAGACGTTCCTCGGCTCGGACTTCGTCAAGGAGGGCCGGCTCGCGGGTGAGTGGCTGGTCGAGCAGAAGAAGACCGCCTCCGGCCCGGTGAACATCGTCGAGCTGCAGGGCAACACCGGTGCGGCGCCGGCCAACGACCGGAAGAAGGGCTTCGGCGAGGCCATCGCCGCCAACCCCAACCTGAAGATCATCGCCTCCCAGCCGGGCGACTTCACCCGGGCCGGCGGCAAGCAGGTCATGGAGCAGTTCCTCAAGGCCAACCCGAAGATCGACGTGCTGTTCGCGCACAACGACGACATGGGTCTGGGCGCGCTCGAGGCGATCACCGCCGCCGGCAAGGTTCCCGGCAAGGACATCACCATCATCACCGTCGACGCGGTGAAGGACGGCATGCAGGCTCTCGCCGACGGGAAGTTCAACTTCATCGCGGAGTGCAGCCCGCTGCTTGGCCCGCAGCTGATGGACCTGGCCAAGAAGGTCCACGCGGGCGAGGAGGTGCCGCCTCGGATCGAGACCGAGGAGACCACCTTCACCCAGGAGCAGGCGAAGGAAGCCCTGCCCAACCGTAAGTACTGATCGACGACGGGGTCGCCGCGCTCGCGTGGCGGCCCCGCCGCGTCGCCTCCCTACCCGAAACGGACCGGGCTTGGCCCGCGACGACCCCCGTACCACGCCCGCCCGAGCGACCCCGCAGGGACGACCGGGCGGGCGTGGCGGGGCGTAGCGGCCCTTCCGTGTCGACAACCCAGAAGAGGTCTGATGGGATGACGGATAGCCGTCCGGTCCTGACCATGACCGGGATCAGCAAGTCCTTCCCCGGGGTGCGCGCACTCCACGACGTCAACTTCCGGCTCTTCCCCGGCGAGGTGCACGCCCTGATGGGCGAGAACGGCGCCGGCAAGTCGACCCTCATCAAGGTGCTCACCGGCGTCTACGACACCGACCAGGGCGCGATCACCCTCGACGGCGAGCCCGTGTCGTTCAGCGGGCCGATGCAGGCGACCGCCGCCGGTGTGAGCACCGTTTTCCAGGAAGTCAACCTCTGCACCAACCTCTCGGTGGCGGAGAACATCTTCATCGGCCGTGAGCCCCGGCTGCTCGGCGCCGTCCGCTGGGGTGAGGTTCGCCGCCGCGCCCGAGCCCTGCTGGCCCGCCTCGATCTCGACCTCGACGTCAGCGCGCCACTCGGCTCGTACTCCCTGGCGATCCAACAGATGGTCGCCATCGCCCGCGCGATCGACATCCAGGCCCGGGTGCTGATCCTGGACGAGCCGACGTCGAGTCTCGACGCCGGTGAGGTGGCGCAGCTGTTCCGGATCATGCGGCAGCTCCGCGACGAGGGCATCGCCATCCTGTTCGTGACCCACTTCCTCGACCAGGTCTACGAGATCTCCGACCGGATCACGGTGCTGCGCAACGGTGGGCTCGTCGGCGAGTACCTCACCGCCGAGCTGCCCCAGCTCTCCCTCGTCGAGAAGATGATCGGCAAGGAACTCGACGTCCTGGAGGGCATCGAGGAGCACTCCCGCCGGGACCTGGCCGCGCTGGAGGAGGGCACCCCGCTGGTGGCGGTGTCGAACTTCTCCCGCTCGGGCGCGGTCGAGCCGTTCAGCCTCACCATCCACTCCGGTGAGGTGGTGGGCCTGGCCGGTCTGCTGGGCTCCGGGCGTACCGAGGTCGCGCGTCTGCTGTTCGGGGCCGACCGCACCGACGGTGGCCAGGTCGCGATCGACGGCACGGCGAGCAGCCTGCGCACCCCCGCGCAGGCCATCGACCACGGCGTGGGCTTCTGCTCGGAGAACCGCCGCGCGGAGGGCATCGTCGCGGACCTGTCGGTCCGCGAGAACATGATCCTCGCCATGCAGGCGGCTCGCGGCTGGCTGCGTCCCATTCCGCGCCGTCGCCAGGACGAGCTTGTCGACAAGTACGTCAAGGCGCTCAACATCCGGCCGGCGGACCCGGAGGTTCCGGTACGCAACCTCTCCGGCGGCAATCAGCAGAAGGTGCTGCTGGCCCGGTGGTTGATCACCGAGCCGCGACTGCTGATCCTGGACGAGCCGACCCGGGGCATCGACATCGGCGCGAAGACCGAGATCCAGAAGCTCGTGACGCAGCTGTCCGACGGGGGCATGGCGGTGCTGTTCATCTCCGCCGAGCTGGAGGAGGTGCTGCGCCTCAGCCACAAGGTGGCCGTCATGCGGGACCGCCAGATGGTCGCGCAGCTCGCCAACGACGAGGGCCTCGACGCCGACCGCATCATGCAGACCATCGCCAGCGGATCCCACCGGGAGGAGGCAGACCGATGAACGACACCACGAGCCGCTATCGGACGATGATCGGTCACCGGCTGTTCTGGCCCGCCGCCGTGCTGTTCGTCATGCTCGCCGCGAACACGATCTACCGGCCCGGGTTCCTGTCCATCGAGCTCAAGGACGGGCACCTGTACGGGACGCCTATCGACATCCTGCGGTTGAGCGCACCGCTGATCCTCGTCGCGTTGGGCATGACCCTGGTCATCTCCACCGGCGGCATCGACCTGTCGGTCGGCTCGCTCTGTGCGATCAGCGGCGCGGTCGCCTGCATGTACATCAGCAAGCAGCCCGACCAGAACAGCCTCGGCGTGGTGCTGACCGCGCTCGCCATGGCGCTTGGCATCTCGCTCGTGCTCGGCGCCTGGAACGGCGTGCTGGTGGCCGTGATCGGCATCCAACCGATCATCGCCACCCTGATCCTGATGGTGGCCGGGCGGGGTCTCGCCCAGCTGATCACCGAGGGTCAGATCATCACCATCAACTCCGAGCCGTACCGGGCGATCGGGCTGGGTCACCTGCTGACCCTGCCGCTTGCCATCTTCATCGCCCTCGCCGCGGCCCTGCTCGTCGCCGCGTTCACCCGTCGCACCGCACTCGGCATGATCATCGAGTCGGTGGGCGGCAACTCCGAGGCCAGCCGGTTGGCGGGCATCCGCTCCGGCCGGGTGGTGTTCCTCGTGTACGTGGCCAGTGCCGCGTGCGCCGCGGTGGCCGGCTTCATGATGACCGCGAACGTGTCCAGCGCCGACGGCAACGCGGCCGGTCTGTGGGTGGAGCTGGACGCGATCCTCGCGGTCGTCATCGGCGGCACCTCCCTCGCGGGCGGCCGGTTCTTCCTCGGTGGCACCATCATCGGCGCGCTGATCATCCAGACCCTGACCACCACGGTGTACGCCATGGACATCTCACCGCAGACCTCGCTGCTGTTCAAAGCGGTCGTGGTCATCGCCGTCTGCCTGATCCAGGCGCCGGCCTTCCGGGCCCGGTTCAGCCGCCGTAGGCGCAACGCGCCGCCGCCCGCCACCATCGCCGACAAGCCGAAGGAGCAGGTGCCGGCATGACCACTGGAACGCTTACCGCCGGTCGTACCCGGTTCCGGCTGCCGAGGAAGCAGATCCCGGTGCTGGCGACGCTCGCCCTGCTGCTGGTGATGTACGGCATCGGCGTGTCCCAGTACACGGCGTTCTCAAACGTGCAGGTCATCTTCAACGTGTTCATCGACAACGGCTTCCTGCTCGTCGTCGCGGTGGGCATGACCTTCGTGATCCTCACCGGCGGCATCGACCTGTCGGTCGGGTCGGTCGTCGCCATGACGGCGATGGTGTCCGCCGCGCTGCTCAGGGACGGCATGCCGGCGGCGCTGGTGCTGGTCATCGCCCTGCTCATCGGTCCGACGCTCGGCCTGCTGATGGGCTGCGCCATCCACTTCTTCGAGATCCAGCCGTTCATCGTGACGCTCGCCGGGATGTTCTTCGCCCGGGGCATGTGTACGTTCATCTCCGGCGCGTCCATCCCGATCACCGATGGGTTCTGGACCTCGATGTCGCAGGAGCGGATCGGCAATCCCTCCGGCAACTTCGTCTCGATCAGCGTGCTGATCGCCTTCGCCGTGGTCGTCGTCGCCGCGTACACGCTGGCCTACACCCGCCTGGGTCGCAACGTGTACGCCATCGGCGGCAACCCGCAGTCGGCGCTGCTGATGGGCCTGCCGGTGGGGCGCACCCGGATCGCCGTCTACACGATCAGCGGTCTGTGCTCGGCCATCGGCGGGATCCTGCTGTCCTTCTACACCCTCTCCGGCGCGCCGCTGATCGCCGTGGGGATGGAGCTGGACGTCATCGCCGCCGTCGTCATCGGTGGCACGGTGCTCACCGGCGGCGCGGGCTACGTCTTCGGGACGGTGCTCGGCGTCCTGGTCCTGGGCGTGATCCAGACCCTCATCACCTTCGATGGGAGCCTCAACTCCTGGTGGACCAAGATCGTGATTGGCGGCCTGCTCTTCGCGTTCATCCTCCTCCAGCGTCTCATCGGAATCCGTTACAAGTGACCGCCCCTCTCGCGGAAGGCAACTCCATGGCACCACACACACAACCCGAGATCTGGTTCCTCACCGGCAGCCAAGGCATGTACGGCGAGGAGACGCTCCGCCAGGTGGCCGAGCAGTCTCGCCAGATCGCGGCAGCGCTCGACGACTCACCGCAGATTCCCGCCCGCGTGGTCTGGAAGCCCGTCCTGACCAACAGCGGTGAGATCCTGCAGGTCTGCCGGGACGCCGCCGCTCAGGGTGCCGTCGGGGTCATCGCCTGGATGCACACGTTCTCACCGGCCAAGATGTGGATCTCCGGTCTGGACGCGTTGCAGACGCCGCTGCTGCACCTGCACACCCAGGCCAACGTCCTGTTGCCGTGGAACGACATCGACATGGACTTCATGAACCTGAACCAGGCCGCCCACGGCGACCGGGAGTTCGGGTACATCCAGACGCGTCTGGGCGTGGCCCGTAAGACGGTGGCCGGGCACGTCAGCGACCCGCGGGTTACCGAACGGGTCGGAGCCTGGGCGCGCGCCGCGCTGGGCTGGTCGGCCATGCGGTCGCTGCGCCTGGCCCGCTTCGGTGACAACATGCGCGACGTCGCGGTCACCGAGGGTGACAAGGTGGAGGCCGAGCTGCGGTTCGGGGTCTCGGTCAACACCTACGGCGTCAACGACCTGGTCGAGGTGGTCGGCGAGGTCACCGACGCGCAGGTGGACGATCTCGTGAAGGAGTACGAGGACACCTACCGCATCGTCGGCGCGCTGCTGCCCGGTGGCGACCAGCACGACTCGCTGCGGTACGCCGCGCGCCTGGAGCTGGGCATGCGTGCCTTCCTGGACGCTGGCGGGTTCCGGGCCTTCACCACGAACTTCGAGGACCTCGGGGGGCTGCGTCAGCTTCCGGGCATCGCCGTGCAGCGGCTGATGGCGGACGGCTACGGCTTCGGTGGCGAGGGTGACTGGAAGACCTCGGTCCTGGTCCGCACGCTCAAGGCGATGTCGGTGGGCGTCAGCGGCGGTACGTCCTTCATGGAGGACTACACCTACGACCTCACCCCGGGCAACGAGCTGGTGCTCGGCGCCCACATGCTCGAGGTCTGCCCGACCATCGCGTCCGACGTGCCGAACGTGGAGATCCACCCGCTGAGCATCGGTGGGCGGGAGGACCCGGTCCGGCTGGTGTTCGACGCCGCACCCGGCCCGGCGGTGGTGCTCGGCCTGTCCGACATGGGTGAGCGCTTCCGGCTGGTGGCCAACGAGATCGACGTGGTGGCCCCGCCGCAGCCACTGCGCCGGTTGCCGGTCGCCCGGGCCGTCTGGCGTCCGCGCCCCGACCTGCCCGTCTCGGCCGAGGCGTGGATCACCGCGGGCGCCCCGCACCACACCGTGCTGTCCCAGGCGGTCGGCGTGGAGGAGCTGCACGACCTGGCGGAGATGAGCCGCACCGAGCTGGTCGTCATCGACGCCGACACGCAGCCGCGCCGCTTCGCCGACGAGCTGCGCTGGAACCAGGCCTACCACCGGCTGGCCCGGGGCTTCTGACCCCTGCCGCCGTGGCGTGATCGACCCGGACCCTCGCCGGTCCGGGTCGATCACACCCGCGCTCCTCCGTACCACCTGCCTGACCCCCGACATGGGGTTGATCCACTCGGTTTGCATGAAAGCGCGGTATCCGACAGGTGCGGAAGGCCCGACATCAAGAAACCCGAGTGGATCGTGTTGTCCTGCACGTGATCAGCGGGGCGTAGGCCGGCGCCGATGGGGCGGCCGAGTGGCCCCGTCCTGACCTGGCGATCGGTGGCAGCTTAGCCACTTGACACGCCGAGCACCGCACCGCTGAGCTGCCACCGATCGCGCGTCCCCGACCGCGCCACACGCACGTCTCGCGTCCTCTCGCGCCTTCCGGCGGACTCCGCCCGCGCTCCCCGCGCCCCCGGCGGACTCCGCCCGCCCTCGCGCTCTTCGAGGCCCGCGCGTCCGCTCGGCCGCGCTCCCATGTTTCGGCTTGACTACGGTCTTGTTATCGATAACAGTAAGCATCAACAGAGTTCGATTCCTGCGCCGCACCGGCTCTGATCCGCGCGCCTCCCCGTCGAGGTCGAACGATCTCCGGGACTTGGCGGAGGGTGCTGTTAGCGATCACATCAGCGGTCCGGCCTGCGTGCCGACCAGCGATGCGGATGCCGGCTGAGAACGTCCGGCACCTCAGGCCAGCTAAGGAGGATCATGATTTCCACCGGACAGGTTCCACGGGGAGCGCCGCGCCGGCGCGCGAGGTTGTCACTACTCGCCGCCGCGGTGGCGGTGGTGATCGGTACGGCTCTCGCCGCCGTCGCCCCGTCACCGGCCTCGGCGGCGACCGTGGACACCAGTGCGTGGTACGTGTTGGTCAACCGCAACAGCGGCAAGGCCCTGGACGTGTACAACCTGGCCACGAACGACGGTGCGCGGATCACCCAGTGGACCCGTAACAACGGCAACCAGCAGCAGTGGCAGTTCGTCGACTCCGGTGGTGGCTACTACCGGGTGAAGTCGCGGCTCTCCGGCAAGGTGCTGGACGTGTCGGGCCGTTCGACCGCCAACGGCGGCAGCATCGTGCAGTGGAGCGACAACAACGGCACCAACCAGCAGTTCCGGTTGGCCGACTCCGACGGCGGCTATGTCCGGTTGATCAACCGGAACAGCAACAAGGTGATGGAGGTGCAGGGCGCCTCGACCGCCGACGGCGGCAACATCGTGCAGTACGACGACTGGAACGGCACCAACCAGCAGTGGCAGTTCGTCCGCGTCGACGGCGGAACCGACCCCACGACGCCGCCCCCCACCACGCCGCCCCCGTCGAACGGCACGTTCTCGAACCCGGCCATCTGGCAGGACTTCGCCGACGTCGACATCATCCGGGTGGACAACGTCTACTACCTGACGTCGTCCACCATGCACTACTCGCCCGGCGCGCCGGTCCTGCGCTCGTACGACCTGGTGAACTGGGAGTTCGCAGGTCACGCCGTGCCCCGGCTCGACTTCGGCTCGAAGTACGACATGAGCGGCGGTAACGCGTACGTCGACGGGATCTGGGCGTCGACGCTCAACTACCGGCCGAGCAACAGGCAGTACTACTGGGCCGGGTGCATCGACTTCGCGCAGACCCACATCTACACCGCGTCGGCCGTCGACAGCACCTGGAGCAAGCACACCACGATCCCCAACTGCTACTACGACGCCGGCCTGCTGTTCGACGACAACGACACCCCGTACGTCGCGTACGGCAACGGCACCATCAGCGTCGCCCAGCTCTCCGCGGACGGGAAGTCCCAGGTCCGGGCCCAGCAGGTGTACCAGACGCCGTCGAGCATCGGGACGCTCGAGGGCGCCCGCTTCTACAAGCGCAACGGCGCCTACTACATCTGGCTCACCCGGCCGGCAAACGGCCAGTACGTGTTGAAGTCGACGAACGGCCCGTTCGGCCCGTACGAGCAGCGTCAGGTGCTGCTCAACCTGCCCGGCCCGATCTCCGGCGGTGGCGTGCCACACCAGGGTGGGTTGGTGCAGACCCAGAACGGCGACTGGTACTACATGTCCTTCGTCGACGCGTACCCCGGTGGTCGGATGCCGGCCCTGGCGCCGATCACCTGGACCGGCGACGGTTGGCCGGTGCTGCAGACGGTCAACGGCGCGTGGGGCAGCACCTACCCGAAGCCGAACCTGCCCGCGCCGCCCCGGGCGGTCAAGCCGCTCACCGGCACCGACACGTTCGCCGGCACCACGCTCGGCCCGCAGTGGGAGTGGAACCACAACCCCGACAACAGCAAGTGGTCGGTCAACAACGGGCTGAACCTGCAGACCGCGACCGTCACCGGCGACCTGTACAAGGCTCGCAACACGTTGACCCACCGCATCCAGGGTCCCACCTCGACCGCGACGATCGAGTTGGACTACTCCACGATGCGCGACGGTGATCGCACCGGTCTGGCGGTGCTGCGTAACTCGTCGGCCTGGATCGGCATCAGACGGGACAACGGGTCCACCCGGCTGGTCATGCAGAACGGGCTGACGATGGACGGCAGTTGGAACACCACGAGCACCGGTAGCGAGGTGGCGAGCACCGCCGTCTCCGGTGGCCGGATCTGGCTGCGTGCCAACGCCGACATCAGACCCGGCTCCGGCCGACAGGCCCGCTTCTCGTACAGCACCGACGGGGTCAACTTCACCTCGTTCGGCAACGCCCTGACGCTCGCGAACAACTGGCAGTTCTTCATGGGCTACCGATTCGCCATCTTCAACCACGCCACACAGGCGCTCGGCGGCGCGGTCACCGTGCGGCGGTTCGACCTGACAACCCCGTGACACCAGTCACCCGACGATCGGTCTGACCGGTGGCGTCGGCACCGCATGCCTGCCGCGTGCGGAGTCGGCGCCATCGCGTCCGGCCCGCGCCGGCCTGCTCCACGCTCTGTCCAGGAGTGAGGGCGGGCCGGCGCACCACATGGGTACGGTGCCCGGCACCTGCTGGAGGCGTACTCCTTGTGGGCACCGCGTTGTACGGCACTGGCGCGTCGGGCAGTCCCCGCGCAGCCATGCCGTGTTCGAGGCTGTTGCTGGCGTAGACTATCGGCGATCCAGCGCTGGTCACCTGGGATTCAGCACCGGCGTGGTGACTGAGCGAGGGGGATCGGGCCGGGCCGCTCCAGTCGACGTCGACGGGCTGCGGTCCGGCGATGTAGCGGGGGGAGTGAAATGGCCGTCCACGGTCCCGCGATGACAGACGTCGCTCGTCTCGCCGGTGTCTCCCATCAGACGGTGTCGCGGGTGCTCAACGGGCATCCCAACGTCCGTGAGCAGACCCGGCTCCGGGTGCGGGCGGCGATCGCCGAGCTCGGCTACCGGCCCAATGGCGCGGCACGTGCGCTGGTGACGGGCCGGTCGCAGGTCATCGGCGTGGTCGCGCAGAACACGACGCTCTACGGCCCGGCGTCGCTGCTGGCCGCGTTGGAGCAGACCGCCGCCCAGGAGGGTTTCGCGGTAAGCGTCGGCAGCGTACGCAACCTGGACCACAGTTCCATCTCGGCGGCCGTCGAGCGGCACCTGTCGCACCGGGTCGCCGGCATCGTGGTCATCGCCCCGGTCGAGTCGGCCGGTGAGGCACTCGAACGGCTGCCCAAGGATGTCCCGCTGGTCACCGTCGACGGTGACCCGAACCGGCCGGTCCCGCTGGTGACGGTCGACCAGGTGGCGGGTGCCCGGGCGGCGACGCAACACCTTCTCGACGCCGGGCACCATACGGTCTGGCACGTCTCCGGTCCGACCGACTGGTTCGACAGCGTCGGTCGCATCGACGGCTGGCGGCAGGCGCTGCTGGCCGCCGGGTTGGATCCGCCGCCACCGATGCCGGGGGACTGGTCCGCTTCCTCGGGTTACCGGTGTGGGCAGATGTTGGCGCGGATGCCGGAGGTCACCGCCGTCTTCACGGCCAACGACCATCTCGCGTTGGGCGTGCTGCGGGCGCTGCACGAGTTCGGCAGGCGTGTTCCGGACGAGATCAGCGTGGTCGGCTTCGACGACGTGCCGGAGGCGGCCTACTTCATTCCGCCGCTGACCACCGTCCGACCGGACTTCGACGCGGTGGCGCGGGCGAGCCTGCAGATGCTGCTGTCCCAGATCGAGTCGGGCGTCAGTGGGGCGCTGCGGCAGACCATCGCCCCGGCCCTGGTCTCGCGCGACAGCGTCGCCCCACCTCGTCGCTGACTGCCGCACCCGCCGGTGCCGGCCGTCGGGGGCGGCGGGACCCACTCCTTGCCGAGTGGTGTACGCGCGTGCGCGCCAATGCCAGCGTGCGCGCCAATTCCTGACCTCGCCGCAGATAAGACACGGTTCGATCTGTCGCAGAGCGTAGTCAATCGATGTCGGACGATGGGGTGGCGCTCAGGTATTGAAACTCATGAAATGCCGCCGTAACATGATGGGCGTCTCTGTTAACGCTAACAAAAATTGGCGTCCAACTATCGGCGCACCGGCCAGAGATCGTAGTCATCGGCGTGCGTCACCGACAAGGAGGCTCGATGAACCGCACTACCCGAGGTCGTCGCTGGGGGAGCGTGCTGGCAGCCGGAATCCTGCTCGCCGGCACCCTGGTCGGCCTTCGTGCCCCGGCGGCGCAGGCGCTCGACAACGGCGTGGCGCGTACTCCCCCGATGGGTTGGAATTCGTGGAACACGTTCGGCTGCAACATCAACGAGGCGCTGATCCGCAGCACGGCGGATGCGATCGTCAGCAGCGGGATGCGCGACCTGGGCTACGAGTACGTCGTCGTCGACGACTGCTGGTTCAACCCGAACCGGGACAGCTCCGGCAACATCCAGGGCGACCCGACCCGTTTCCCCAGCGGAATGAAGGCGCTCGGCGACTATCTGCACGCCCGGGGCCTGAAGTTCGGCCTCTACCAGGTGCCGGTCGACAAGACCTGCGCGCAGTACTTCGGCGCCTACCCCGGTGCCACCGGTAGCCGCGGCCACGAGGTGCAGGACGCCCGGCAGTTCGCGGCCTGGGGTGTGGACTTCCTGAAGTACGACTGGTGCTCGCCGGAGGGCAGCATCAACGACCAGGTGACCACCTTCGCCAAGATGCGCGACGCGCTGGCCGCCACCGGCCGACCGATCGTCTACAGCATCAACTCGAACAGCATCCACGCCAAGACCGGCCCGCAGCGCAACTGGGGCGACGTGGCGAACATGTGGCGGACCACCGAGGACATCACCAACGCGTGGGACACCGGCCAGACCAACGGCTACCCGATGGGCATCCAGAACATCATCAACGTGACCGTTCCGCTGGCCTCCTACGCGCGCCCGGGTGGGTTCAACGACCCGGACATGATGGAGGTCGGTCGCGGTGGCATGAACGACACCGAGATGCGCAGCCACTTCGCCATGTGGGCGATCATGGCGTCGCCGCTGATCGCCGGGAACGACGTGCGGAACATGAACGCCGCGACGCAGACCATCCTCAAGAATGCCAACCTGATCGCCATCAACCAGGACACGCTCGGGTTGCAGGGCGTGCAGGTGTCCTTCGACGGCACACGTCGGGTGCTGGCCAAGCGCCTCGCCAACGGTGACGTCGCCGTCGCCCTGTTCAACCAGGGTGGCTCGACGACGACGATCTCCACCACGGCTGCGGCCATCGGCAAGTCCGGCTCGTCGTTCACCCTGGTGGACGCGTGGACCGGTGGCACCAGCTCGAGCAGCGGGACGATCAGCGCCAGCGTGCCCGCGCACGGCACGGTGGTGTACCGGGTCAGTGGTGGCGGGACGACCCCGCCGACCACGCCGCCGCCGACCACGTCGAGCGCGTACGCCAGCGCCGCATCCGGTCGCTGCCTGGACGTGCCGAACAGCAACACCACGAACGGCACCCAGCCGGTCATCTGGGACTGCAACGGCGCCGCGAACCAGCGGTGGACCCGCAACGGTCAGACGTTGCAGTCCCTCGGCAAGTGCCTGGATGCCCCGGCGAACGCGACGGCCGGCTCCAAGGTGCAGATCTGGGACTGCAACGGCGGCACCAACCAGCAGTGGACGACCAACGCGAATGGGACGATCAGCAACGGGCAGTCCGGCCTCTGCCTCGACGTCAACAACAACGCCACGGCCAACGGCACCACGGTGATCCTCTGGACCTGCACCGCGGCGGCCAACCAGCGGTGGTCACAGCGGTAGCCGACTGATCCGCCGACCGCCGAGGTCGCGACGCCCCCTCGGCCCGACACTGGTGCTGGTGCCCGTGGACGACACCCCGTCGTCCGCGGGCACCACTGTGCGGGGGGTCAGCCGATGTCGGAGAGTCGTCGTATCCTCACTTCCGGCCGATTGACCCGATGGCTACGCTCGCCTGGATGCTCCGTTACGAGACCGTGACACCGGTATTTCGGATCTGGTGTTGACGCAATCTATGTGAGCGCTAACACTACCCGAAAGATGACAGTTGGCCCCGGCAGTCGGCGGGGGAGTCCAGAGAGGAGAACCCCGTGCGCAGGAAATTCCTGGTTGCGCTCGGCAGCGCGGCGCTGGCGTTGAGCCTGGCGGCGTGCAGTGGTGAGGGTGCGGGCGGCGACGGCGACAAGAGCGGCGAGAAGCCCAGCGACCTGACCATCGGTGTGTCGATGCCGACCCAGACCTCGGAGCGGTGGATCGCCGACGGCAACGCGGTGAAGTCCAAGCTCGAGGCGAAGGGCTACAAGGTCGACCTCCAGTACGCCGGCGACGACATCCCCACCCAGTCACAGCAGGTGGACCAGATGATCACCCAGGGTGCTGACGTCCTGGTGATCGCGGCGATCGACGGCACGGCGCTCAACAGCCAGCTGCAGGCCGCCGCAGCCGCGAAGATCCCGGTCATCTCCTACGACCGGCTGATCCGTGGCAGCAAGGACGTCGACTTCTACGTCAGCTTCGACAACTACAAGGTCGGCGTCGCCCAGGGCACCGCCCTGCTCGTCGGTCTCGGTCTGCTGAACAAGGACGGCTCGAAGGGCACGGCCAAGGGGCCGCTGAACGTCGAGATCTTCGCCGGTTCGCTCGACGACAACAACACCCAGTACTTCTACGGCGGTGCGATGGACACGCTCAAGCCGTTCATCGACAACGGGACGCTTGTCGTCAAGTCCAAGCAGACCACCCCCGAGCAGGTCGCCATCCTGCGGTGGCAGCAGGAGACCGCGCAGAAGCGGATGGAGAACCTGCTCACCTCCAGCTACAACGACGGCTCGAAGGTCGACGGGGTGCTGTCGCCGTACGACGGCATCTCCCGGGGCATCATCACCGCCCTGCAGAACGCCGGCTACGGCAAGGGCGCGAAGAAGCTGCCGGTGGTGACCGGCCAGGACGCGGAGATCGCCTCGATCAAGCTGATCAACGACGGCGTGCAGAACTCCACGGTCTTCAAGGACACCCGCCTGCTCGCCGAGCAGGCTGTCAACGCCGCTGAGGCGTTCCTGCAGAAGAAGCAGCCGCAGGCCAACGACACCAAGACGTACGACAACGGCGTCAAGGTCGTCCCGGCGTACCTGCTGCCGATCGCGACCGTCTACAAGGACGACATCAAGGCGACGCTGATCGACTCCGGCTACTGGACGGCGGAAGAGGTCGCCGCCGGTCAGGCCAAGAAGTAAGCCACTCGTCGGGCCCGGCGGTCACCCGCCGGGCCCGACGCCTGGGCGCGTACCGTGCCCAGACCTGACGGAGGACAGTGACCATGGACGACACCATCCTCGAGATGCGTCGTATCACCAAGACCTTCCCCGGCGTGACCGCGCTGGAGGACGTCACCCTTGCCGTGCGCCGCGGCGAGATCCACGCCATCTGCGGTGAGAACGGCGCCGGCAAGTCCACCCTGATGAAGGTGTTGTCCGGCGTCTACCCGTCCGGCTCGTACGACGGCGAGATCCTTTTCGACGGTAAGCCGATGCAGTTCCGTGGCATCCGCGACAGCGAGGCCAACGGCATCGTCATCATCCACCAGGAGCTCGCCCTGGTGCCGTACCTGTCGATCGCGGAGAACATCTTCCTCGGTAACGAGCGGCGCGGCCGCAGCGGGCTCATCGACTGGAACTTCGCCAACGCCGAGGCGGCGAAGCTGCTGGCGTCCGTCGGGCTGCACGAGAACCCGGTCACTCCGGTGATCCAGCTCGGCGTCGGCAAGCAGCAGCTCGTGGAGATCGCCAAGGCGCTGTCGAAGAAGGTGCGCCTGCTGATCCTGGACGAGCCGACCGCCGCGCTCAACGACATCGACTCGGCTCACCTGCTCGACCTGTTGCGGGCACTCAAGGAGCAGGGCATCACCTGCATCATGATCTCGCACAAGCTCAACGAGATCACCGCCATCGCCGACTCGACCACCGTCATCCGCGACGGGCGGGCGGTGGAGACCCTCGACATGAAGGCCGAGGACGTCAGCCAGCAGCGGATCATCCGGGGCATGGTCGGGCGCGACCTGGACAGCTTCTACCCCGACCGCGAGTCGTCGCCAGGTGACGAGGTCCTCCGGATCGAGGACTGGACGGTGCGGCACCCGGTCCAGGACCGGATGGTCGTCGAGGGTGTCGGCCTGTCCGTCCGCGCCGGCGAGGTCGTCGGCATCGCGGGCCTGATGGGGGCCGGGCGGACCGAGCTGGCGATGAGCGTGTTCGGCCGCTCCTACGGCCGGGACATCCGCGGCCGGCTCTTCGTCCACGGGCGGGAGGTGCAGGCGCGCACCGTCGCCGAGGCGATCGACAACGGCATCGCCTACGTCACCGAGGACCGCAAGCGCTACGGCCTCAACCTCATCGACGACGTGCGGCGCAACGTGTCCGCCGCCGCGTTGGACCGGCTGTCCCGCATGGGCTGGGTGAACGGCAACGAGGAGATCAAGGTTGCCGAGACGAGCCGCAAGGAGATGAACATCCGAACGCCGAGCGTCATGGCGGTGGTCGGCAAGCTCTCCGGCGGCAACCAGCAGAAGGTCGTGCTGTCGAAGTGGCTGTTCACCGACCCGGACGTGCTGATCCTCGACGAACCCACCCGGGGCATCGACGTCGGCGCCAAGTACGAGATCTACACGATCATCAACCGGTTGGTGGCAGCCGGTAAGGCGGTGATCGTCATCTCCTCCGAGCTGCCGGAGCTGCTCGGCATGTGCGACCGGATCTACACCCTCGCCGCCGGCCGGATCACCGGCGAGATGCCGGTGGCCGAGGCAACTCAGGAGACCCTCATGGAGCTGATGACAAAGGACAAGGAGCTCGTCGGATGACCGACATCAAGACCCCTTCGACGGAGCGCCCGACGCCCTCGGACAGCGCACCCGCCGCCGCCCTGCACAGCGGGACGAGCGACCTGCGGGCGCTGGTGCTGAACAACCTGCGGCAGAGCGGGATCTACGTCGCCCTGGTCGTCATCGTCGCGCTCTTCGCGGTCCTGACCGACGGGGTGCTGCTGAGCCCCGGCAACATCACCAACATCGTCCTCCAGTACTCGTACATCCTGGTCCTCGCGATCGGCATGGTCATCCTGATCATCGGCGGGCACATCGACCTGTCGGTCGGATCGGTGGTCGCGCTTACCGGAGCGGTCTCCGCCGTCCTGGTGATCCAGCAGGGTCACCCGTGGTGGGTCGGCATCGTGGCCGCGCTCGTCGTCGGCGTCGCGGTCGGTGCCTGGCACGGGTTCTGGGTGGCGTACGCCGGCATTCCGGCCTTCATCGTGACGCTCGCCGGCATGCTGCTCTTCCGGGGTCTCACCCTGCGGGTGCTCGACAACATCTCGCTGTCGCCGTTCCCGTCGGAGTACCAGCAGGTCGCGGCGGGCTTCCTCAACGGCCTGCTCGGCGGGAACGGGTTCGACGCCTTCACGTTGCTGATCGGCGCCATCGCCGTGGCCGGCTACGCGGTGAGCGGCTTCCGCACCCGGGTGGCACGGATCCGCTACCAGCAGCCCGTCGAGTCGTTCCCGCTCTTCGTCGCCCGGGTCGTGCTCGTCGGCGCGGTCCTCATGTACTTCGCCTGGCAGTTGGCACACGCCCGAGGGCTGCCGATCGTGCTGATCATCCTGGCGTTCCTGGTGCTGGTCTACGGCCTGCTCACCCGGCGTACCGTCTTCGGTCGCCAGGTCTACGCGATCGGCGGCAACCTGTCGGCGGCGGCGCTGTCCGGGGTGAAGGTCCGTACCGTCAACTTCTGGATGTTCGTCAACATGGGCTTCCTGGCGGCGGTCGCCGGCGTCATCTACTCGTCGCGGTCCAACGGCGCGCAGCCCGCTGCCGGCAACATGTTCGAGCTGGACGCGATCGCTGCGGCCTTCATCGGCGGCGCGGCGGTCACCGGCGGCGTGGGCACCGTGGTGGGCGCGATGGTCGGTGGTCTGATCATGGCGGTGATGAGCAACGGCATGCAGCTGATGGGCATCGACCAGTCGACCCAGTCGGTGGTGAAGGGGCTCGTCCTGCTCGTGGCGGTCGCCTTCGACGTCTACAACAAGCGTCGCGCCGGCACGGCTCGCTGACACCTGGCCCGACACGCACGTGGCCCCTGACCGGCAACGGTCAGGGGCCATCTGCGTAGGTGAGCCCGAACCCCGCGATCTTGCACTTTCTGTCGACGTTATGCGGCTTTCGCGGCAAAAGTCGCGACACAAACTGCAAGATCGACGGGGTGGGGTGGGGCAGGGCAGGGCAGGGTGGGGGTTAGTGGCAGGTGGCGGTGCCGGTGTCGGTGTAGGTTTGGCCGGTTACTGGTACGAACTGCCAGTCGTAGCTGGTGTTGTGCAGGGTGAACTTCAGGACTCCCCAGGCCGAGCTGTTGCGCGCCTCGCTGTTGGGCTGGATGGTGCCGAAGCCGTAGTGGCTCGCGCCGCCCATCCCGGCGACGAAGCTGCGCAGGCCCCGGCTGGAGTCGGCGCCACCGGACGGGTTCATCGGGGCGAACCGCTCGTACACGTGGTTGTGTCCCCACACCACGACGTCGGCGTTGTAGTCGTAGAGGGCCTGGTAGAGCGGGCGCGTCGACGTCGAGGGTGCGTGGTTGGAGCTGGACGTGTAGAGCGGGTGGTGCCAGTACGCGATCGTGCAGGGCTTGCTGCTGGCCGCCAGGTCGGCGCGCAGCCACTGCTCCTGAGTCGAGCCGGCCGACATGCTGATGTTCGAGTTCAGCGACACGACGTGCCAGTTGCCCAGGTCGAACGAGTAGTAGCCGCGACCGCTCGGGCCGGCGGACGTACCGAAGTAGTTGTAGTAGCCGGTCGCGCCCGACGTGTTGTAGTCGTGGTTGCCCGGCGACGGACGGGTGCGGGACTTGTGCCGACCCCAGGTGGGCTCGTAGTAGCTGTTGAACTGCGACGCGGTGCCGCTGTCGTAGACGTTGTCGCCGGTGGTGAAGACGGTCCCGGAGATGGTGTCGAGCAACGTCGCGGTGGCGCTGTCGCCGGAGCCCGAGTCGGCGATGTCGCCGGCACCGACGAGCACCGGGTCACCCGACGGGGGTGGCGTGGTGGTCCCGGTGGTGACCACCAGTTGCGGGGCGTCCGCGCCACTCTCGCGGGTGTCGTAGTAGGCGCCGTCGCCGCTGGCCGAGGTGGCACCGAAACTGTACGTGCCGTTGCCGGTGACCGCGGCCGTGACGTCGACCTCGTACCAGCTGTTGCCGCTGACCGCGCCGACGGTGCCGAGCGTGGCCCCGTCGATGGCCGGCTGGTTGTTCCAGGTGGTGCCGGTCTCCGACCAGGTGGTGTTGGACATCCGGCGGAACGTGCCACCGGCGTCGCTGCCGCTGTTGCCGCTGATCGTGCGCAGCCGCAGCTTGGCGCTTGTCACGGTGCCGCTGACACCGCTGACGGTGAAACGCAGGAACGAGCGCCGCGCCGGTGAGTTGTCGACCACGACCTGCGTGGACGTGCCGTAGTTGGTGGCGGCCGTGTCGCTCTGGACGTAGGTGTCGGCGACCGGCGTGAAGGTCACGCTCGCCGCCGACGCCACGCCGGCGCCGGTCACGACGACGGCGGCGGTCGCGGCGACGACCACCGTGACCACCCCCAGCGTCACCGACGGGCGGGGGAATCGAATGTCCATGCAGGACTCCTTACCTCGTGGGAAGAGCGCAAGGAATGTAGGAAGGCCGATGAACCGGCGCACTGCCGCCACATGAACAGTACGCTGAAACAGCGAAACTCCTCGATGTTAGTCGTGTGTTCATCCGTCGCATGTCCGCCTGACACCCACGGTCCCTTGCGGCCCTTCCGGCCCGGTCGCCACGATGGCTGACCGTCAGTCGTCGACCCGAGGAGATGCGCGTGTACCTGTCGACCGTCTCCCGTCCGGTCGCCGACCAGCCCGGATCGGGACCCCGACGCCGCCGGTTCGCGATGGTCAGCGGCAACGTCGTCGCGCTCGGCACGGTCAGTCTGATCACCGACGTCTCCGCCGAGATGGTCGCCGCGGTCCTACCGCTGTATCTGGTGCTGGGCCTGCACCTCAGCCCGGTGGCCTTCGGCGTGCTGGACGGTGTCCACACCGGTGCCACCGCGCTGCTCCGGGTCGTCGGTGGGTTCGCCGCCGACCGGTTCCGGCGACGCAAGCTGATCGCCGGCATCGGGTACGCGCTCTCCGCGGTCGCGAAGCTCGGCCTGCTGCTCGCCGGCCGGTCGATCCCGGCGATCGGCGCCGTCATCGCCGTCGACCGGATCGGCAAGGGCGTGCGGAGCGCCCCGCGCGACGCGCTGATCACGCTCTCCACGCCGCCCGAGGCGTTGGGTCGGGCGTTCGGGGTGCACCGGGCGATGGACAGCGTCGGCGCGTTCCTCGGGCCGCTCGCCGCGTTCGCGGTCCTGCTCGTCGTCGGGCAGTCGTACGACGCGGTCTTCGTCACCAGCTTCTGCGTCGCGGCCCTGGCCGTCGTGGTGCTCGTCCTCTTCGTCCGGGAACACCCGCCCGGCGCGGTGGCCGACGGCGAGACGGCGGACGGGCCGAACGATGCGAAGGTCTCCGTCCGCGAGGCGTTCGGCCTGCTCCGCGGCGGGCCGGCCCGGCGGTTGGTGCTGGCCGCCGCGATGCTCGGGCTGGCCACCATCGGAGACGGCTTCGTCTACCTGTTGCTGCAACGCCGGATGGACCTTGGACTGCGCTGGTTCCCGCTGCTCGCGGTGGGGACCAGCCTGGCCTACCTGCTGCTCGCCGCCCCGCTCGGCGTCCTCGCCGACCGGGTCGGCCGCCTGCCCGTGGTGATCGGTGGCTACACCGCCCTCGGCGTGACGTACCTGCTGCTTGCCGGCCCGGTCGACGGGTGGCCGCTGATCGCGCTGACGCTGACCCTCTACGGCGCGTTCTACGCGGCCACCGACGGCGTGCTCATCGCGCTTGCCGGCCCGGTGCTGCCGGCCCGGCTGCGGACCACCGGAATCGCGTTGGTGCAGACCGGGCAGGCCCTCGCGTACCTCGTCTCCTCGGTGCTCTTCGGTCTCGCCTGGCAGGCGTGGGGGCCGGAGAACGCGGTCCGCGCGGCGGCCGTGGCCGTCGCGGGCGTCCTGGTCGGCACGCTGCTCCTGCTGGTCCCCCCGTCCCGACTCACCACCCGGAAGGTGCCCCGATGACCGCGAT
This sequence comes from Micromonospora sp. NPDC048835, assembly GCF_040649995.1. Taxonomy (NCBI): domain Bacteria; kingdom Bacillati; phylum Actinomycetota; class Actinomycetes; order Micromonosporales; family Micromonosporaceae; genus Micromonospora; species Micromonospora sp. NPDC048835. Next base: position 26,628 of record NZ_JBEZGM010000028.1, on the reverse strand, counting down.
GTCGAACCGAGCCAAGCTCGGCGTGGTGGTCGCCTCGGCCGTGCTGCTGGGCGCGGTGGCGGCCGGCTACGCCGCGACGGCGGCAGAGGCGCCGCCGCCGCCGGCCACCAGCGGGGAGCAGGCGGTCACCCTGACACCCGGGCCGCGCCTGCTGGCGATCACCGACCGGCACGTCTCCACCGTCGCCGCGACGGACCCCGGCGGGCCGCGTACCGTCGCCGGCCTGGAATGCCTGCGGGTGTACGCCGCGGCTGGCACCGGGGTCTGTCTCAAGCCGGAGACGGCGTGGTCGTACCAGGTCGTCGTGCTCGACGCGACGCTGCGTCAGACCCGGGCGGTGAGCGTGCCGGGTCTGCCGAACCGGGCCCGGGTCTCGGCCTCCGGCCGGATGGTCTCCTGGACCACCTTCGTCGGTGGCGACTCGTACACCTCAGGTGGTTTCTCCACCCGCACCGGGATCCTCGACGGCCGCACCGGTGCCACGGTGTCCTCGCTCGAGGAGTTCACGATCACCCGGGAGGGCCGGGCCTACCGCAACCCGGACGTCAACTACTGGGGTGTCACCTTCACGGCCGACGACAACCGCTTCTACGCGAGCATGTCGACCGGGGGCAAGCGGTACCTCGTCCGGGGTGACCTCGCCGCCCGTACCGTCGAGACGCTGAAGGAGAACGTCGAGTGCCCGTCGTTGTCCCCGGACGGCACCCGGCTCGCGTTCAAGGAGGCGGTCGACGCCGACCCGGCGAAGGGCTGGCGGCTGTCGGTCCTCGACCTGGCGAGCATGCGGGTCACCGCGACCGCCGAGACCCGCAGCGTCGACGACCAGGCCGCCTGGCTGGACACCGGGAAACTCGCCTACACGCTGCGCCGGGACGACGGTCAGCCCGACGTGTGGAGCGTCCCGGCGGACGGCTCCGGTGCGCCGGCGCTGATGATCCCCGGCGCTGAGTCGCCGTCGCCGTTGACCTGACGGGTCGTCCCGGGCCCGGCGGCCCGGACACCTGAATGCCTTCACGCGGACAGCATTCCGTCATGTCGGATTCCGCCCCGCAGCCATCGCCGTTCATCGACGCTCCCGAGGCTGTTGACCATGACAAGGCTGAGCCGTCGCATCTTCGTCCTCGGTGGACTCGTGACCGCCGGAGTCGCGCTGACACCCCGTCAGGGTGCCCGCGCCGCGGTGCCGTACCCCTTCAAACTCGGTGTGGCGTCAGGTGATCCGGCGCCCGACAGCGTGGTCCTCTGGACCCGGCTGGCACCATCCCCGCTCAACGCCGACGGGCAGGGCGGCATGGCCAACGCCGACGTGACGGTGGAGTGGCAGGTGTCCACCACCGACAGGTTCACCTCGCTCGTCGCGTCCGGCTCGGTGGTGGCCCGGTACGCCGACGCGCACTCCGTGCACGCCATCGCGGGCGGGCTCGCCGCCGATTCCGACTACTACTACCGGTTCCGCGCGCAGGGGCAGATCTCGCCGGTCGGGCGGACCAGGACAGCCCCCGCCCCCAGCGCCTTCGGCCGCGACCTGGTGATGGCCTTCGCCTCCTGCGCCCACTACGAGGCCGGCTACTACACCGCGTACCGGCGGATGGCCGAGGACAACCCCGGCCTGATCCTGCACCTGGGCGACTACATCTACGAGGGCGGTGTCGGCAGCTCCACGGTGCGCCAGCACGTCGGCACCGAGATCGTGTCGCTCGCCGACTACCGCCGCCGGTACGCGCTCTACAAGTCCGACCCGGACCTGCAGGCGGCCCACGCGGCGGCGCCCTGGCTGGTGGTGCCGGACGACCACGAGGTGGAGAACAACTACGCCAACATGGTCCGCAACGACAGCAGCCCCACGCTCACCGCGGCCCAGTGGACCGCGCGGCGGACCGCCGCGTACCGGGCCTACTACGAGAACATGCCGCTGCGGCCGGCCTCCGCCGCCACCGGCAACAGCATCCCGCTGTACCGACGGGTCCGGTGGGGGCAGCTCGCCACCTTCCACATGCTCGACACCCGGCAGTTCCGTGACGACCAGGCCTGCGGGGACGGTTGGAAGGTCTGCGCCGACGCGGACCTGGCCTCCCGGTCGCTGACCGGCGCCACCCAGGAGGCCTGGTTGCTCGACGGGCTGGCCCAGCGCTACGGCACCTGGGACATCCTCGGCCAGCAGGTCTTCTTCGCCCAGCAGCTCGACGCGAACGGGGCGGCGAGCATGGACGCCTGGGACGGCTACCGGGCCTCCCGCAGCCGGATCCAGACCGGCTGGCAGCAGCGTGGGGTACGCAACCCGCTGGTGCTCACCGGCGACGTGCACCGCTCCTGGGCCAACGACCTCAAGGCCGACTACGCAGACGCCAACTCGGCGACCATCGGCACCGAGTTGGTCTGCACCTCGATCAGCTCGACCGGCAACGGCAGCGGCAGCACCACCGTCCCGAACGCGGCGGCCAACCCGCACCTCAAGTTCCACTCCGACCGGCGCGGCTACGTCCGTACCACGATCAGCCGCAGCCAGGTCCGCGCGGACTTCCGCGCGGTGAACACGGTGACCGAACACGGCGCCGCGGCCTCCACCGTGCGCTCGTTCGTCATCCTCGACGGCCAGCCCGGCCTGCAGGCCGGCTGAGGGAGAGAGCAACCATGACCCCGATAACCGCACTGCTCACCGTGTCCCTGCTGGTCCCGAACGTGGTGCCGGCCCCGACCGCGATGACCGCCGAGGCGGTCACCTGGACCACCGCGAACAGCGTCGCCACCGGCGACCAGGACCTGCCCTCCATCGCCATGAACCGCAACGGTCACGTCGCGGTGGTCTGGGAGGACGACCGGGACAGCACCGCCCCGCAGGACGACACGCGCAGCGAGATCTACCTCAGGCTGTTCCGCGACGGCACACCCGCGTACGAGCTGAAGCTCTCCGCCGGGGGAACCAGTGGTGCCGCCTGGCGGCACCTCAGCCCCGACGTGGGGCTCGACGACCGGGGCAACGCCGTGGTGGTCTGGGCCGCCGACGGCGACGGCAACGGCGTCTACAACATCCAGTACCGGGTGGTGTCACCCGCCGGCGCGGTGCTCGGGTCGGGCCAGGTCAACGCCAGCGACGCCGGGCAGCAGATCTGGCCGAAGGTCTCGGTCGACCCGGACGGCGCGCCAAGCAACACCGCCGCCGTCGGCTTCACCGTGGTGTGGGAGGACGTGCAGGGCACCGCCCCCGCCACCGTCAAGGCCGCCGGCTTCACCGCGGCCACCACCAAGGCGTACGAGGTGACGGCCTCGCAGACGACCGGCCAGCACCACCGCCCCGACGTGGCGGTGTCCGCCTCCGGCGAGGCCCTGGTGGTCTGGGACGAGGACGCCGACGCGAACGGCTCGTACAACATCGGGCTGACCCGGCTGGCCCGGTCCAACGGTGCGGTGGTGCTGTCCCGGCGGACGGCCAACGCGCAGAGCGGCGGGCAGCAGCAACGTGCCTCGGTGGCGGCGAACTTCGCCGGTGACTTCACCGTCGGGTGGGAGTCCGACCACACCGGCACCCGGGGCGTCTGGGCCCGGTCGTTCACCGCTGCCGGCACCGCCCGGCACGACGAGGTTCAGGTGTCCACCGGCACCGGTGCCGTCGTGCCCAGCGTCGGCATCGACGACCAGGACAACGCCGTGGTCGGTTGGACGGTGTCCGGCGCCAACCCGGACGTCTGGGCGCGCGGGCTCAACCCGGACGGCACGTCCACCGGCCGGCTCGCCGCCCAGGCGCTGAGCCAGACCACGACGGGTCGCCAGGAGCACTTCGCCGTCGCCGCGTCGCCGTGGGGTGAGGTGAGCGTCTGCTACACCGACGACAACGACGGCAACTCCTTCGACCAGGTGCTCCTCGGGCTGGGGACGACGAACTCCACCTGGCTGATGTCCGCCGACGAGCTGCGCCGGTTGAAGGCGCGGGCGGGTGCGACGACGCACTGAAGGTGACCGGCCCCGGTCAGACGGCCCGGTCGGGTTCGCCGCCGGCCTTCGCCACCCCGTCGTTCCCGCCACGGGACGACGGGGTGGCCGAGGTGGGCGGGGGCGGCACGAATCCCGCTACGACGCGGTCAGGCGGCGTTGGTCAGCCGCTCGTGCAGCACCAGGGTGGCGAGGAGGGCCGTCAGCAGCCCGAGGGCCGCCAGCGCGGGCAGCGTCCGGGCGACCGGCAGCACCAGGAGGACGACGCCGATCGCGGCGAGCCGAGTCGGCGAGCCACCCACGGTCAACCGGAGGATCAGCAGTCGACCGGTGAGGTAGAGCGCCGCACCGCCGTAGAGCACCGTCGCCGCCGTCCACCCCACAGGCGCCCCGGCGGGGTGCCGGGGTTGGTCCGTCAGGCTCGCGAGGACCAGGTGGATGCCCAGGGCGAAGTAGACGACCCCGGCGACAAGCGGCAGGTGTGCCAGCGTGTACGCGTCCGACGCCACCTGTTGGCGACGCCGGGAGCGCGGCGACGCCGAGGTCAGCACCGTCGCGGCGGCCGGGGCGACGCGCACGAAGTAGAGCCACCACAGGCACACGGTCGCGGCGAAGCCGAACACCGAGGCCAGCAGGACCGGCCAGGCGATCGATGTCAGGCCCGCGCCGGCCCCGGCCGACAGCAGGGACTCGCCGAGCACGATGATCAGCACCAGGCCGTGGCGTTCGGCGAAGTGGGCTCCGCTGCGGACCTCCCCGAAGCTGGCGGCGGTGGCGATCCGACCGCCGCCGTAGTCGAGGAGGAACGCCACCGTCCACAGCACCGTCTGCGCGGCCCCGCCGAGGGCCGCGCCCACCACCAGCGGAGCCCAGGCGAGCGTGGTGGACACGGCGAAGCGCAGCGTCTGCCGGCGGTAGCGCGCGTTGCCGGACGAGGCGTAGGTCATCAGGGCGAGGTGCAGCCCGCGTACCACGATGTAGGCGACGGCCAGGGTGAGCGGCGGGCTCAGCGCGCCGTCGTGGCGTTGCCACGCCTCCGGAATCACCAGCGCGGCCACGAAGATGGCGGCCATCGCCGCGAGCATCCCGGCGAGCACCGGCTCGTTGTCCGCGCGGACCTGATTGGCCAGCCACGCATAGCAGCTCCACGCGTACCAGAACCAGAGCAGGAGCAGCAGCCCCTGGTAGAGGGTGAGTGGGCTCAGCGACTCCGCCATGAAACCGATGAGCCGAGTGAGCGCGAAGACCAGGACCAGGTCGAAGAAGATCTCGAAGGTGGTGGCCCGGTGCGCCTCCTCGACAAGCACCGGCCGGGCTCGGTGGACGCGGCTCATCCGCCCATCCTGGTCTCTTCGGCACGGTGGCCGGGGGCCAACGCCCAGCTGTGACGCGATCAGCCGAAGAGCAGGTCGAGGTGGGCGTCGAGGGCGTTCAGGGCCTCGTCGGCGGTGTACTGACCACCGAGCAGGTAGACACCGAGCCCCTCCATCAACGCCAGCAGGCCGGCCGCGGCGGCGGCACCGTGACGGTCGGGGAGGACGCTGGCGATGAACGCGGTGAACTGTGCGGTGTCCTCGTGCAGGCCGGGCGCGGCCGATGGTCGCACCGCCGTGTAGGCGAGGAACGCGAGCGCCACCCGCCCGTCGTCGCGGGTGCGGTCGTCGAGCGGCAGCAGCGCGGCGAGCATCGTACGCAGCAGCAGCCGAGGCGCCGGGTTCGCACCGAGCCCCGCCACCGCCCCGGTGACCCGGAGTTGGCTGCGTTCGCGTACCACGCTCAGGGCGAACGCCATCATCTCGTCCTTGGTCCGGAAGTAGTGCTGGACCATTCCGGCGGACACCCCGGCCGCGGCAGCCACGTGTCGGAGGCTCACGGCCTCCAGGCCCTGATCCGCGGCGACCCGCATCAGCGCGTCCGCGATGAGGGTGCGTCGCTCCTGGTGGTCGACCTTCTTGGGCATGGCCTCGATCGTTTCACAGTGGGTGATCCGGCTGCCCCGCCAGCGGCGGCGGTCACCGGCTGACGGTGGTGCCGGCGGGAGTGCCCCGCGCGCTGCGCAGCAGCCCGTCGGGGTCGTCGGCGTACAGTCGCAGTTCGTTCATGGGCATGGCTCCGGTCCTGGCCAGGTCGAAGGTGAGCGGCCGGCGGAGCAGGACGTCGATGCTCGTCTGGCTGCCGACCGAGATGGAGACCACCCGGCGGTCGCCCTCCTGCTCGACCTGCACCGACCTGCTCGACGGCAACGAGCGGTGGCGTTTGCGCAGCGCCTCGACGTCGGTCCACGGGATCCAGATGTCGACACCCGAGCTGAGCCGCACCCGCAGGCCCTGGTCGCCGACGAGGTGGGGGTGGATCGTCATGCTGGCGAACAGGCCGATCATCCAGAGCAGACCCCAGATGCCGAGGGCCAGCACGATCCACCGGGCCGGCCGCCACGGCACCACGTGGGTGACGACGATGTCGAAGATCGGGATCTCCACGACCGACAGGGCGATGAAGATGCCGAGGATCGGCTTGACCACGCCGAGGTAGCCGAACGGCTCGTCGCCGGGCTCCAGCGGTAGTGGGCGGCGGCGGGCCCAGACGTACAAGCTGCGCCACGTGGCGGCCTCGGCCCTGGCCGCCCGACGCAGCAGCGGGCCCACCCGCGCCGTGGTGGGTGCCTTCGTGTCGGTCATCGTGGTCCTTCTTCGCTCGGGGGCCGACGGTCAGTGGAGGGTGATGGTCCCGGCGGCACCGTCCACGGTGACGAGTTGCCCGGTGGAGATGGCCCGGGTGGCGTCCGGCACGCAGATGACCGCGGGAATGCCGTACTCCCGGGCCACCGTCGGGCCGTGCGCCATGATCGCGCCGGTCTCGGTGACCAGCGCCGCGGCGGTGAGGAACAGCGGGGTCCAGCCGGGGTCCGTGGTCGCGGCCACCAGAACCTCGCCGGGCTCGATGTGGGCGGTGCCCGGGTCGTGGACGACCCGTGCGGGCCCGGTCACCCGGCCCGCCGACGCACCCACTCCGGCGAGCGTCCCGTCGTCGGCCGGCGTCCCCGGCAGGACTGTCTCGACGTCCGTGCCGTCGGAGAGCAGCGCCACCGGCACCGTCGTCCGCCGCAGCTCCCGGCGGTGCACCGCCCGTCGGGCGGTCACGGTCCCACGCAGGTCGACACCCTGGTGTACGACGGTGTGCACCTCGTCGAGGGTCAGGAACATGATGTCGTCGGGCTGGTTCAGCAGCCCGGAACCGTGCAGGTCTTCGCCGATGAGCAGCAGTTGGCGTCGGGTCTCCCGCAGCGGGTACAACCCGGCGAACTTGCCGGCCTCGCGCAGGCCGGCCAACGATCGCGCCCGGCGCAACAGGAAACCGGCCAGCCGGCCCCGCACCGGGCGTCGACGGCGGGCTCGGGTGACCAGTTCCCGTAGCGCCGTCTCCGCCGCCGCGGCGGACCGCTCGAAGCGTTTGTCGGGGCCCTGCTGCGGATCGGTGACCCGCAGGTAGTTGGCGACCGCGGCGAAGACCGGCGTGGGGTCCTCCGCCCAGCGCGGCACCCCGAGGTCGACCTCGGCGACGCCCCGGTGGCCGTAGTCGTTCAGGAAGGCCGTCAGGCCGATGTCGGGCAGCGCCCCGCGCAGGTAGCGGGCGGCCAGCTCGGCCGGTGGGGTGTCGAGCAGGAGCTGTCGGTGCTCGCCCGCGCCCTGGGCGAGCCGCCACAGGGCCAGGTCCATCTCGATGGTGACGTTGTGCGGCATGCCACCCAGCACGGCGTGCACCTCGTCCGGGCCGGCGACGCCCTTGAGCAGCGCGGTCGGCAGCGCGGCGGCGAGCATGCCGGCGACGATCGGCCACATGATCGCGTCGGCGCTGCCGTCGTCGCCGTCGCGCTCCTGCACGAAGCGCAGCCGGTCGGCGGTGGTCCGCAGGTCGGCGGGGGCGGCTGAGCGTACTCGCAACTGCTCGACCGCCGCGAACATCCTGGTCCGCGCGGCGTCGGGACGGGCCAGCGCCCGCAGGATCCCCACCACCGCGCGGCCGGCCGTCCGCAGCGACGCGGCCTCCGGTGCCCCGCCGCGCGCGGCACCGCCGCCGGTCGGGGCGAACCGGGGGTCCGCAAGCACGTGCTGCATCACGGCCTGGGCGCGGGGCCCGAAGTCGACCGCCAGGAGCTTCACCAGTCGTTTGCGGGACGAACGGTCGCGCGCGAGGTCGGTCAGGTCACCGTAGAGGCGGCCGCCGATGTCGACGATCTCGACCCGCACCCCGAGTGCGGCGAGCATCGCGGCGATCTGCGCCCGCAGCGTCGACATGCCCATCGGGGTGACCGGTTGGAGCATGCCCTGGACGTGCCCGAACTCCAGGTAGACCCGGGGGAGAGGTTTCCCGCTCGGCGGCGGGGCGGGGAACAGGCTGGTGATCGGTCGGGACTGGAGGAGCCACAGCACGTCGTCGGCGTCGATGGCCCACTCGACGTCCTGCGGGCCGCCGAACCGGGTCTGCAGCCGCTCGCCGGCGGCGCGCAGGCGGGCAAGCTGCCCGGACGTCAGGCAGCCGGTGTCGTCGTGCGTGACCTCGTCGAGCACGTAGTGGTCGACTGTCGCGGCGCCGTCGACGACCGTGGTGCCGAGGCCGGGGGCGGCGTCGACAGCCATCTCGTCGCGGCGACCGGTCAGCGGGTTCGCGGTGAACAACACCCCCGCCACCGTCGGTGTGACCATGCGCTGCACGACGACGGCCATCCACACGGTGTCGTGGTCGATGCCCCGGGCGTCGCGGTAGGCGGTCGCGCGGTCGCTGTGCAGCGAGCCCCAGCACGTCTCGATGGCGGCGATCAGCTCGGCGGTGCCCGTGACGTCGAGGACGGTGTCCTGTTGCCCGGCGAAGCTCGCGTCCGGCAGATCCTCGGCGGTGGCGCTGGAGCGTACCGCCACCGGGCCCGCGCCGAGCCGCTCGTACGCGGCGACGACCTCGGCGACGGGGACGACGCCGAGCCGGTGTGCCTCGGTGGTGACGCAGAATCCGTCGGGGACCTGCTCGCCGTGCCGGATCAGCTCGCCGAGCCCGGCCGCCTTGCCGCCGACCAGAGCGGTCATGGCGGCGGTCACCTCGGACAGTGCGATCACGTGCATGGCAGCCCACCTTCGTTGCAATACAACTGCATTGGACATGACCGTATCTCGTTCACGATGCGACTGCAATGTCACCGCCGCCGGGGTGCGGCCTCGCGGCGACGCGGTTGCCGGCATCTGCCATGCTCGGGCCGGTGACGACCGGCCGCCCCAGCACCGCCCGCTCCCACCGCCGCCCCCGACGTCGTGCCCTCCGCATCCTCCTCGCGCTCGTCGCGCTGGCGGCCCTCCTCGGCATCGCCGTGGTCGCGGTGCCGATGCTGCGACCGGCCGGGCCGCGCCCGCTCTTCCAGATGCCGGTGACCTGCGGCGAGACGTGGCAGCTCAGCACCTACCCCGGTCACGACGACTACGACGTCGACTTCTTCCCGGTCGAGGGCGAGACGTGGGGGCGGCCGGTGCTCGCGTCGTACGCCGGCACGGTCACCGTGGCGGGCATCAACGGCTCGCTCGGTGGTCGTAACCCGGAGAACCCGGAGGGTCCACGGGGTCGAGGTGGCGGTTACTGGGTCAAGATCGACCACGGGGGGAAGTGGGAGACGCAGTACCTGCACCTGCTCGAACCGCCACTGGTCACGGTCGGCCAGGAGGTCGCGCAGGGTGACCAGATCGGGCGGCTCGGCAGTACCGGCAACTCCGGCGCGCCGCATCTGCACTACGAGCAGCGGCGTGGCTGGGAGAAGGTCGAGACCCACTTCGACGGTGCGCCGTCGGGCATCACCACCGACGAACGCGAACAGATTCTCCGGCGGGTGAGCAACAACTGTCCGGCTGTCTCCTGAGGAACGCGGTGAAGGGGCGAGCTTCCGAGTACGGGAATTATGGGCGTTTTGGGGGGTTATAGTCCAGATCGGGACTGAAGTGAAAGCTGGGAGTGGACATGTCGTTTCGGGGTCGGCGTCGTCCGAGCAGCATCGCAGCGCTGGTGACAGCCGTGACCGTGGGAGTGCTCGCGGTCACGCCGCTGCCGGCGTCGGCAGCCGGCTCCGTCCTGTTCGACCAGCCATTCCGCAACAACACCGCGAACGGCATCGGCACGGTGGCGGTACCAGCGGTCCCCGGCGTTCTCGCCACCAACGCCGCCTGCCTGAGCGCGGCCGGCAACACCACCACCGGCCCGCTGCTCAGTTGCACCAGCTCCACCGACCCGCAGGGCTCGGGCAAACTGCGCCTCACCCCTGCCGCCGTCACCCGCCAGGGCGGGGTGTTCGGGGCAGTGAGCGTGCCCACCTCGCAGGGCCTGCACGTCACCTTCAACACCTACCAGTACGGCGGCACCAACCCGGGCGCGGACGGCCTCGCCTTCGTCCTGGCCGCGGTGGACCCGGCCAACCCGAGACCCCCGACCACCCTCGGCCAGCCCGGCGGCTCGCTTGGCTACTCGGCGGCGTTCAACGGCGTGTCCGCGGGCCTCTCCAACGGCTACCTGGGCGTCGGGCTGGACGTCTTCGGCAACTACAGCAACAGCACCTACCAGGGCACCGGCTGCACGAACCCGCCGTACATCTCGACCACCGGCGGGCGGGTCCCCGGCCAGGTGGTGATCCGTGGGCCGGGCCGCAACAGCGTGGGCTACTGCGCGATCAACAGCACCGCCGGCAGCACCTCGGCCCCCGCCCTCCCGCTGCGGGCCAGCACCCGGGCGGCGTCCGTGGTGCCGGTCGAGGTCGTCATCAACACGACCAGTTCCCCGTACACCACCGACACCGGCATCACCACTCCGGCGGGCCAGTACCGGGTCCGGTTCACCCCGGTCGGCGGCTCCGCCCGAACCCTGGAGGGCGCGCTTCCGGTGGTGTCGCCGAGCCTGTACCCGTCGTCGACCTGGCTGACCCCCAGCGGCTATCCACGGCAGGTCGCCTTCGGCTGGGTGGGCTCGACCGGCTCGGTCACCGACTTCCACGAGGTCGACAACGCCCGGGCGGTCAGCTTCAACCCGGTGCCGGACCTGAACGTGGCTCAGACCAGCGCCGTCGGCGCCGCCCCCCAGCCCGGCGACCCGGTCACCTACTCGATCACGGCCGGGGTCGATGCCGGCGCGACCGAACCGTCGCCGATCTCGGTCACCCAGACCGTGCCCGCCGGTGTCGTCCCACGCGCCGCCTACGGTTCCGGCTGGGTCTGCGCCGCACCGTCCGGCCAGACCGTCACCTGCACCAACAGCAACGGCCCGTTCGCCGGCGGCACCTCGCTGCCGCCCATCACCGTCGTCGCGACAGTCACCGGCACCGGGGTCACGCCGACGCAGATCCAGACCGCGACGGTGGCGACCTCGTCCTCGATCGACGCGAACCCGGGTCTCGCCACCGGCACCACACCTGTCGCGCCGGCCACCGCGCCCAGCGGCGTCACCGTCACCCCGGCCCAGAGTTCGGTCTCCGGGGGCATCCCGGTCACCGTCGGCGGCAGCAACCTCGCCGGCGCCACCGCGATCACCATCGGCACGGCCGCCGAACAGCAGGCCGGCACGTCCGTGCTGCTGGTGCCGTGCACCTCCGGCCCCGCCGCCGGCTGCTTCAGCGTGAACCCCAACGGCACCCTCGCCGTCTCCTCCATGCCCGCCCGGTCCGGCCCCGCGACGGTCACGGTCAGCGTCGTCACCCGAGGCTCGGCCGGGTCGGCGAACTTCGTGTACGCGTCCACGCCCGGCACGCCGACCACGCCCACCGCGGTCGCCGGCGTCACCAGCGCCACCGTGAGCTGGACCGCGCCGGCGAACAACGGCAGCCCGATCACCAGCTACCTGATCACCCCGATCCGGGACGGGGTCACCCAACCGACCCTCACGTTCGACGCCTCCACCACCAGCCGCACCCTGACCGGGCTGACCGCGGGCTCGTCGTACGCCTTCCAGGTCGCGGCGGTGAACGCGTTCGGGACCGGCGCGGCCAGCCCGCCCTCGGCGGCGGTGGTCCCGTACACCCTGCCGGGCGCGCCGACGAACGCCTCGGCCACGGCCGGGACCAACGCCGCCCGGGTGAGCTGGACGGCCCCCGCCAACGGGGGGTCGTCGATCACCGGTTACACCGTGACGCCCTACCTGAACGGTGTGGCCCAGGCGCCGCAGACGTTCACCGGAACCGCCACCACCCAGGTCGTCACCGGGTTGACCGGCGGCGCCACGTACACCTTCCGGGTGGCCGCGACGAATGCCGCCGGGACCGGCCCGCAGTCGGGGCCCACCGCGGCGGTGACTGTCAACGCGCCGCCCACGCTCACCTTCCCGCCGCCGCCACCCGGCAAGGCGTACGAGCCGTACCAGTACCAGTTGACGGTGGCCGGTGGCACCGCCCCGTACACCTGGGCGGTGAGCGCCGGGAGCCTGCCCGCCGGGCTGACCCTCGACCCGGTCACCGGTCTGCTCGCCGGCACCCCCACCGTCGCCGGGACGTTCCCGTTCACCGTGCGGGTCACCGACTCGTTCGACAGGTCCGCGACCCGGCCGGTGGAGCTGGTCATCACGCCGCTCGGCGGGCTCTCCATAAGCGTCCCGGCGATCTCCGCGCTGGGCACCGTCAGCTCGGGCGCGACAGGTGTCTCGGGCCAGCTCGGCCCGGTGACGGTCACCGACGACCGGGGGCCGTTCTCCGGGAACTGGGTGACCGTCGTCTCCAGCACGAACCTGACCACGGGCTCCGGCACGGCCGGCGAGACCATCCCCAACGGCAACATCACGTACGCCTCCGGGGCGGCCGTCGCGACCACCGGCGTCGGAACGTTCGTCCCGCAGCCCGGGGCGGTGCTGAACACCCCGCGTACCGCTGCCGGGTGGTCCGGCCAGGCCGGGGGCCCGAACACCGCCACCTGGAACCCGACCCTGTGGGTGACGCTGCCGTCCGGGGTCGTGGTCGGCACCTACGCGGCGGTCGTCACGCACTCCGTCATCTGACCGCCCCCCGACCGGCCCCGGGGCTGCCCGTCGCGCCCGCCGCCTGCGGGCGTCGATCATGGAGTTGTGGTGGGTGACAAACCATTCTTGTGGTGCCCGAGCCGGGCACCACAACTCCATGATCGACCCGGTCGGACAGTTCTGCCCGGCCGCTCCGGGGGGAACGGCCGGGCAGTGTCGAGGGGTGACGACGTCAGGCGAACTGCATCCGGTTTCGGCGGACGAGATACCAGCCACCGAGGGTGACGAGCACCAGCAGGGCGATCCCGCCAACCGTGTAGACCAGCCAACTCGGCCCGCTCGACGTCGCGACCGCCATCGGCGCGGCGACGGGGAGGACGATCGTTCCGGTCGCGGTGCGCTCGACGGTGCCGCTGGCGAGCTTCGCGTGCACCTCCCAGGTGCCCGCCGGCAGGGACTGGTTGACCTCGATGCGCACCTGCCCGTTCTGGCCGGGCAGGATCGTCACGCCGTTCGTCACCTTGAACGGACCGGCCTGCACCGCCGCCTTGCGCAACGTCAGCGTCCCGGTCATGTCCAGCGCGCGCTGGCCGGTGTTGGTGACCTTAGCGGTGACCACCGGGAACTCACCGGTGCCGGGTTCCGCGGCCAGACCGTCGATCCGGAAGTCGGTCGGCGGCTCACCACCCGGACCGATGTCGAGGTAGACCCGGATGCCCACCCGGTGGACCTGGGTGACATTTCCGGTGCGTTCCTTCGCGCTGGTGACCTGCGCCCAGATCGCGGCGTACCGCTCGCCCTTCGACGCTTTCCTCGGCACGGCGATCTCGACCTCGACCGGACGTCGCTCGCCCGGACCCAGCTCCATCGTGGCGGTCCTGAGTCGGATCCACCCGCTGAGTTCGTTGCCCGTGCGTGCCTCGGGCACGGTGAAGGCGTTGTTCTCGACCGACGCCGCACCCGAGTAGAACTCGATCTTCTGCGTCTCGCCGGAGGTGTTCTGCACCTCGACCCGGCGGTGGATCGTCGTCCCCGGCTTCAGGTGGTCCACGATGTACACCTGGGCGCGGGGATCCTGCACCCGACTGGCCGGAATGTCCAGCATGCGGATGCTGATCGCGGCCTCGTCGGCCGGGTCCTGTCGCTGCTCCCGCACGGCAACGGCTGGTGCCGCCGAAACCCCGAGCGCCACGAGGGCGACCGAGGCCAGCAGCACCAGCCGGCCGAGCGGCTCAGAACACCGAATGTGTCACCGTCCCGGTGTAGACACCCTGGACGGTGCCGACGGGGATGTTCACCACCAGGGTGGGGTTCCAGGTGGCGAAGTTGTTGCCGGTGCCGCCGGTGTGGCTCATCGCCGTCCGGGGGACGTTGATGATCACCTGCTGGGCCGCGGTGGGCTGACCCGGTGTGAAGGTGCCACCGCCGGCGGTCGCCGTGGCGGGGCCGGACCAGTAGAGGACGTTGATGTTCGGGATCGTCTCGCCGGAGGAGCCACCGCCGGTTACGAAGTCGGTGGAGATGACGTTCGCGGTCCAGTTGGGGGTGAGCGACCCGCGCTGGTCCAGCACGGTGACCGGGCCGAGTTGACCGGTGACGGTGGAGCCCTCCACGCCGTGTCCGATGTTCGCCGTCGCCGGTACGGTGATCGACAGGCCACCTGCGGCGTCGACGGTGAGGGTCACGATCGTGTCCCCGGTGGTGTCCGCGGCGGCCGGCCCGGCAAGCGCGACGACGGCGGCGACGCCGGCCATGCCCGCGAGAATCTTTCTACGCATCAAGTCTCCTTTGTCCGAAACGAACCCTGACAAGCAGTTAAGAGACTAACTACGCAAAACGCCCATATGGGCCAGAATGGCGCGGGCATCACCCGTGGGCGTTCGATGATCGTGCTCGATCCTGGATGTCGTGGCGTCGTGTGTGCGCGATCATGGTGGCCCGCTGCGCGCGTGCTGGGCTCGTGCGGAGGGCGGGCACGGCAGGGGCCCGGCGGCGTGCTGGCCGCCGAGCGCCGCGAGCGGATTCAGGCCGCGACCACGTACGGGAACGTGGCCGAACGGGCGGCCTTCGTGACCTCCGAGCTGAGACCGGACGTGGTGCCGGTGTTGAGGACCAGGGAGAACATCACCTCGGGTGCATTGTCGGCCAGGGCCCGGCCGTTGCGGATCGCGAAGCCGAAGTTCGCGGCGGTACCGACCGTGTAGGACAGCAGGTCCGGGTAGAGCTGCCGAGCAACGCTCCAGCCGTACGCCTGTGGGTCCGGCGCGGTGCCGTTGGCCTTGACGACCCCGGCGACCGCGTTGGCGATCTCCTCGCCGCCCTCGGTGAGGTCGCTGCCGGGGTGCCGGAAGTTGGCGGGGTCGGAGAAGTCGGTGTCGTGGGGCCAGAAGATCGGCCACATCATCGGGTGCCCGGCGCGGTTGATCTGCCGCCATCCACCCGCGTCGGTGGCCAGCATGGTGCGGCACCACACGCCGATCTCGGTGCCGTCGCGCAGGAGTGGCTCGTCGTGGGAGACCTCGAGAACTATCGACTCGACGGTGGTGCCGGCGAAGCTGTTCTTCGCCTGGTCGACCCGCCACGCCGAGCGGTCCACCGGCGAACCGTTCTTGACCGCGCCGTTGATGGTGGCGAGTTCGTCGAGGTCGACGAAGAAGGGGTCGGTGATCCGCCCGACCCAGATCCGGACGTTGCCGCCGGTGGTCACCTCGCCGGTCCGTCCCTCGGCGATCGGGGTACCCATCGCGGCGTCGTCGCGGGCGTCCGCGCCGGTCAGCTCGTACAGCTGGAGGGTCTGCCGCGCGTCGCCGTCCGGCTCGCCGAAGGCGAACCGGTAGGTCAGATCCTCCATCTCGGCGCCGTTGATGTGAATCTTGATCTCGTAGCGTGCCTCGGCGTGGAAGCCGCGCTTGATGTCGGCCTTGGTCACCGAGCTGTTGACGTCCATCACGAACACCGTTGCCCGGTCGCCGTCGAAGACGTACAGGTCGTCGATGTACAACTGGCCGCCCTGGGCGGCGAGGGGGGTATCGAGGTGGTGCGACATGAGCTCACTCCCGGAACTGCCGGATTCTGGACTAATCCGAACATAGTGGGCGTGAGTCCGGCTCTCGGCCCATCGCGCCAATCCGGTCGGGAGCGGGGGCCGCACGGCGGTGGGCCGCCCGAGTTGTCCTCGGACGGCCCACGAGATCGTGCCGGTTCGTCAGATCCGAGACCACTTCTGGTTGGCGGCGCCGAGGCACTCCCACAGGTGCAGCTTGCCGCCGTTGTTCGGGTTGGCCTCCCGTACGTCCACGCACTTGTTGGCGTTGAGGTTGACCAGGTCGCCGGCGGCGTTGAGGGTGAAGCGTTGCGCGGTGTTGCCGTTGCAGCTGACCAGATTTACCTCGGTGCCGTTGGCGGTGCCGGCCCAGGCCGGGTCCATGCACTTGCCCATCGCGCGGACGGTCCCGTCGGAGGCGAAGGTCCAGCTCTGGGCCGCCGTGGTGTTGCAGTCCCAGATCTGGAGCTTGGCGCCCTCCACCGGGTTGGCGCCGGGGATGTCGATGCAGCGACCGCTCTGCGCACCCCGGATCCGGCTGGTGCCGGGAGCCGGGTCACCCCCGCCTGAGGTGTAGCTGGACACCCGGACGTAGTCGACGAGCATCTGCTGCGGGAACTGGGTCGAGCCGTCCGGGTAGCCGGGCCAGTTACCACCGACCGCCACGTTGAGGATCATGAAGAAGGGGTGGTCGAACACCCAGCGGCTGCCGCCGAGGCGCGCCGGGTCGACCCGGTGGTACTGCACCCCGTCGACGTACCACGTGATCACGTTCGGTTCCCAGTCCACCCGGTAGGTGTGGAAGGTGTCGGCGAGCGGCGCGCCGAGGGTACGGCTGCCCGTGATGCCGCCGCTGCCGGAGTAGCCGGGCCCGTGCACGGTGCCGTAGACGGTGTTGGGCTCCCGGCCGATGTTCTCCATGACGTCGATCTCGCCCGCGTCCGGCCAACCGCCGCCGGTGCCGAGCATCCAGAAGGCCGGCCAGATGCCCTGACCGCGCGGGATCTTGATCCGGGCCTCGAAGCGCCCGTACGTCTGGGTGAAGGTGGCCGCCGTCAGCAACCGCGCCGACGTGTACTCGCAGCGCCCGTAGTGGCACTGGTAGTTGGCGGGGTTGTCCCGGCGGGCGGTGATGACGAGGTTGCCCTGGCCGTCGTGGACGGCGTTGCTCGTGCTGTTGGTGTAGTACTGCCGCTCGTTGTTGCCCCAGCCCCCGCCGCCGGTGTCGAACCGCCACTTGTTCTGGTCGACGGGCGTACCGGCCGGGGAGTTGAACTCGTCCTGCCAGCTGATCGGGCCGATGGCGGCCTCGGCCCGGTCGGGGTGCGCCGGGACGACGAGCGCCGTCGTGGTCGCGACGAGCGCGACCGCCAGGAGTACGAGGGGACGGAAGCGGAGGCTGGGCCGGGCTGTGAACACGGGAGGCTCCTCAGCGTGGGGGCGGTGGAGGGGATCTACCAGGATAGAGAGCGCTCTCTATAGCGAAGCATGTTGATATCGTGTCTTTCTGTCAAGAGTGTTTCCAATATCACGACCGTCCGTTACCGCCCGATGCGGACGAGTGAGCGAGTGTCGCTCAGCGGGGTGACGTCGGCCGGTGTCTCCGAGTTGGACGGCGCTGACCGTCTCAGGGTTTCGGCGCGCCCATCGACGGAGGTCGGCGAGAGCCGGGGCTACTCGATGGCGGTCGAATCGACCCTTCCTATTGCCGTGGGGCGTCCACCCGGGACAGGATGGCGAGGCGTGCTGGAAACGTTCCCGTAACCTGCGCGCTGCTGGTCTCTGTCACAAGGAAGTGGGAGTCAGTCATGAGCGAGGCTTCGACGGCGCTGGGTGTGCGCCTCTACCCGGATCTGGTCGAGCGGGGTGGCCTTGCCCCCGCGCTCATCGAAACCGCCACCCGCCACGGGCTCGACGTCGGCCGGGTGACCGCACCGGAGCAGGGGCGGGCCCGGTTCACCTCCGCCGAACTGCACTCCGACGAGGGCGTGGTGTGCGTCGGGCTGGGTTCGCAGGCCCGATACTTCATGATCGACCTTCGCGTCTCGGGAGAGGTCCTCGCCCGCGGTGACGTGATGGACCTGCTGAAGGTCGCCCAGGTGGCGGCGGCCTGGCGGGCCGGCCTGACCATCGCCGAGCTGACCGTCCGGTTCCCGTTCATGGAGGAGATCAAGCACCGCCCGTCGCCGGTGGCCCAGGTCGGCTAGCCGCAGCGGGCGGGCAGGTCAACAGCGCAGCCGAGGTGGCAGGGGTGACCCGGCACCGACGTCGCGGTTGAGGTAGGTCGACTGCGCGAAGGCGACGAAGCGTTCCGCGTCGGTCGCCGTGGAGGCCAGTCCGAACGAGACACGCACCGCGCCGCCCGTCGGCAGACGCAGCGCGGCGAGGTACTGGTCAATCGTGCCGACCCTTTCCAACAGCCGCTGTCGTGTCGACGACCGGCTGATGCCGAACGCGCCCTCGCCCGCGCCGGGATTGCAGAAACAGCCGGTACGCAGGGAGAAGCCGGCCGCCGCCGCCTCCCGTGCGACGAGCCGTTCGTCGACGAGCGTGCCGTCCGGGTGACGGAGGTTGAACGTCACCGTGCCACCGCGCCCCGCACCCTTTGTCGGCCCGTACACCTGCACCAGGGCTCCACCGCTGTCGTGTCGCAGGGTGCCCAGCCGCGCCAGCAGCCATTCGGTGAGCAGGCCGACCCGGGAGTGGACGACGTCCACGCCGATCGAGTCGAGCCAGCGCAGCCCGAACTCCACGTCGGGGATGCTCAGGAAGTTGAGCGTGCCGTCCTCGAACGCCGTCTCGTCGTCCATCGGCCGGTGCCAGTCGCCCTGCACGCTCACCGCGCGGATGGTGCCGCCGGCGAACCACGGCCGCCGCAACCGGGCCAGCGCCGTGCGGCGGGCCAGCAGCGCGCCGACCCCGGTGGGGTAGCCGAAGAGCTTGTACCAGCTCAGGCAGACGAAGTCCGGCCTGACGACGCTGAGGTCCAGTCGGTTCGTCGGCGCGAAGGCGGCGGCGTCGAGCAGCACGTCGTAGCCCCGCTGGTGGGCCAGCTCCACCCAGTCGAGCGGGTGCTGCACGCCGGAGAAGTTGCTCTGCGCCGGATAGGCGAACAGCCCGCGACGGCCGGGCCGACCCCACCGACTGGCGAGGCCGCCCCGGCCGGCATCGAGCGCCGCGACCAGCTCCGACTCGGCGACCCGCAGCTCCGGCCCGCTCAGCGGCACGTAGCGCACGGTGGCGCCGGCCGACCTGGCGTACTCGCGGATGCCGTTCACCGAATTGTGGTTGTCCCAGGTCAGCACCAGCGGCGCGGCCCGACCGAAGTCGTACGCCTCGCCGACCAGCCGGCAGGCGCCGCTGGCGTTCGGGGTGAAGACGACCGTGTACTCGGCTGGGTCGGCGCGGAAGAATTCGAGCACCGCGCGTCGCGCCGACTCCACAAGCGAACCCGCCGCCACGCTCGTGGGGTTCTCCGAGTGCGGGTTCCCGTACGCGCCGGCGAGCAGCCGGTCGTGGTGGGCGCGAATCTGGGCCCGAGCCGCCACCCCGGCCCCGGCGTAGTCGAGGTACACCTGCCCGTCGGTGTCCAGGTGCCGGTACTCGGTGGCGCGCAGCTCGTCGATCCGGCCGGTGGCGGCGTACCCCGGCAGCGTGGTGGGGGAGGCGTGCGCGCCCGGCTCAGGACGCACGACGGGGGTCCCGTCGGAGCAGGACCGCCCAGGCCGCACCCAGGAAGAGCAGCACGAACCCGCCGAGGACCAGCCAGTCGACCCACACCGGCCGGGAGAAACTCTCGCCGTACGTGGCGAGCAGCGGCGGGCCGAGCGGGGAACCGCCGTCGCGCCAGAGTCTCTCCACCCCGGCGGTGTGCCCCAGCCCTTCGAACGCCCACCGGTTCGACATCGCGTAGCTGAGCCACTGCCCGCCGACCGCCATGGCCGGCACCGGCAGGATCGCACCGACGAACAGCACCTGGGGGAAGCACAGCATCGGCAGCATGAGCGTCGCCTGGGCAGCGTCGGAGACGGCAGCCGAGCACAGCAGGCCGAGGGCGAGCGCTGCCGCCGAGGAGAGCAGCAGGGTCGCGTACAGGGCGGCGAAGTCGCTGCCGCCCACCGGCGGCAGCCGGTCCATGCCGCGCAGCACCCCGAGCAGCGCCAGGTCGACCAGGGCCAGCAGCGGCAGGAGCACCGCCACCTTCGCCAACAGGTACGGGGCCAGCCGGACCCCGGCCAGCCGCTCCCGGCGCAGGACCGGCAGCTCGGTGCAGATCTGGAGGAGCCCGTAGGTCAGCCCGAAGAAGAAGCCGCCGAACGCGATCCAGAACAGGATCATCACGGTCACCGTCGGGCTGGGGGTGGTCGGCTCGAACGCCCCCGGGCGGAACAGCAGCGCGAACATGCCGAGCACCATCAGTGGGGAGCCGAGCAGGATCGCCAGGGTCAGCCGGTTGCGCGCGACGATCTCCGCGTTGCGGGCGGTGAGGACCGCCCACTGGCGCAGCCGGCCGACCCGTCGCGTCGGCGTCGCGGCGAGACCGCAGTCGTCGGCCGTGCGGGCCGCAGGCCGTTCGGTCGTACGCTGCGCGGTCGCAGGCTGCTCGGCCGCGGGCCGTTCGGTCGTACGCTGCGCGGTCGCAGGCTGCTGCTCGGTCGGACGTTGCTCGGTCGTACGTTGCGTGGCGAAACGGTCGGGCCACTCGGTGGGTCGCGTCGCTTCGTCGAGCCGGAGGTGCACCTCGACGAGGGACCTCAGGCCGAAGAACTCCCGGGCGGCGGCCGGGGAGCCGCTGAACGCCAGGCGGCCCGCACGGGTCAGCACGACGACCCGGTCGCAGTGGTCCACGTCGGTGACCTGGTGGGTGGTCAGCACGACCGTCGCTCCCGCGTCGGCGAGCGCGCGGAGCACCCGGAGCAACTCCACGGCGATTGCCGGGTCCAACCCGGAGGTGGGTTCGTCCAGGAAGAACACACCGGGCCGGGTGAGCAACTCGACGGCGATGCTGGCGCGCTTGCGCTCACCACCGCTGAGCAGCCCGACCGGCGTGGCGGCCCGGTCGGTGAGTCGCAGTTCGGCGAGCACCTCGGCGACCCGGGCACTGATCTCGGTCGCCCCGGTGCTGGCGGGCAGGCGCAGCCGGGCGGCGTACCGCAGGGTACGGGCCAGCGGCAGTTCGCGGTGGATGATGTCGTCCTGTGGAACGACGCCGATCGCGCCGGCCCCGGCGGTGCCGTCGTACGTCACGGTGCCCGTCGTCGGTCGCTGGATCCCGGCGAGGACCTCCAGCAGGGTGGTCTTGCCGGCGCCACTGGCACCGATGATCGCTACCAGCTCGCCCGGCACGATGCTCAGCGAGACGTCGGCCAGGATCTGGCGACCGCTCCGGACGCTGCGGGTGAGCCCCTGGGCGGCGATGCCGACACCGGCGCGCGGGGGAGACGTGGTCTGCTCGGTCGTCATGTCGACTGCTCGATCCGGTCGGGAGGGGTCCGCCTGCAAATCGTGCCCCGCCGATGTTACTGAGCGACCGCGCAGTACGCCCGCAGTGGACGGTCAGCGACCGTCGTCCGTTCAGTCAGTGCTGGTCCGCCTGCGCGGGCACCTCAGTCAGTGCTGGTCCCGCGCCTGCGCCGGCACCTGGAGGAGATCCAGGCAGTTGCGCCACAGCGTCTCCAACTGGGTCGGGTCGTTGAGCAGCTTCGCGAGCAGGACCCGCCCCTCGATCTGGGCGACGATCGATCGGGCGGCCTCCCGGGTGTCGACCGACGGGCCGGCCAGACCGCGCTCCTTCGCTTCGGTGACGACCTGCTCGATGAGGCCGATCTGCTCCTCGAAGATCTCCTGGAGTCGCCCGCGGATCTCCTCGGCCTGGTTGCTGAGTTCGAGGGCGAGGTTGCCGAACAGGCAGCCCGCGACCACGCCGGCATTCTGCTGGCCGACGCGCTGGACCTCCTCGGTGGCCTCGAACAGGTCGCGGAGCCGCTGGAGCGGGTCGCGCTCGCTGCCGAGCACCTGCTCCCACTGGCGGCGCTGGGTGACCCAGTGCGCGTCGATCACGGCGCGGGCGAGCGCCTGCTTGGACTCGAAGAAGTAGTAGAAGCTGCCCTTCGGCACCCCGGCCGCCGCGCAGATCTCGGCGACGCCGAGGGCCGTGTAGCCGCGCTGCTCGATCAGCGAGGCGGCCGCGTCGAGGATCTTGTTCTTCGCGTCACTTGTCCGTCCCATGCTTTGACGATACACGACCAGTCGTCTAGCTTTTAGTAGACCAGTCGTCTAGTGAAAGTGGTCTTGTCATGAACAGCGCTCAGGGACAGAAGGTCGTTGTGATCACCGGCGCCTCGCAGGGCATCGGTGCCGGTCTCGTGGACGCCTACCGCAAGCTCGGGTACGGCGTCGTGGCGACCTCACGCTCGATCAGCGCCTCCAACGACCCGGAGATCGTCACCGTTCGGGGCGACATCGCCGACGCCGACACGGCCGAGCGGGTGGTGCGTGCCGCTCTGGACCGGTTCGGGCGGATCGACACCCTGGTGAACAACGCCGGCGTCTTCGTCGCCAAGCCGTTCACCGACTACACCGACGAGGATTTCGACCAGGTCACCGCGATCAACCTCGCCGGCTTCTTCCACCTCACCCGGCGCGTCATGCCGCACCTGCTGGACAGCGGCGCCGGTCACATCGTCAGCATCACGACCAGCTTCGTCGACCAGCCCAACTCGAACGTTCCGTCGGTGCTCGCGTCGCTGACCAAGGGTGGTCTCAGCTCGGCGACGAAGTCGCTGGCCATCGAGTACGCGGGTCGCGGTGTACGGGTCAACGCCGTCGCGCCGGGCGTCATCAAGACCCCGATGCACCCGGTCGAGACGCACGAGACGCTTGCGGGCCTGCACCCGGTGGGCCGGATGGGTGAGACCAGCGACGTCGTCGACGCCGTCGTCTACCTCGAGTCCGCCCCGTTCGTCACCGGCGAGATCCTGCACGTCGACGGTGGCCAGAACGCCGGTCACTGATTCCGGGCCCGAGCGAGAAGGAGCGACCATGCCGATCGTGACCATCCAGATCACCCGCGAGGGCAGCACCCCGGGCGCGACCGCGGCGACCGCCGACGAGAAGGCCGCCCTCATCAAGGGGGTGAGTGAACTGCTGCGCGACGTCCTCAACAAGCCGTTGACGTCGACCTTCGTGGTGATCGACGAGGTCGAGACCGAGAACTGGGGTCGCGGTGGCCTCCCGGTCGAACAGTTCCGCAGGCAACAGGCACCTCAGTAGAACCCGATGCCCGCCAGCCTTGCGGAACGTCCACCTCGATCGCGAAGATCCTGCCCGGCGACGGCCGGTGAGACACCCGCGCGCGACCTCATCGCGCGCCGGTCGATCACCGGCCGTCGCCACTCTGCGGCACTGATCATGTTGTGCGACCGTTGACGCGTGATCAGCACGTGGTTGGTCACCCGGAAGGAGACCGACCCGTGGATCTGCCAGAGGACCTGCTCACGCTGCTGCGCGAGCCGAGCACCTGCTTCGTCACGACGCTGATGCCTGACGGCTCGCCACAGCTCACCCAGACCTGGGTGGACACCGACGGCACGCACATTCTGATCAACACGGTGGAGACCCACCAGAAGACCCGCAACGTCCGGCGGGATCCCCGAGTGGCGGTGGCGGTCTCCGACCCGCAGAAGCCGGGCCGCTACCACGAGGTTCGGGGGCGGGTGGTGCGCACCAGCACCGAGGGCGCCGCCGAGCACATCGACCGGCTGGCCCAGCGCTACCTCGGTGGGCCGTACCCGTGGTTCGGCGGCCGTGACCAGGTTCGGATCATCCTGACCATCGAGCCTGACCGGGTGCGGTCGATGGGCTGACGGCGTCAGGCGGCCGCGGCCACCTCGCTGAAGAACTGCCGTAGCGCGTCGGCTACCAGGGTCGGTGCCGTCATGGTCACGAAGTGCGACTGGCCCGACCAGACGACGTAGCGGGCCGACGGAATCGCCCTCGCCAGGGCGTTCATCGTGGTGGGCATCGGCTCCCAGGTGTCGGCGCCGGCCATCAGCAGGGTCGGCACGGCGATCGCGGACCACCGGGTGAGGTCCGTGCTGTCCTGTGCGAGGGCCTCGAGATCGTGCAACCAGCCGACCGCCGAGCGGCGTGCCTCGACCGGGTCGGGCACCCGACGACCGGAGGCCATCGCGTCGACGATCTTCGCCGGAACCCGCGTCACCTCGTTCAGGGCCGCCGCCATCGCGGCGGGGTCGTCGCGCTCGAAGGCGGCACGGTACCTGTCCAGCAGCGGCGCGACAGCCGCCCCGGCCGCGTAGAGCGGCGGCTCGAAGAGAGCCAGGGAGCGTACGTCAGGCAGATCTGTCCGGGCGGTGTGCAACGCCAGCGTCGCTCCGTAGGAAGCGCCGACGAGATGGACCGGGCGGCCCGAGGACCTGCGGGCCGCCTCGACGACGGCGAGCAGGTCGGCTGTCTCGTCCGGGAAGGACTTGATGCCGGCCGGAACGTCGCTGGGGCCGTACCCGCGCCGGGCCGGCAGCCACACCTCGTGGTCGTGGGCGAGGTGCTCCGCGACGGCGGCCCACGAGTGCAGCCCGCCACCAGAGCCGTGCACCAGGACAACCGGGTCCCCGACGCCCAGGCGCCGAACCACCAGGCGGGTTCCGTCGGCCGAGCGGACCGACTGATCGTGGCTGTTCACTGCTACTCCCGTTCCTGGGTTGGCCAGTTGCACAACGCGGTGTGCACCGCGTCGAGGATCGACTGCCACGACGTGTCGACAGCGCGGGGATGCCCGAATCCGTCGACCGTTTCCAGGCTCGCGAAGCCGTGGAAGGTGCTGCGAACGAATCGCACCGCATCGGTCAGAGCCGGCTCGTCGAGCCCGTACCCGCGCAGCGTCGCGTAGCTCAACTCGATCAGGCGCAGGTGCCCGGCTGACTGGGTGCCGACCTCGGGCGGCAGTTGAAGCTGGGTCGCCGCGTACTGCCCGGGGTGCGCGACGGCGAAGGCGCGCCAGGCGTCGGCGAACCCGACCAGGGCCTGGCGGCCGGCCCGCCCCGCCACCGCGATCGCCAGCGCGTCGGCGAACGTGGCGGCCGCCCGGACCGCGACGTGCTCGATCAGGGCGTCACGGCTGCGGACGTGCACGTACAGGGCGGCGTCCGTGACCCCGAAGTGCCTGGCGACGGCCGCGACCGTCAACCGCGCCAGCCCGACCTCGTCCGCCAGTTCGGCTGCGGCAGCCGAGACGCGCGCGCTGGTCAGGCCCTGCCGTGGCATGTCGAAACTATCCTTCGCTAGGAAATAACTTAGGCACCCTAAGATACACGTCGCTCCGGGACGGGCATGAACGGCCCGGTCGGGGGAAGACCGGCCGTTCCGCCGCCGAGCAGGAGAGCCGGGATGAGAGCCGTCGTGTACGCGGGCGTCCGGGCGGTCGAGCTGCGGGAGGTGCCCGACGCGACGCTCGAGGCGGAGACCGACGTGCTCGTTCGGATCACCTCCACCGCCCTGTGCGGCACCGACCTGCACATGTACGACGGGCGGACCAGCGCCGAGCCCGGTCTGGTCCTCGGTCACGAGCCGCTGGGTGTGGTGCAGGAGGTGGGCGCCGCCGTGCAGACCGTCCGGCCCGGCACACGGGTGGTGATCCCCACCCACCTGTTCTGCGGCACGTGTGTGATGTGCGCTCGCGGACTCTCGGCGGCCTGCCTGCGGGCCCGCGCCGAGGGACCGGGCGCGGCGTACGGATACGCCGGCATGGGCCCGTACCGCGGGGCGCAGGCCGACCTGCTGCGCGTGCCGTGGGCCGACGCCAACTGCGTACCCCTTCCAGGCGAGCCGGGGGACGCGTACGAGGACGACTTCGTGCTGCTCGCCGACGCGTTCGTCACCGGGTGGCACGCCGCCGCCACCCTCGCCGAGGTCGAGCCCGGCGACACCGTGGCGGTGTTCGGCGCCGGCACCGTCGGTCTGCTCGGCGCGTACTCGGCGCTGCTGCGCGGCGCCCGGGTCGTGTACTGCGTCGACGGCGTCGACGCCCGGCTCGACAAGGCCGGCGAGATCGGCGCCGTGCCGATCGACTTCCGCCGCGGCGACCCCGTCGAGCAGATCCGTGCCGACCGAGCCCGGACCGGGCTGCCCCTCGGTGAGGAGAAGATCGGCGGAGTCGACAAGGTCATCGACGCGGTCGGGTTCCAGGCCCGCGACCGGGAACACCCCGACCGGGAGCGTCCGAACCAGGTCATCACCGACGCGGCCCGGCTGGTCAACGCCGCTGGCGCGATCGCGGTCGCCGGCGTGTACCCGGACCGGGACCCGCACCCCGGCCCCGGCGCGGACAACCACGAGAACATCGTCGCGCCCTGGGGTGCGCTGTTCAGCAAGGGAGTCGCGGTCCGGTTCGGCCGCACCCACGACCGCCGCTACACCGTCCTGCTGCGGGATCTGGTCGTCGCGGGCCGGGCGCGGCCCAGCATGATCGTCACCCACCACGGCAGCCTCGCCGACGCCCCCGATTTCTACCGCCGCTTCAACCACCGTAAGGACGGAGTGATCAAGGTAGTACTAAACCCGTCCTGACCGCCCCGCCCCGCCCCCCGCCCCGCCCCCCGCCCCGCCCGCCCCCGCCCCGCCCCGCCCCCCGCCCCGCCCCCCGCCCCGCCCGCCCCCGCCCCGCCCCCCGCCCCGCC
>NZ_JBEZGM010000027.1:0-93504 GCF_040649995.1 Micromonospora sp. NPDC048835 | reverse complement strand
AACTCAACGCACGGCCACGCCAAACCCTCGACTGGCAGAATCCAGCCGAGGTACTCCACAAACACCTGGTTGCAACCGCCGCTTGAAACCGCCCGCGGCGACACCACTACTTCCTGGATCGAGCACGATCTTGCGGGCGGGCCCGCCCGGACAGGCTGCTGGCCCGCCGTCCGGGTGGCGGACGACGGGCCAGCGTGTGGGCCGGGCGTGGTCGGCCCGGTGGTCGGCCCGGAACGGATCAGCTCCGGGCCGAGGTCAGCTCGGCGGGAACGACGCCACCGACTCTCGAGGTCAGCGGCCGGCGCGAGCGGCGACGGCAGTATCGGGGTGGTCACTGAAGACCCCGTCGAGACCCAGGCCGAGGAAGAGCTCGTACTCGGCCGTGATGTCCCCGCGCGCGTTCGGGTCGGTGCCGATCCGGAAGTCCACCGGGAGGAACTGGTTCTCGGCTCGGAACGTCCAGGAGTGCACGAGCAGGTGCTCACGGTGCGCGTCGCGTACCACGGTGGTGGGGGCGAGCAGTGCGCCGGCGGCGTTCCGGGGGACGATCAGGTTCTTGTTCGCGCCGATGCCGTCGGCGTACCCGGCGATCCACTTCAACCCGGCCGGCGTGGCCAGGTCCTGGTAGGTGCGGGTGTCACCGGCGGCGGTGAAGTCGTACGGGCGGCCGGTCGCGTCGAGCAGTTGGACCAGCTTCACGTCGGTCAGCCGGCTCAGGCGGCGCAGGTTGGCCGTCTCGAACGACTGGATGAAGACCGGCGAGTTCTTCCGGTCCAGCTTGTTCTGCCGCAGCACGCGGAGCAGCGGCTCCTCCAACGGCAGCCTGATCGAGGCGAAGTAGCTCGGGTGCTTGGTCTCCGGGTAGATGCCGATGGTGCGGCCCCGTGCCCGCCCCTCGGTCCGGGCCAGGTCGATGACCTCCTGGAGGGTGGGCACCTCGAAGCGGCCGTCGAAGGCGGTGTTCGCCACGCGTACCTGCGGCAGCCGCTCCTTGGCGCGCAGCGTCTTCAGCTCGGCGAGGGTGAAGTCCTCGGTGAACCACCCGGTCACCGCGACGCCGTCGATGGTCTTTGTCGCCTTGCGGGCCGCGAACTCCGAGCGGGTCGACACGTCGGTGGTGCCGGAGATCTCGTTCTCGTGCCGGGCGACGAGCACGCCGTCGGAGGTGGAGACCAGGTCCGGCTCGATGTAGTCGGCACCCATCCGGATCGCCAGCCGGTACGCCTCGAGCGTGTGCTCCGGCCGGTAGCCGCTGGCGCCACGGTGACCGATCACGATCGGTTGGTCCTTCGCCCGCGAGGCGTCGGCGTTCGCAGCCGGTTCGGCCGTGGCCGTGGTCGGCAGGGCCACGGCGGCGGCGAGCAGCGCGCCGGCCACGCCGAGGGTCGTGAGGGTACGTCGCAACGCGGTCTCCTGTCATCGGTGGTCCGGACAAGCAGACCGCCCGCGATTAGCCAGGAGTTTGTCGATGGCTGACCGGGAGATGAACCTCCGGAATGCCCGTTCGGACTCCGGCGTCGCGGGCGGACAGGAAGATTGGTTGGTGCGCCGGTTCTTCCGCAACCCCGTGCGGCTGGTGCCGTTCGCGTTCCTGGTGCCGATCCTGCTCGGTACCGGGTTGCTCATGGCGCGCTGGGCGACCGCCGAGCACGAGCACCCTCCCGTGGTCACCGCGCTGTTCACCGCCACCTCGGCCGTCTCGGTCACCGGCATGGCGATCACCGACACGCCGAACTACTGGTCCGGCTGGGGACTGCTGGTGATCACGCTGCTCACCCAGCTCGGCGGCCTCGGCATCCTCACCGTCGCGGCGTTGGTCATCCTGGTGGTCTCCAGTCAGCTCGGGCTGCGCAACCGGTTGCTGGTGCAGGCCGAGACGGCGGAGTTCGGCATCGCCGACGTGGGCCGGTTGCTCCGCGGGATCGCGTTGACCGTCTTCGCCTGCGAGGCCGTGATGACCGCGCTGGTGGCCGGTCGACTCTGGCTGACCTACGACTATCCGTTCGGCCGGGCCCTCTGGTCGGGTGTCTTCCACGCCGTGCAGGCGTTCAACAACGGTGGTTTCGCGCTGTACAGCGATGGACTGCTGGCCTTCAGCCGGGACCCGTGGGTGTCGCTGCCCCTGGCGATCGGCGCGATCGTCGGCGGTCTCGGGTTTCCGGCGTTGTTCGAGGCGGTCCGCGAGTGGCGTCAGCCCACACGCTGGGCGGTGGCGACGAAGTTGACCATCTGGGGCAGCGTGGTGCTGCTGCTCGTCGGCTTCGGTGGGCTGCTCACCGCCGAATGGACGAACGCGGCCACCATCGGCCAGTACGACGTGCCCGGGAAGGTCCTCGCGTCGTTCACCCAGATCGCGCTGAGCCGCACCGGCGGCTTCAGCGTCCTGAACATCGCCGACCTCCAGGAGGAGAGCTACCCCCTGCTGATCGTGCTGATGTTCATCGGCGGCGGCAGCGCCAGCACGGCCGGCGGCATCAAGGTCTCCACGTTCTTCCTGCTGGCGTTCACCATCTGGGCGGAGTTGCGGGGCGAGCCCGACGTGACGATCGGGCACCGGCGGGTGGCCACCGCGAGTCAGCGGCAGGCGCTCACCGTGGCGCTGCTCAGCGTCGCGCTGGTGATGGCCGGAACCATGCTGTTGCTGCTGCTCACCGAGGGAGTCCGCTTCGTCTCGGCACTGTTCGAGATCACCTCGGCGTTCAGCACCACGGGGCTGACCGTCGGTCTGGCCGCCGACCTGCCGGCCGGCGGCCAACTGGCGCTGACCGTGCTGATGTTCATCGGTCGGGTCGGGACGCTCACCCTGGGCTCGGCGATCGCGCTGAACACCCGACGCCGGCTCTACCGCTACCCCCAGGAGCAACCAATTGTCGGCTAGCGACGAGGAGGGTCGAGGTGTCGGCTAGACGGGCGGACAGCGGCGGCATCGCGGTAATCGGGTTGGGTCGGTTCGGTTGCCACCTGGCCGGGTCGCTGACCCGGATGAACCGCGAGGTGTTGGCCATCGACCGCAGCCCGGAGAAGGTGCAGCGCTGGTCGGCGCAGCTAGACCGGGTGGTGCAGGCCGACGCGACCGAGGAGGGGGCGCTGCGGCAACTGGGCATCAGCAGTTTCGGGCGCGCGGTGGTGGCCATCGGGGCCTCGGTGGAGGCG
Source organism: Micromonospora sp. NPDC048835 (assembly GCF_040649995.1). Taxonomy (NCBI): domain Bacteria; kingdom Bacillati; phylum Actinomycetota; class Actinomycetes; order Micromonosporales; family Micromonosporaceae; genus Micromonospora; species Micromonospora sp. NPDC048835. The sequence goes on along the minus strand of NZ_JBEZGM010000027.1, from coordinate 90,351 downwards.
AGCGTTCTCACCGTGCTGGCGCTCGTCGAGCTTGGGGTGCCCCAGATCTGGGCTCGGGCCACCTCGGAGAAGCACGCCAAGATCCTGGCGTCGGTGGGCGCGCATCACGTGATCTTTCCGGAGGCGGAGACCGGGGACCGGGTCGCGCACCTCATCGTGAGCCGCCTGCTCGACTTCATCGAGTTCGACGACGACTTCGCCATCGCCACCGTCCGGGTTCCGGAGTCCCTGGCCGGGCGGACCCTGCTCGACCTGCGACCGGAAGAGCGTTACGGGGTACGCGTGGTCGGCGCCAAGCTGCCGGGCGAACGCTTCAGGTACGCGTCGGACGGCACCGCGCTTCCCCAGGGTGGCGTACTCATCGTCGAGGGTGGGATCGACCAGGTGCAGCGGTTCGCAGGGTTGCGCTGAGCGTCACTTGCCGGACTTGCCCCGGCTCTTGGTCGCCTTCGACCCGGAGCTGCCGGGGCCCTCGGGGCCCTTCACGCTTTTCCCGGACCACCACCGTTCGGCCCCTTGCCCGCCTTGGCGGGCGCCTTGGGGGCCTTCGGAGGCTTGGCCTTGGTGGCACCCGCGCCGGAGCCGCCGCTGCGTGCCGTCGTCTTCTTCGGTGGGGCCTTCACCGTGGTGGCCGCCTTGCTCGGCGCCACGGCGGACGGTGCGCTGCCGGCCACCCCGGAGACGCGTACGCCGCAGGTCGCGTCGCCGAGCCGGAACGAGACCGGCAGCGGGTTCGCGCCGCTGTACTTTCCGGTGAGGGTGAGCTTCTCGGCCGCGCCGGGGGCCAGCGTGGCGCGCTGCGCCGCCGGGCGGATCAGCACGGTGCTGCCCTGCTGCTGCACCGGCGTCGGCTCGGCCTTCGTCACCGTCTGCTGGCCGGGGAACGTGAAGCTCATCGTCCAGTCCCGCAGCTCACGGCCACCGGTGTTGGTCAGGGTCAGCTCGGCGGCGAAGTCCTTGCCGGAGTCGCTGCGCAGCGCGTACGCCACCTCGCAGGGCACCGTCGCCGGCAGACCCATCCGAGCCTCGGTCGTCGGCCGGTCTTCTCCGCTGGCGGGGCTACGCGAGGTGAAACCCCACATCGCCCCGGTCACCGCGATCAGCCCGACGGCGGCCACCCCGGCCTCGACCCGCCGACGCCGCCGGTGCTCCCGCCGGGTCCGGTTACGGGTGCGCGACATCGGCAGCGCGTCGGTCGCCGCGGACCAGGGCAGGATCGTGGTGCCCGCGCTTGCCAACTCATCCGGGTCCAGCGGCCCTCCGGCCCGGGAGACCGGCACCGCCGCGAGCATGCCGGCCGCCTCGGCGAGCGTCCGGGTCAGCTCGGCGGTGGCGGGTCGGTCGGCGGGCCGCTTGGCCAGGCACCGCCCGACCAGCTCGGCGACGCCGTCGGGCATCCCCGGGACGGCGGGCATCGGCGCCGGGTCGTTGTACATGTGGGCGCGCAGCATCTGGGTGGTCGTGCTGGCCTGCCACGGCAGTCGGCCGGTGAGCATCCGGTAGAGCAGCAGCCCCACGGCGTACACGTCGGTGGCCGGGGAGACCTGGCCGTTGTCCAGCCGCTCGGGGGCGAGATAGGCGGGGGTGCCCAACAGCGCGCCGTCCGGCCCTTTCTCGCTCTCCCCGACGAGCGCGGAGATGCCGAAGTCGACCACCTTGACCCCGGTCGAGGTGAGCATGACGTTGCCCGGGGTGACGTCGCGGTGCACCACACCGCGGGCGTGCGCGGTGGCAAGCGCCGAGCTGACCTCGGCGCCGATGGTCACCGCCTCCCGCCACGGCAGTTGGCTCTCCCGGCCCAGCCTGCTGGCCAGCGAAGCGCCGTCGACAAGCTCCATCACGACGTACGGCACGGTGAGGCCGACCTGCTCGGACTCGCCGTAGTCGTACACGTTGGTGATGTTGGGGTGGCAGAGCCGCGCGGCGGCCTGGGCCTCGATCCGGATGCGGTGCCGGAAGGCCCGGTCGCTGGCCAGCCGGGACGCCAACACCTTCACCGCGACCTGGCGGCCGAGCACCTCGTCGTAGCCGCGCCAGACCACCGACATTCCACCCGCGCCGAGCTGCTCGATCAGCCGGTACCGCTCATCGAGCAGTTGCGCGCCGTTTCGGTCCCCACCACCCATGGTCAGCGTTGTTGCCCAGGAACGGCAGGTCTACACCTGGAGTATCGGAATCGGTCAGGATTGTCACCCGATCAGGCGGTGGCCAGCAGTTGGTCTACCGGGGCGTAGTCGTCGGTCAACACCATCGCCCCGCCGACGAAGTCCGTCAGTGCCGCGCCGGAGAGCAGGCTGACCTTCGGGTCCACCTCGGCCAGCCGGGCCTGGGCGGCCTCCAACGGCAGCGGTGCGTCGGAGGCGACGATGAGGAAGTTGGAGCCCCGCTCCTCGGCGAGTGCCTCCGGCGGGGCGATCAGCGCGACGTGCCCGAACTCGGCAGCCACCGTGGCCAGCTCGGCGCGGATGAACCGCAGCGGTGGGTAGTCGATGACGTTCTGCACGTACACGCCGCCGGGGCGGGTCACCCGCCGGACGTCGGCCGCCATCTCCCGGGTGGCCAGGTGCCAGGGCACCACCAGGTGACCGAACGCGTCACCGACCACCAGGTCACGGCTGTCGGTCGGCTCGCCGGCAACGAGCATCCGGGCGTCACCCACCACCGCCCGCAGCTCCGGCCCCGGTCGTACGCCCAACTCCTCCTCGCCCAGCTCGACAAGCCCCCCGTCGATCTCGAACACGAGGTTGTCGGTGCCGGGTCGGGTGGCGGTCAGGTAGCGCGGCACGGTGAACCCGCCGCCGCCCAGGTGCAGCGCGTCCAGGCGCTGACCGGCCGGCCCGGCGACGTCGGCGACCGCGCCGATCCACTTCGTGTACGCGTACTCCAGGTGTTTGGGGTCGGCGAGGTCCACGTACGAGTGCTGGGCCGAGTTGAGCAGCAGGGTCCGCCCGGAGGGCCGGGCGGGGTCCGTGGTGACCCGGGCGCAGTGGTACGCCGTCTCGATGTCGCACGGGTTGGGGGCCACCGTGGTCAGCCCCGCCCCGACCAGGCCGAGCACGGCCAACACGGCCCGGGCCCGGGCCGGACCGGGCAGCTCGGTGGGTTCCTGCCGACGCAGGTACCAGCCGAGGCCGAGACCGACTAGCCCGAGCGAGATCGCCAGGGCGAGCAGGATGACGGTGCTGCGCAACGCGGCGACGAGCACGAACCCGGTGCCCAGGGTGGCGGTGATGCCGCCGAGGGTGCCGATCCCGGAGAGCCGGCCGACCACCTGGCCGGTGCGGCGCAGGTCGGCGAGCTGGAGTTTCACCACCAGCGGGGTGACTGCCGCCAACAGCGCGGCCGGCACGAACACCGCGAGCGCCACCAGCAGCAGGATGCCGCTTGCCGCGCCGCCGCGCAGCACCTCACCGGCGTACCTGACGATGGGCAGGGTGACCGCGGTGGCGATGCCGGCCAGCACCAGCGCCGGTGCCAGTAGGCTGCGCGGGTTGCGCCGGTCGGCCAGCCAACCGCCGGACCACGCCCCGTAGGCGATCGCGGCAAGCGCGATGCCGATCACCGAGCTGGTCACCTGGAGGGTCACCCCGACGTAGGGGCCGACCAGGCGTAGCGCGACGGTCTCCAGCACCAGCACGGCACCGCTGGAGAAGAAGACCAGGAAGGCGGCCAGGCCGTTGGGCAGCGCCCGGCCGGTGACCGGCACGGGCGACGCCGGGGAAGCTGGCGGGGCCGCGACGTCGGACGGTGGGGAACTCATCGTCGCGATGGTACGCAGCGAAGCTGGTGCTTCGGGTCAGTACATCGAGAGATGAACATGGTTCGTGTGGGAGGCTGCCGGGCTGCCGCTGCCACTGTACGAACGCCACCCCGTGCCGGGGTGCCAGATCTGCCGGTACCAGATCACGTAGAGCACGCCCAGCCGGTCCGCGTTGCGCACGTGCCAGGCGGCCAGGCTGTCACCGTACGACTTGTCGCCGCCGGTCGCGTTCTTGTCCTCGAAGCCGTTGGTGGCGGCCGAGAAGTCGCACGCCCGCCCCTTGGGGTGCTCGCCGCTGCCGCCGCTGCGCTTACAGGAGACGTGCCGCTTGTAGCCGGCCGCCTGGGTCTGCTTGAGCGCGTTGAGGGTGCGTGGCGTGATGCAGCTCGAGGTGGTCGGGTCCTTCACCGAGCAGGACTCCGACGGCCAGGAGCCGTCGGAGTTGCGCGGTGCCGGCTTCGCCGAGGTGGAGTTGGCACCGCTGAAGCCGTTGCTGCCGCCCGAGCTGACCTCGGCGAGCGCCGCCTCGGCTTCCTTCTTCTTCTTCGCCATCACAGCGAGTTGCTTCTGCTGCTCGCGGACCTCGGCGTCGATGGCGACCTTGGCCTGCTGCGCCTGCTGCCGGGCCTCGGTGAGGTCACGCAGCCGCTTGCTGTCCCGCTGGGCCATCAGGTCGAGGTCGCCCGCGCGTTGCAGGAACGCCTCCGGCGTGGCGGTGTTGAGCAGCATCGAGGCCGCGCTCAGCCGACCGAAGCGGTACGACTGGGCGGCCACCTCACCGACCTGGGCGGTGAGCCCGACAAGCCGACCTTCGAGGGTCTTCAGCTCGCCGGTCAGCGCCGTCTGGCGACGCTTGGAGTTGTCCAGTTTGGCCTTGGCCTCGATGTGGCCCTTGGCGGTCAACTCCAGGGCGTCCTGCAGCTTCTTGCTGCCCCCCTCGCCCGGCTCCGCGTACGCCGGCACGGCGGCGCCGCCGAGCACCAGCGCGACGCTGGCGAGCAGTGCGAACAGAGCGCGACGACCGAGCCGCGGGCTGAGCCTGGTCCTGGGCACGAAAGCGTCCTTCCGTCGACCGCCGGCCTCCACTGAACACTGCACGTTGGCGCCGGTCGGCGGCATGCTGGCGGAGACCGCCGGTCACGATACCGGACTGCCGGCCGGTGACCACCCCGCTGAGCCTCGAGCTGTCTCGATGTCGACGGAGCGTGGTGACGCGGTCGCGCTGAGAACGATTCAGGTGTCGAGCAGCGCGTCGCGTACCTCGGCCCAGACCTGCTCGCTGCTCGCGACGAGCAGACCGCGGCCGTCGTCGGCGGGGTGGTAGTCGACGCCGTCGAACCGGCGGGCGACGCCCCCGGCGGCCTGCACCAGAAGGGCGCCCGGGGCATGGTCCCACGGCAGGGTGCGCCAGAAGAGGACGAACTGCTGCTCGCCGGTGAGGATGTCCAGGTACTCCCGGCCGGCGCAGTGCTGGCCGGGCAGCAACTCACCGAGCCGCCCGCCACCGGCGCGGACCCGGTCCCGGGTCTCCGGTGGCAGGAACTTGGTCATCGCCGCGCCGCGCAGCTCACCGAGCGGCGGCGCCGAGCCGGCGACGTCCACCGGCCGGCCGTTGAGCAGAGTGCCCTCGTCCGCCGAGCCGACGGCGAGGGTGTCGGCGAGCGGGTCGAGGATCCAGCCGGCGGTCGGCCGGCCGTCGCTCAGCAGCGCCACCATCAGGGCGAACGGGCGGCGCCCGGCGGCGAAGTTCGCGGTGCCGTCGACCGGGTCGACAAGCCAGACGTCCCCGCCGTCGCGCAGGTGCCGCAGCAACCCCGGGTCGTCGGCGACGCCCTCCTCGCCGACCACCACCGAGCCCGGCCGTAGCCGGCGCAGCCCCGCCGAGAGCAGTTCCTCGGCCCGGCGGTCGGCGACGGTGACCACCTCGCCGGGCGCCTTCTCCGACACGTCGTCGTCGTCGAGCTTGCGGAACAGGGGCAGCACGACCTGGTCGGCGGCCTCCCAGAGCAGGCCGCCGACGTCGTCGAGCAGGGTGTCAGCCACGCGGCGGCAACTTGACCACGCTGACGAAGAACTCGTCGATCTGCCGGACCACCGAGATGAAGCGCTCGAAGTCCACCGGCTTCGTCACGTAGGCGTTGGCGTGCAGCTGGTAGCTGCGCAGGATGTCCTCGTCGGCCTGCGAGGTGGTGAGGACCACCACCGGGATCCGGCGCAGGTTCTGGTCCTTCTTGATCTCTTCCAGCACCTCCCGGCCGTCGCGTCGGGGCAGGTTGAGGTCGAGCAGGATCAGGTCGGGTGCCACCGCGTCCGCGTACTGGCCCTCCCGGCGCAGGTAGGCGAGCGCCTCGGCCCCGTCGGAGACGACGGTGAGCCGGTTGCGCAGCTTGTGTTCCTCGAACGCCTCCTGGGTCATCAGCACGTCACCCGGGTCGTCCTCGACGAGCAGGACCTCGATCGGGCTCTTGCCATCCGCCGGCGCGGTCATCCCACCGTCTCCCTCATGTCACCCGTTCTACCGCTTCGCGGCCCCTCGTCGGCCCGGTCCGGCTGGTCCGACCCCTCAGGCTGCTCCACCAGCTCCGCCGCGGCCTCGGGCCGGGGCGTCGAATCGCCGTCGTCGGCCCCCTCGGAGCTGTCAGCGGCCTCGGCCGCCGCGACGTCCCCCGGGAGCGCCGGCAGGGTGAACCGGATCGCGGTGCCCTCCGGCACGTCGGTGTCCACCCAGACCCGACCGCCGTGGTACTCGACGATCTTCTTGACGATCGCCAACCCGATGCCGGTGCCCGGGTACGCGTCCTTCGAGTGCAGCCGCTGGAAGATCACGAAGATCTTGTCGGCGAACTCCGGCTCGATCCCGATGCCGTTGTCCTGGCAGGTGATCTCCCACTCGGCACCCACCAACCGGGCCGAGACGTGCACCTTCGACGGTACGTCCGGACGGCGGAACTTGATCGAGTTGCTGACCAGATTGGCGAGCAGATTGGTGAGCAGCGGCTCCTCGCCCGAGATCACCGGCAGGCCGGTCCAGGTCAGCTCGGCGTCCGCGTACTGCCGGGCGGCCTCGGTCTGACCGGCCACGTCGCCCATCACCTTGTTGAGGTCGACCTCGGTGAAGCCGGTGGTGAGCCGGCCGATCCGGGAGAACGCGAGCAGGTCGTTGATCAGGCGCTGCATCCGCTGCGCGCCGTCCACCGCGAAGGCGATGTACTGGTCGGCCCGCTCGTCGAGCTGCCCGGCGTAGCGGCGCTGAAGCAACTGACAGAAGCTGGCGACCTTGCGCAGCGGCTCCTGGAGGTCGTGCGAGGCCACGTACGCGAACTGCTCCAGGTCACGGTTGGACCGGGTCAGCTCCTCGGCCTGCTTCTGGAGCTGGTTGTTGACCCACTCGATGCGCTCGCGGGCGGCCCGGACCTCGGCCAGGTCGGCGGCGATCTTCTGCCGCATCGCGTCCACGTCCTCGCCGAGCCGGACGAACTCCGGCGGGCCGGTGGTGGCGATGCCGTGCTGGTAGTCACCCTCGGCGACCTCACGGACCTGGTCGGCCAGCCCGATCAACGGCCGGATGACCATCCGATCGAGGGAGAGCAGCAGCAGCGTCCCGGCGACGACCACCACCAGCGCGGCGACGATCAGCAGGACGACCAGGATGTTGCTGCTGGTGCGCACGTTGGCGGCGGCCTGCTCACGGGCGTCCAGGATCTCCTCCTGGAGGTCGTTCACCGCCGACCGCACCTGGTCGAACTGCTGCCGGGCCCGTTCGGTGATCAACGCCTGACCGGCGCTGGTGCCGCTCTGCTCGGTGGTCGTGATCACCGGCGCCGCCACCGACTGCCGCCACTGCGCCGTCTGCTCCTCGACCATCCGCAGCTCCTGGCCGATCTGCGGATAGTCGTCGAGCAGCTTCCGCATCGAGGCGACGACCGTCTTCTCCTGCTCCAGCCCCTCCCGGTAGGGGTTGAGGTCGGCCTGATCACCGCTTACCGCGTAACCCCGGATCGCCGTCTCCTGGTCGAGCAGCGCGTTGAGCAGCTCCTGCGACTGCACCCGCAACGGGCCGGTCTGGTTCAGCACGGCGTCGATCTGGGTGCGGTTGCGGGCGGCCACCGCCGCCTCCGCGGCGGCCAGGCCGATCAGCAGCGCGCCCACGACGGCGAGCAGGGTGATCACCCGGCGGCGCAGACTCCAGCCGCCGACAACCGGCTTCACCTGCCACCACCCCGACTGACCAGCAGCATGGCCACGTCGTCGGCGAGCGGGCCACCGTTGAGCCGCTCAGCCCGGCCGACCAGCCAGGCCGGCAGCTCGGGCAGTGTCACCGTACGGTTGGCCGGCTCGTCGAGCAGGCCGCTGAGACCGGGCACGTCGAGCCGTTCGTCGCCGGCACCCACCCGCCCCTCGATCAGGCCGTCGGTGTACATCAGCAGGGACCAGTCATCGGTGTCGAACTCCAGGTCGTAGGCGATCGGCCGGCGGGGTCGTACGCCGAGCAGCCGGCCACCGGGAGCGGGCACCGGGACGACCCGGCCGCCGGAGAGCAGCAGCGGCGGCGGGTGCCCGGCCAGTCGGACGGTGGCCCGGTTGGCGGCCAGGTCCAGTCGGACGGTGGCCACCGTCGCGAAGATCTCCTGGAGGCGGCGCTCACTCATCAGCACCTGCTCCAGGGCGGGCAGCACCTCGTCGTCGGGGACCCCGGCGATCACCAGGGCCCGCCAGGCCACCCGCAGCTCGACCCCGAGCGCGGCCTCGTCGACGCCGTGCCCGCAGACGTCGCCGACGATCAGGTCGAGGCGGTCCGGGTGGGTCTGCACCACGTCGAAGAAATCCCCGCCGATCAGCGCGGCGTGCCGTCCCGGCCGGTAGAAGGTGTGCACCGCCACCTGGTCGGTGGTCATCAGCGGTTGGGGCAGCAGACCGCGTTCGAGTCGGGCCGACTCGGCCTGGCGCAGCTCGACCTCGCGCAACCGGCGGGCGTTCTCGTCGGCGCGTTTACGCTCCACGGCGTACCGCAGCGCCCGGGTCAGCAGCACCCCGTCTACCTGGCCCTTGACCAGGTAGTCCTGGGCGCCCTCGGCGACCGCCACGACGCCCAGGTGCTCGTCCGTGCGGCCGGTCAGCACGCAGACCGCCGCGCCGCTGGACATGTCCAGCAGTTGGCGCAGCCCGTCCAGCCCCTGCGCGTCGGGCAGACCCAGGTCGAGCAGGACGCAGTCGACGTCGCCGAGCCGCTGCCGGGCCTCACGGAGGCTTGTGGCGACCAGCAGGTCGATCATCGAGTTGGTCTCGGCGAGCAGTTCGCTGACCAGGAAGGCGTCGCCCTCGTCGTCCTCCACCAGCAGCACCCGCAGCCGCTCGCCCGGTGGCAGGTCGGCGTGCCGCGCCAGGCCACCGTGCGGGTACGGCACGACTGGGGAACCGGCCGAGCCGGCCCCCCGGTGCGGCCGGGTCACCGCCGCGAGACGCGGGAGTTCGCTGGTGATGTCGGGCTCCTTCCGAGTGCCCTGCTGATCCTGTATTAGACAACGGTCGCACACAACACGATGCCTGCGGCGCGGGCGGTGATGGGTTGCATCACTGCCCGCCCGATGACGAACCGGGCGGCTGGTGAACGCCGGGCTACCGGCCATCCCATCCGCGGGCGCGGACGGGCAGGATGGTCCCACCCCAGGCCCCACCACCCCCGAGGAGTACCCGTGGGCGCACCCACCACCCCGGCCACGACGGGCACGCCACCCCGTCCGAGTCGGGGCGTACCCCCTGCCGACCGCGCGCTGACCCGACCGCGACGGCGGCTCGTGGCCGCCGCGGCGGCCCTGGTCGCGCTGGCCGCGGTCGGTGCCGGCAGTCTGCTCGACCTGCGTACCCCGACTCCGAAGTCGGCCGACGCGCCGGCGGACGCGTTCAGCGCCGGCCGGGCGTACCAGGACGTCCAGGTGATCGCCGCCCGGTCGCACGTCGCCGGCAGCCCGGCCAACGAGCAGGTCCGCGCGCACCTCGAGCAGAAGCTACGGGGGCTGGGCCTGGAGACCGAGGTGCAGGACACCGTGGCGCGGGAGGCCGGTCAGCTCAGCGGGGCCGCGGCCGGGGCGACGCTGGCCCAGGTCCGCAACGTGGTCGCCCGGCTGCCCGGCACCGACTCGACGGGCCGGGTCTTCCTGGTCGCCCACTACGACTCGGTGCAGACCGGGCCGGGTGGCAACGACGACGCGGCCGGCACGTCGACGATCCTGGAGGTGGCCCGCGCGCTGAGCACCGGCCCCCGGCCCCGCAACGACATCGTCTTCGTGCTCACCGACGCCGAGGAGGCGTGCCTCTGCGGGGCGTCCGCGTTCGCCGCCAGCCACCCGCTGGCCGCCGACGGCGGTGTGGTGCTCAACCTGGAGGCGCGTGGCTCCACCGGGCCGGTGATCATGTTCGAGACGTCCCGGAACAACGCGAAGCTGGTGGACATCTTCGGCCGGGCCGCCCCACACCCGGTCGGCACCTCGTTCGCGGTGGAGATCTACCGCGCGCTGCCGAACGACACCGACTTCACCGCCTTCCTCGATCAGAAGTTCGTCGGGCTGAACTCGGCGTACATCGACGGAGGGGCGATCTACCACACGCCGTTGGACACTCCGGCCGCGATGGACCGGGGCAGCCTCCAGCAGCACGGGGACAACGCGTTGGGGCTGGCCCGGGAGTTCGGCGGCACCGACCTGACCGACCTGCGCTCCGGGCACGACGCCACCTACTTCCCCGTCCCCGGCGGGCTGGTCCGCTACCCGGGCTCGCTCACCCTGCCGTTGGCCCTGCTGGCGGTGGTCGCGGTGGCCGCGCTGGGCTGGCTGACCCGCCGCAGCGGCCGGGCCAGCACCGGCCGGCTGGCCGCCGGCTTCGCGCTGGCCCTGGTGCCGATCGTGGCCGCGCCGGTCGCCGCCCAACTGCTCTGGCTCGCGATCACCACGATCCGACCGGGGTACGCGGAGCTGCTCGACCCGTACCGGCCGATCTGGTACCGGCTGGCGGTCCTGGCGCTCGCCACCGCCATCCTGCTCACCTGGTACGCGCTGACCCGCCGCCGGATCGGCCCGGCCGCGCTCGCCGTCGGCGGACTGGCCTGGCTGGCCCTGCTCGGGGTGCTGCTCGCCGTGGCGGTACCGGGTGGGGCGTACCTCACCACCCTGCCGGCACTCGCCGGCGCCCTCGGCGGGCTCGTCGCGCTGCGTACCCGACAGACCGGACCGTGGCCGGTGGTGGCGGTGACGGCCGCCGCGGCCGTCGGTGTGGTCATCCTGCTGCCGACCGTGGTGCTGCTCTTCCCCGCGCTGGGGATGGCGATGGGCGGGGTCGCCGCCCTGGTCGCGGTGCTGCTCGGTCTGGTCGCCCTGCCGGTGGTCGACCTGCTGCACCCGCAGGCCGGCGGTCAGCGTGGCCTGCTCGCGCTGCGGGCCCGCCGGCTCGCGGTGCTGCCGGCCGGCGCCGCAGCCGTGGCGGCGGTGGTGCTCGCCGGGGTCGGGCTGGGTGTCGACCGCTTCGACGCCGACCACCCCGCCCCGACCCACCTGATGTACGCCATGGACGCCGGCACCGGCCAGGCCCGCTGGCTCAGCCACGAGAGCGACCCGCAGCCGTGGACGGACGGCTATGTGGACGGGGTGACCACCGTCGACGACTTCCCCGGGTTGGGCGACGCGGAGCTGCGCGGCGGCCCCGCTCCGGTGGCCAACCTGCCCGCACCGAAGGTGGAGGTGCTCTCCGACACCCGCTCCGGCGACGAGCGGCTGGTGCGGGTGCGCGTCGTCCCGCAGCGCCCGGTCCGCCTGCTCACGCTGCACGTGAACGGCCCGACGGCGGTCACGTCGGCGACGGTGAACGGACGACAGTTCGACGTTGGCCGGACGGGGACCCAGAAGCCCTGGGGCTTCGGCGTGGTGTTCCACGCACCTCCCGCGGAGGGGGTCGAGATCGCGCTGACGCTTCACAGCGCCGACGGCGACCCGGTCGCGCTGCGGGCGATGGACGCCAGTGACGGGTTGGACGCGCTGCCCGGCTTCCGCCCCCGGCCGCCGGCCGTCGGCGTCGTCGGGTCGCACAGCTCGGAGATGCTCGCGGTCGCCCGCACCTATCCCCTCTGAGCACGACGGTGGTCCCGGCGGGAGCGGTAATTCCGGCCGGGACCACCGTTTCCTCCCCCGCTAGCTGTCGCCGAAGAAGGACCCGTAACGGCTCAGGTAGAGCGGCCAGCCGCTGTCGGTGTCGACCCCGTCCCGAACCGACTCCCAGCCGGGGCCGTGCCGGTCGATGTTCCGGTGCTCCAGTTCGACGCGGGTCCGGGATGGGCTCTCGGCCACGAATCGGATCTCCACCTCGCTGGTGAGGTCCAAATTCGTCTCGATCTGCCAGGTCGGCCCGATGTCCCAACTGAAGACGATCCGGGTCGGCGGCTCGTACGCGAGGATGCGCGCCCACCGGCACTCGCTGCCGTCCGCCCCGACGTCGTAGATGTGCCCACCGACCCTGGGCTCGAACACGGTCGCGGTGACCGGGACGGCGAGCAGCGTGTGCTCGGGTGGCTTGAAGTCGCCGAACCGCTCGGCGAACACGGTGAAGGCTCGCTCGACCGGCGCGTCGACCACGATCTGCCTGCGCACCACCGCCATGGCTGCCTGCGTCATGAACTCTCCTCCGACTCATCGACGACGTCCTGATATCCGTCGAGCGCACGACGCCAGAAGGTGTCGAGCTGGTCCCGCAGCGCGCTCAACCCCACCGGGCTCAACCGGTAGACCCGGCGGGTTCCCATCGCCTGGTCGACGACCAGGCCGGCACTTTTGAGCACCTTGAGGTGCTGCGACACGGCAGGTCGACTGATGGGCAGCTCGTCCGCCAACTCCCCAACGGCGCAGGGCCGCTCGGCCAGGCGCTGAACGATGGCGAGCCGGCTGGGGTCGCCGAGCGCCTCCCAGCCCGCGTGCGCTCCGTAAGTCACCACGAACGTAAGCTACGACTTACCGATGCGGTCGTCAAGCCGTCGGCCTGGTTCGGGTGGATGCGGCTGATCGGCCGGTCGGTTGGACGACGGGCGGGCCCGCGACGACGGTGGCGCCGGTCTGGGTTGGCGACCGCCCGGGGAGTTGGTACTGCGCGCGAGCGCGCAGTATCGGCCCGACCGGCGCTCCGGAGCAGCCTGGGGTCCGGAGCAGCCTGGGCTGCGGATGCGCCTACTGCTGGCGACCGCGCCGACCGAGGACGCCCAACCCCGTTGACCGTCTGTGACCGCAACCCACCCCCCACCCACCCACCAATGACCCTTTGCTCTGCACCCGCGGAGGCGACAGCTACGTAACGTGTTGCTCGCGGGCGCGCGTCGGAGCGACGCCCCCGACGTTTTGGCTGTTCATTCAGGGTGGTGCAGATAGGTAAGCAGAGCAAAGCCTGGCTGGGGCGTCTGATTGGGTCGATCTGGGGCGACGGAGTGTCACGACTTGTCGCGGCGGGATCACGGGCCGACAGTGCCACGCTGAGTGAGGTCGGCGGGCGTGGCTGGTAAGCGTGGCTGGCAGGTCGGGGCGCGGCCTGGTGCCGATACCTGACCGCAGGCGGGCGCTACTACGGCCCGGCGCGCCGATGACGCCGCAGCTGGCCTGGCAAGGGTGTGGACGCCGAGCTGGAGAACCCGCCCACGGTGGGTCCCGAGCGGTTTCCGATGGAGGGCATCGTCCTGCACGTCAACAGGGAGCTGATCCATCACGGCGCCGAAATTTCCCTGCTGCGCGACCTCTACCGCTGGTAAGCGGCACCGATGCCCCTGCGGGGCTGATCCCGCCTGCGCAAGGGCGGATACTTCGCGCATGACTATGGCACCGTCACGTACCCATCTCGTCGGCGCGCGCCCGTCCCTCCTGGTACTGGTCGGCTGGTACGTGGCCGTCGTCGTGTCGTTCGGCCTGCTCCTCAGCACGCTCCCCGAGTCGGTTCCGGCTGGCTGCGGCGGAGCATGCGATTCCGAACGGTCGCGGGCGCTGCTCTTCGGGCTCTACGTGGCCACGCCCGCGCTGTTCCTTGCGCTACTGGTCAGCCTGGCAATGCTCGCGGTCCTCGTCGCCCGTACCCGGATCCGCTCGTCGGCCGTGCTGGGCAGCCTGTCCGCGGTGCTTCCGCTGGCCGTGTGCGGGCTCCTCCTCGCCAGCCTCTGACCGCCGCCGCTCGCATCAGATCAGCCGCTGAATGCGGACCTTCGGACGCTCGTTTCGCAGGTGGCCGTGTTTGTGCTGGCGGATCTGCTCGTCCCAGACGTCTTGGTCGTAGTCCGGGTCCGGCGGGATCCACTTGTGTGAGCCGTCGCTGTAGTGGAACTTCTCATCACCGGCACGAAGGATGCTCATCGGGTCCAACCGAGGCAGCGATAGTGCAGATGGCCGGCCGGAACGTGGGCCAGGTCCTGGGCGGCGTCAACCAACTGGGCGGCCAGGTAGAGGGCAAGCGACACCGGGGCGCTGTGGTACTCCGCTCGCAGCTCCTGGCGGCGGGTGGGGCAGGGCCAATCTGCGCCGCAGCCGCCGCAGGTCCAGCCCGGGGTGATCGCGAGGTGGCTCGTCATCGGGGGCCGTCCTGATTCCGCCAGTGACCGTGATTCTTGCTACCGGCCTCGCCGCCTGGGTGGACGCGGCCCATCAGCGCGTCCACGCCACGAAGCGCTCGTACAGCTCGGCCGGGGCCACGTCGGGCAACTCCACGGCGACGATGAAGAGCAGGCTGCCAACGTAGGTGGAGAGGCCAATGCGATCAGGTCCGTACGCCTCGGCCAGGCGCACCCGCGCCGGATGGCACGGCCAAGGCGTACCCGGCTCGCACATCAGGCACTGCCACTGCGGCCGACGCGGCAGATGCTCTCCATCCATTCGGCGATCCAATGCCGACGCCGAACCCTCAGCCTGGCTCGCGAGCGCCTTCGGCGGCGCGTCGACAGGCGCCGAACAATCCGCCGACCGTCGAGATTTTCGTCCCGCGTGAACTGCCACCACGCCTCCCACCAGTCACCGCGCGTGCTCGTCGGGTACACCCTGCGGCGGTACGCTGACCTCGGTCGACGGGTTGCGGGTTGCCAACCTGCGCCGGCAACCCTGCAACTCCGGCGGGAGGCGCGAGACATGCCGACGTTCGGCGTCCGAATGCGACAAGCGCGGGAAGCGCGTGGCCTCAGCCTGGCCGCGCAGGAAGCCAAATCGCTGGCACGGCTGGGCGACCTTCGAGGCGCACGGGTGGCACTCGATCGAGGGCGGCGGCTACTCGACGAACTCGGTGCGCCGGACCGCCCCGACAACCATTTCGAGGTCGATCCGGGCAAATGGCTGTTCTACGCGATGGATACCTGCCGGCTCGCTGAACACGACACTCTCGCCAACCACTACGCCACCGAGGTTCTGCGCCTCGGCGCTGGGCCTGACGGCATCGAACGCTCACCTATGCGGATGGCCGAGGCCCGACTCACTCTCGCCGCCACTGCACTGCGCGCTGGCGAGCTGGATCGGGCCGTTGAGCAGGGGGTGGGAGCGTTCGCCGCTACTCGCCGCTCCCTGCCGTCGTTGCTGCTGGTCGCCGGCGAGGTTGACGTCGAACTGCACCGTCGCTACCCACACGAGCACGCCACCGCCGACTTCCGCGATGCGCTGAACGCGGTTCGTTAGCTGCTTGCGCCAAAACTTCATCTGGATGGCAGGCAGAGGTGACGCCGCCAGCCGTTCGAGTCGCACACCTGGTCCGTCGCCGCGTCAGGCCGGCCATGCCTGAACGACATCGTCAGGTCCCCAGACAAGGTCCACAGCTCCGGCCGGGAGGTCGACTCCGGAACGGCTGACCACAACCAGGCCGCTGGTCCCGGGCTGAAAACCAGGGATCAGTGGGGCGTAACGCCGCAGTTCGTCGAGATGGTGCCGGTCGAACGGGCCGTCCTGCCATTTGATGGAGCCGGCGAAGGCGATGCGGGAAGCGATCGGGGCACGATCGGCTCCCACAAGATCGATCTCCGGGTTGGACTGCCGGTTCCACCAGCCGCCAACTTCCCATGTGTCGGTCCAGGGCAGGCCCCCCTCACCGACAGAGATGGCGAGCGCATCGCGGATGATCGGCTCGACGGCGTTGCCCCGCCAGGAGGACCACCGACTGTCGAGCACGGCGCGAGCGGCTGCCGTCCGATCGCGGAGAACCAGTTGATGCACGTCGCGCAGAATGGCCAGATACAGGCGCAGGTTGCTGTCGGCGATCCGGTACTGGGCCAGTTTGCTGGGCCTGGTGGACAGCGGCTTGTCGACGGCGAGGACTTGTTTCTCCTCGACGAGCCGGTGCAGCAGCGGGGACAGGGTCCCGGAGCTGACCGGGCCGCCGCGGTCTCCCGCTGCGGCGGCGATGTTGCTGAACGTGCGGCTACCTGCCCCTCCCACCGCTTCCAAGATGCGCCGCGCAGTGTCCGGGGCAGGAAACTCCGACGCCAGGGACTGTTCGGGGACGGTGAACAACGCTGACGTCTTGTTGGAGACCTCCTGACTCAGGAAGTCGACGGGGGGCGTTCCCGGGGACCACTCCAGCGCGATCCCGGGCAACCCACCAGTGATCAGGTGCGCATCGATCGCGTCCGCGCCACTCAACCCGGTCACAGCAGCGGTCTCAGCGAGATTGAACGGGCCGAGGACCATGTTCGTGGCCCTGCCGTAGAACGGACGGTCGTACTCGGTGAACCGCTGCATCATGTGCAGATCACTGCCGAGCAGCAGCAGTAGCACTGGCTTGCTGGAGATGAGCCGGTCCCAGGCAACCTGAAGGTGCCCGTCGAAGGTCGCGTCCTGCTCGGAGATCCAGGGCAGTTCGTCGAGGACGACCACGCTCGGCGTGTCGGGCAGGACACCTGCCAGGACCCGCAGCATGTCCCCCCAGCCAGCGGCCGTTGACTGGGACGGGAGTAGATCGCGGCCACCGGAGTCGAGCAGCGACGAGTCGTGCAGGGCACCGAGAAAATAGCCGACCGCTTCGGTGCTCGATGCACCCTTGACAGCGGCGTAGAAGCAGTAGGGCAGGTCGACCCGGTCGCACAACTCCTGCACCAGCCGCGACTTACCCACCTGCCGACGACCGCGGATGGCGACAGCGCGGCCCTGGCTGGTGCGCTTCACATGGTCCAGCTGCTTGGTGAGCAGGTCGAGTTCCGTGCGTCGACCGACGAACATCGACCCTCCCGAAGCTAGATTCAATCTTACTTCGGGCCAGCCTAGCTTGCCCCTACGCCATACACTCACCGCTGTGAATGACGAGCTGCGGATCACCGTCGCCGGCATATCAGATCTACCGGCGGAGACGCGGCAGGCTCTTCACGACATCCTGGCCCGGCGAGGTCGGGACCTACTAGACGAAGCAGGCCGCCTGGAGGCGGGCGTCAACGCTGGGGTCGGTCCGCCCATGATCACTCCGGCCATCCTGGCGCACGCCGACACCTGGCGAATGATGGGTTATTCACAAGGCAGAAACTCCAAGGGTTCACGGAACTGGACCCTGATCAGTGGGATGGCCACCTTCGTCGGTGGATACTTCACCAACAATCTCACTAGACCGTGGGGCGCTATTGGATTCGTGATTTGCGCCCTGGTTGCGCTCTACTCATTCAACAAGGGGTCGGAATGACGCCTGAACAACGACACGAATCCTTCGCCCCGGGGGCGGCTTCTCTCGTCGACGAACTAGCGAAGGCTTGGCGAGCAGAGCTGGTCGCCCAGTCCTATCGCGAGGTCGCTGGACGCTCTTCCGAGAAGGCGGACGTCGAGGTCACCGTGGCCGAGGTTCAGGCCGCATTCGACAAACTCTACTCGCCGCCGACAGTGTTCGGGCGGAAGGCCCGAAGCTTCACCGCCATGGTGTTCGGCTTCGTCATCCTCATCGCCCTCGGCTACCTGTACTCGCTGAACACGGTGAACATGCTCGACCAGATCGCCAGCGTGGCTGGCGTGGTCGTCGGCGTCCTGGGTTTGGCGTTCGCAGCCCTGGCGCAAGCCACGAGGATACGCAGCCACCATCTCGGCCGTATTGCGAGAGCTGCGACCGCAGACCGCGCATTGGCTACAGTGCGCTTCATGCAGGGCTACGCCGATCTCGAAGAGAAAATTCGACGTCAAGTTTCGGCAGCAGATCCTGACATGCCGGAGAACGCCCCTCTCGGTGCCCTGCTCAGAAAATACGTCGAGACAGCCGACCTCAGTGGGAGCGACCATTACGAATTGCGGCAGCTCGTACAGCTTCGGAATGAGATCGTGCACCACACACTCACTGAGCAGGACGCTGCCCGGGTCGGCACTGCGATCCCGGTGCTGGAGAAGCAGCTCGACCGCTTCGCACACTCGTAGCAGGCCGCCCGCCTCCGGCTTCTACTTCCAGCGGAAGTGGACGAAGAGGCGGCCGAAGTTCTTCGAGTCCTTTTCCACGCGGTGGTAGAGCTGCTTGACGTCCTTCTGGTCGAGGAACCGCAGCACCCGCTTCTTGAGCTGGCCGGATCCCTTGCCGGGGATGATCTCGACCAGGGTGGCCTTCTTCGCCACCGCCTCGTCCATGATCCCGCGCAACGCCCGGTCGATGTCCTGGCCCTTGTTGAAGATCTCGTGCAGGTCCAGCTTGAGCTTCATGCCACAGCCCCCGGCCGGTCAGGTCCCATGTCCGCCATCCTAGGGCGTGTCGGGCGGGTCGTCCGACGACGAAGGGGCGGCCCCGAAGGGCCGCCCCCGCACGCGTCGCCGGGTCAGGCTCAGCGCCGGCCGCCCAGTCGGGTCTCCACCCGCTCCAGCGCGGTCCGGTAGTCGTCGTTCGCCGCGTACATCGCGGCCGCGATCCGGAGGTGCCGGAGCGCGTCGCTGTGCCGGTTCAGCCGTTCCAGCGTCCGACCGAGCACGTGGTGCGCGTAGTGGTCGCTCGGGTCCCGTTCGATCAGCTCGCGCAGGTGCTCCTCGGCCCGGTTGAGCTGGGCGGACTGGAAGTACGCCCGGGCCAGCAACTGTCGTACCGCCGCGTTGCCGGGTTCGGCGTCGATGATCGGCTCCAGCAGTCGGGCCGCCCCGCTGGGGTCACCGGTCTCGAAGAACATGGTCGCCCGCCGGTAGTCCGCCAGAAGATCCATCTGCCACCTCCTCGGGTCGCACCGTCACCTGTTCCGACGCTGGCACAACAATGGCGGTTTGGCGACTGTTCCCGAGGTCGAGATCAGGTCAGGTTCTGGCGTCCCGGCGGCCGGCGGACAACTCCCAGGCGCGGACGCCGCCGACGATTCCGGCGGTGTTCGGCACCACCACCACGTCGTCACCCATCCGCGCCAACTGCTCGGGCCGGATCAGTCGGGAGTTGCCCCCGCCCAGGTAGAGCCGGTCCCAGCGGAACACCGGGCGGAGCCCGTCCACCACCTGCCGGATCCGACGGGACCAGAAGGCGTCACCGAGTCGCCGCCGTTCCGGCTCACCGACGTACGTGTCGTAGGTGGTGCCCCAGCGCACCGGCGCGTGCGAGAGCTCCAGGTGCGGCGCGAGAACCCCACCGTCGAAGAGCGCGCTGCCCAGCCCGGTCCCCAGGGTCAGCACCAGCTCGCAGCCGGTGCCGGCGACCACCCCGGCACCGTGCACCTCGGCGTCGTTGAGCACCAGGGCCGGCACCCCGAACGCGTCGGCGAGCGCGCCCCGGGCGTCCCACCCGGTCCACTCGGCGAGCAGGTCCGGGTCGACCCGGCTGCGCGGGCCGCTGCGGGTCACGTAGTGCGGCGTGGAGACCACCACCCCGTGCCGGATCATCCCGGGTACGCCGACGGTGAGCCGGTCCGCCGTCGGCAGGCGTCCGCCCAGATCCAGCAGGGTCCGGACAAAGAGCGCAGGCGGCAACGGGTACGGGGTGGGCACCCGCAACGGTCGGGCGCGCATCGTTCCCGCCTCGTCGAGCACGGACGCCTTGATGCCCCCGCCGCCGCAGTCGATCGCCAGTGTGGTCACCACGTCGTTGAGTCTGCCCGCTGGGGAGCGGTGATATGCGGGCGGCCGGATAGGCTGCCGTCCTGATGAGCGCCACGATGATCGTCAAGGACCTGGCCGCCGGACACGGCGACCGCTCACTCTTCGCCGGGTTGGACCTGGTTGTCGCCCCCGGCGACGTGGTCGGGCTGGTCGGGCCGAACGGGGCCGGCAAGTCGACGCTGCTGCGTACCCTCGCCGGGTTGTTGCCGGTCGAGGCCGGCAGCGTGCGACTCAGCCCGCCCACCGCGAGCGTCGGGCACCTGCCGCAGGAGCCGGAACGGCGACCGGGCGAGACGGTACGCGACTTCCTGGCCCGGCGGACCGGGGTGACCGCCGCGCAGGCGGCGTTGGACGCGGCGACCGAGGCGCTGACCGCCGGGGCGGCGGGCGCGGACGACGCGTACGGCGACGCGCTGGAGCGCTGGCTCGCCCTCGGCGGCGCGGACCTTGACGAGCGCGCCGAGCAGGTGAGCGCCGACCTGGGGCTCGCGGTCGACCTGGACCATCCGACGACCGGGCTCTCCGGCGGGCAGGCGGCCCGGGCGGGGCTGGCGTCACTGCTGCTCAGCCGGTACGACATCTTCCTGCTCGACGAGCCGACGAACGACCTGGACCTGGCCGGGCTGGAACGGCTTGAGGAGTTCGTCACCGGGCTGCGGGCGGGCACGGTGCTGGTCAGCCATGACCGGGAGTTCCTCACCCGCACGGTGACCCGGGTGCTGGAGCTGGACCTGCCGCAGCAGCAGGTCAACCACTACGGCGGCGGCTACGCGGCCTACCTGGAGGAGCGCGAGGTGGCGCGCCGGCACGCCCGCGCGGACTTCGAGGAGTACGCCGACACCAAGGCTGGGCTGGAGGCGCGGGCCCGCACCCAGCGGGGCTGGATGGACAAGGGCGTGAAGAACGCCCGCCGCAAGGCCACCGACAACGACAAGATCGGCCGGAAGTTCCGGAGCGAGGCGAGCGAGAAGCAGGCGGGCAAGGTCAAGCAGACCGAGCGGCTGATCGAGCGGCTGGACGTGGTCGAGGAGCCCCGCAAGGAATGGGAGCTGCGGATGGAGATCGCCGCCGCGCCCCGCGCCGGCGCCGTCGTGGCCACGCTGCGTGGAGCCGTGGTACGCCGGGGCGACTTCACCTTCGGCCCGGTCGACCTCCAGGTCGACTGGGCGGACCGGGTCGCGGTGACCGGGGCGAACGGCTCGGGCAAGTCGACACTGCTGGCCGCACTGCTGGGACGGCTACCGCTGGACGAGGGCAGCGCCTCCCTCGGGCCCGGCGTGGTGGTCGGCGAGGTGGACCAGGCCAGAGGGCTGTTCCTCGGCGACGTACCGCTGATCGACGCGTTCCAGGCGGCCGTACCCCACCTGTCGCCGGCGGACGCGCGGACCCTGCTTGCCAAGTTCGGCCTGCGGGCGGCGCACGTGCCCCGACCCGCGGCCACCCTCTCCCCCGGTGAGCGGACCCGGGCGGCGCTGGCCCTGCTCCAGGGCCGCGGGGTGAACCTGCTGGTGCTCGACGAGCCCACCAACCACCTGGACCTGCCCGCCATCGAGCAGCTCGAATCGGCGCTTGCCAACTACCCCGGAACGCTGCTGCTGGTCACCCACGACCGGCGGATGCTCGCCGCCATCGAGACCAACCGACGGCTGCGGGTCGACGCCGGGCGGATCGCCGAGGATTGATCCGTGCCCACGGGCCGGCGCGGGGTGAGAATGACGCCATGCTCAAGTGGGAGTACGCCCTGCTGGTCCGCCGTCGTCAGCCGGTCACCGACGACCTGGGCTGGGAGATCGTCTTCGTCTGGTACGGCCCGGACGGCTCGATGGTCGACGTGACGCCCTACGGCGACACGTCCCTGGCCCACCTCAACCGGGCCGGCGACCAGGGCTGGGAGCTGGTCGCGATGAGCGAGGACCCGTCCCTGGCCGGCAACAACGAGTTGCACCGCTACCACCTCAAACGGCCGAAGCCCGCCGAACCGCCGCCCCGCCAGCGGATGCGCGGAGGCCGCCGCACCCTCTCCGGCTGATCCGCCCGCTCGGCCACGTCGGCGTGGAGCCGATGTCCCTGTTGAGCCTGATACCGGTGGGTCATCATGATGCCTGTGTGGCATCGCGCTGCCCGCGGCACTGCCCCGCATCGTGCGACACGCTCAGCGGTTGGCCGCGCCCGGGCCGGCAACGAGGTGGACTAGCGGGGCATAACGGGCGCGATTGCGGGTATCGCGCGGCGGGAGGTGGCCCGAATGGTCGCTTTGGCACAGACTCCGCCCTCGGCCGACCGGCTGCGGGCGATCGACGAATTTCTCGCCCAGGCATGGGCGGACCAGGTCCAGCACGATGACCGGTTACGGGACCTGGCGGTCGAGGTGCGGTTCGACCGGGGGGTAGCCCATCTGAGCGGCGATGTGGCCGAGCCCGCCCAGCTCAGGCTGGTGCGGAGCCTGGTGGGGCAGTTGGCCGGCGTCTACGGCGTCTGGTGCCGGGTCGGCATCGGCGGGCGGGCACCGGTGGTGGTGGACCTCGGCTGCGGGCCGACCAAGCAGTGGTCGAGCAACCTGGGGCTGGACATCTACCCGGCACCCGGCGTGGACGCCGTCGCGGACCTGTCCGGCTCACTGCCACTCGCCGACAACTCGGTGGACGTTCTCTTCGCGGTGCACATCCTGGAGCACCTGATCGACTTCCTGCCACTTGTCGACGAGTGTCATCGGGTGCTGCGCCCCGGCGGCGTCCTGCACGTGATAAGTCCCTGGTGGGGGCATGTGAACGCGGTGGCCGACCCGACCCACGTCCGGCTGATGGACGTGCAGACGTTCAAGGGGATCTGTCAGCTCCGGCCACCCGGCACGCCGCGCTGGTACCCGCTGCACGCCGGTTGTGACGGTGCCTCGATCTTCGCCGACCTGACCCCTCTCCCGCCGGACGCCGACCCGGCACCCCAGTCGCACCTGGCCCGCTTCTTCGACTAGCCGGGTTCGCGGAGGTGCGGGGGTGGGTGCGGAAGGGCCCCGGCGGCGGGGCCCTTCCGCACCCTCGGGTCAGGCGGTCGGTTCGCGGGGGGCCGGGGCGACGGCGGGCTCGTGCTGGGCGAGCCGGTTGCGGCGGTAGCCGTACCCGAAGTAGATCAACGCGCCGAGCAGCATCCAGGCCAGGAACCGCAGCCAGGTCTCCACGGACAGGTTGAGCATCAGGTAGAAGCAGGCCAGGGCCGAGACGATCGGCAGCACAGGTGAGAACGGCACCCGGAACGGCCGCTCCAGGTCCGGGCGCTTGCGGCGCAGGATCGGCACCGCCACCGACACGAGGACGAACGCGCAGAGCGCGCCGATGCTGACCAGATCGGCAAGCGCGGAGAGCGGCAGGAAGCCGGCCAGCAGTGCGACCGCGACAGTCATGATGGCCGAGATCCGGTACGGGGTGCCCCAGCGCGGGTGGACCTTGGCGATGGCGGGCGGGATCAGCCCGTCCCGGGCGATGGCGAAGCCGATCCGGCCCATTGCCACCAGGTCGACCAGGATGACGCTGGTCAGGCCGGCGACCGCGGCGATGGAGACCAGCACGGCCGCCCAGCCCGCGCCGACCGACTCGAAGGCCGACGCGATCGGGGCACCCCGGTCGATCTCGCTGTAGGGCACCATCCCAACCACCACGAGCGAGACGCCGATGTAGAGCACGGTGGAGATCAGCAGCGTGCCGAGCAGGCCCAGGGTGAGGTCCCGCTTGGGCTTGCGCGTCTCCTCGCCCAGGTTGGCCACGGCCTCGAAGCCGGTGTACGCGAAGAAGACCACGGCGGCGGCGCTGAGCACCCCGACGAAGCCGAAGACCGACGGCTCCAGCCCGAAGAGCGCCTGGGTGACCGGCTGCTTGATGCCGTCGTCGCCGCTCCCGGCGGGCTCGGCCGGCGGGATGAACGGGGTGAGGTTGGCGGCCCGGACGAAGAACAGCCCGGCGACCACCACGAAGACGCAGATGGCCACCTTGACCAGCACCAGCAGGTTGGTGATCCGGGCGGACTCCCGGATGCCGACGATCGCCACGACGCCGAGGATCAGCACGATGGCGATGGCACCCACGTTGACGGTGCTGCCCTCCTCGCCGAACCAGCGGGTCGGCAGGTCGAGCAGTTCGGCCAGGTAACCGGACCAGCCTCGGGCCACCACGGCGGCGCCCAGCGCGAACTCCAGCAGCAGGTCCCAGCCGATGATCCAGGCGACGATCTCGCCCATCGTGGCGTACGCGTAGGTGTAGGCGCTGCCGGCGGTCGGCACGCTGGAGGCCAGTTCGGCGTAGCAGAGGGCGGCGAGCAGGGCCACCACGCCGGCGATGGCGAAGGAGATGACCACGCCCGGGCCGGCGCTGTCCCGAGCCTCGATCCCGGTGAGCGTGAAGATCCCGGTGCCGATCACGATGCCGATGCCGAAGCCGGTGAGGTCGATCGCGCCCAACCGTCTCTTCAGCCCTAGTTGGCCGTCGCTGCCGTCGGCCTCGCCCTGGGCTATCACGTCCTTGATTGGTTTCGTACGCAGCACGGACACCCGGTCACCCCTTCCACCGTGCGACCACCTCGTGGCGGCCGGTGACCGGCGTTGCTACCCAGCGGAGCGATTGGTCAACCACGAACCCTTGCGGCGCTGGCCAGATTGTGAAAATTTCCTACCAGCGATGCGGACATCAACGGCGAATCTTGCCGCCTGCCGCGCGAAGCATCCGGGAGCCCCAACGAAGGGACACACCGCATGAAAGCCACTCGACTCGGAGTCGCCGGGCTGATCGCAGCCCTGCTCGGCACAGTCGTCACCGCCACCCCCGCAAGCGCCGCACCCAACACGGCCGACACCACCGTCGCCTGCGCCACCGACCCGGCCACCCCGAAGCGGCAGTTCCGGGCGATGTGGATCTCCTCGGTGGTCAACATCGACTGGCCCAGCAAGGCGTCCCAGACCAACCCGGACCGGATCGCGGCCCAGCAGTCCGAGTACCGCGAGCTGCTCGACCTGGCCGGGCGACTGCACCACAACGCCGTCGTGGTGCAGGTCCGGCCCACCGCCGACGCGCTCTGGCCCTCGCCGTACGAGCCCTGGTCGGAGTACCTGACCGGGGTACGCGGCCAGGACCCGGGCTGGGATCCGCTGGCCTTCCTGGTCGACGAGTCGCACAAGCGCAACCTGGAGTTCCACGCCTGGTTCAACCCGTACCGCGTATCCATGCCGGCCCCCGGCGGCGCCGGCGCCGACCTCACCCAGCTCGCTGCCGGCCACCCGGCCCAGCAGCACCCCGACTGGACCTTCGCCTACCCGCCGGCCGGCGTCGCCGGCAGCCGGCTCTACTACAACCCGGGAATCCCCGAGGTACGCGAGTTCGTGCAGACCGCGATGATGGACGCGGTCAAGCGGTACGACATCGACGGCGTCCACTTCGACGACTACTTCTACCCCTACCCCAGCGGCACCTACCAGGTGCCGGACGACGCGGCCTTCGCGGCGCACAACCGGGGCTTCACCGACCGGGCCGACTGGCGGCGGGACAACATCAACCTGCTGATCCAGGAGATGAACGGCAAGATCAAGGCGGCGAAGCCCTGGGTGAAGTTCGGCGTCAGCCCGTTCGGCATCTGGCGCAACAAGTCCGCCGACCCACTCGGTTCGGACACCACCGGCAGCCAGTCGTACGACATCATCTCCGCCGACACCCGCACCTGGGTCAAGCAGGAGTGGATCGACTACGTGGTGCCGCAGCTCTACTGGTAC
The DNA here is from genome assembly GCF_040649995.1 of Micromonospora sp. NPDC048835. Classification (NCBI taxonomy): domain Bacteria; kingdom Bacillati; phylum Actinomycetota; class Actinomycetes; order Micromonosporales; family Micromonosporaceae; genus Micromonospora; species Micromonospora sp. NPDC048835. The sequence goes on along the minus strand of NZ_JBEZGM010000027.1, from coordinate 64,832 downwards.
ATCGGCCAGTACCCGGCGGCCGACTACGCGCGTCTCGTGCCGTGGTGGGCCGAGACGGTGCGCGGCACCCGCGTGCAGCTCTACATCGGGCAGGCCGACTACAAGAGCGGCGACCCGGCGTACGGCCCGTACTGGCAGAACCCCCGTGAACTCTCCGACCACCTGACGCTCAACCGGTCGTACCCGCAGGTGCAGGGCAACGTGCACTTCTCCGCCGTGCAGGTACGGGCCAACCGGCTCGGCGCCACCGACATCTACGCGGGTGAGCACTACTCCCGCCCGGCCCTGGTGCCGACCATGCCCCACCTGCCGGCCCGGCCGCTGCTCTTCCCGGTGGTCAGCAAGGCGACCCGGCAGGCCGACGGCGTAGGACTCACCTGGCGGCAGCCCGCCGACGGCGCCGGCCCGCTCGGCACCGCCACCTCGTACGCGATCTACCGGTTCGACGGCACGACGCTGCCCGGCCGGTGCGCCACGGCCGACGCCGCGCACCTGGTCGACACCGTCCGGGCCGCACCCGGTGGCGCCCAGTCCTGGGTGGACACCTCGGCCGAGCCCGGTCGGCGCTACACCTACCAACTGACCGCGTTGGACCGCTCGGCGAATGAGAGCCCCGCGAGCCCGCCGGTATTCGTACTGCGCTGACCGCCTTCGTGAATGCCCCGGACGCCTTGTGCGTCCGGGGCATTCGTCTGTTTCAACGTATGTCACCAATAGTTGGCGGTACACATACCGCCTAGTTGATCAGCTGATCGACACTCATCGACATCCGGTAACCCGCCGGTAACTTATGCCCCACCCGCTCACCCCCGCGGAGGTAGACCGTGCCCCGACGTCTCACCACCCTGCTCATCTCGGGCGCGTCAGCGCTGCTCGCCACCCTCGCCATCGCCTCCCCCGCCGCCGCCGTCACCCCCGCCGAGCGGCTCTCCGTGCTCTCCAGTTGGACCCAGACCAGCGCGTCCAGCTACAACTCGTGGAACAGCGCCCGGGTCAACCGGGCCCCCTGGACCGAGTACAACTTCAACTGGTCCACCGACTACTGCTCGTCCAGCCCGGACAACCCGCTCGGCTTCACCTTCAACCTGGGCTGCTACCGGCACGACTTCGGCTACCGCAACTACAAGGCGGTCGGCCAGTTCTCCGCAAACAAGTCCCGCCTCGACAGCGCCTTCTACCAGGACCTGAAGCGCGTCTGCACCACGTACAACTCGGTCGTCCGGCCCGCCTGCTACAGCCTGGCCTGGACCTACTACCAGGCGGTCAGCATCTTCGGTTCGGTAGCGGCCGTCCAACAGGCCGACATCGACCGCGCCGCCCGAATGAAGGCCCAAGCCGAGTCCGCACCCCGCTAACCCCACCCCCGCACCCCACCCCACCCACCCCACCCCCACCCCCACCCCACCCACCCCCAAACCATGTTGATCAAGAGGTTTCGGTCATTTGAAGCGCGTTTTCTGACGCAAACCTCTTGATCAACATGGGCAGGTCCGGCAGGACCCGGGGGTGGGGGTGGGGTGGGGTGGGGTGGGGTGGGGGTGGGTTAGGCGCGTTCGGTTCGGGTGGCGGGGTGGCGGTCGGGGTCGGGGTGGCGGTCGGGGTCGGGGTGGCGGTCGGGGTCGGGGTCGGGGTCGGGGTCGACGGGGCGGCGGGGGGCTGGTTGGGACAGGCCGGTGCTGAAGCGGGTCGAGTCCGCTGCCAGGTCCGGGTGTTCCACGTCGAGTGCGAGCGCTGCGGCCTCGTCCAGCTGCAGCCCGGCACCCTCGCCGTACGCGTGGTCGAAGGCCGCGTCACCAAGCACCGCGCGCAGCTCCGACTGCTGTTCGGCCCAGTAACCGCCGTAGATGCCCGGGGTGGCCCGCATGCTCGCCCGGGTGGCCTGAGCGGCCCCGAACAGTCGGGCGGCGGTCAGCCGTTCCCCACCGATGGCGCAGCGCACCGCGACCGCGTTGAGGGTGTCGCAGGCCCGGCCGTGGTAACCGTGGCCCATCCGGGAGCGCAGCGCCACCAGCAGGTGCTCGTGGGCGGCGATCACGTCACCCCGGGCCAGCGCGACCATTCCGAGCAGCATGTCGACCGAACGCCGGCCCCGCTCCACGGGCCGGACGGCCTCCAGCGGACGCACCGCGCCCAGCAGCTCGGCCGCCTCTTCCAGGGCGCCGCGCCGCCAGAGCAACTCGGCGAGGCTGAACACGGCGAACAGCACCTCGCCGACCACGTCCTGCCCTTGCGCCCAGTCGATGACCTCGCGGCACACCCGTTCGGCCTCGTCGAACTGCCCCATGTCCACGAGCGGCGCGGCCCTGCCGGCGAGAACCCGGGCCAGCAACCCCGCGTCGCCGGCCTGCCGGGCCGCCGCCTCCGCCCGCTGGGAGTAGCGCAACTCCTCGGCGAACTCGCCGTCGGCGCTCGCATGAAGCGAGTGCATGTGGTACGCCGCCGCCAGCTCCGCCTCCGGGATCCGTTCACCCGTCTCCGCGATCCGACCGTACAGCCGGAACAGCCACAGCCGCCCCTCCCGGGCCAGGCCCCGTTCCAGCCACCACTGGTCCAGCCCGCCCGCCAGACCGAGACCGGCGCGGGCGCTGCCGCCGGTGGCGCACCATCGCAGCGCGGAGCGCAACTCCCCGGCCAGCGGGTCGAGCGCGTACAGCGACAGGGTCACCGGCCGGCCGTCCTGGCCCAGATGGGCCTGGTCCAACGCGTGCGCCGACCAGGCCACGTGTCGGTCCCGAGCGGCCTGCTCCTCACCCGCCTCGACCAGCCGCCGCGCCGCGTACGCCCGGATCGGGTCGAGCATCCGGTAGGTGCTGCCGGCGGCCCGCGGCTCAGCCAACACCATCGACTTGTCGACGAGGACCGAGAGCGGGTCCAGCGGATCGTCACCCAGCAGCCACTCCACTGTCGCCAGGTCCACCGGGCCGGCGAAGACCGCCAGCCACCGCAGCAGGCGCGCGGCCCGGGGCCCCAACGTCCGGTACGACCAGGTGACGGTGGCCTGCATGGTCAGGTGCCGCTCGGTGGCCGAGCGTTGCACCGCCCGGCTCGCCGGGGTCGGCGGCGACGCCCCGGCCGCCGCCGCGACCAGGTCCACGGTGTCCTGCTGGTTGCCGGACCAACCCCGCTCCACCGGCGGCGGCTCCGGGTCCTCCCGGCCGGCGTCCAGGGTGCCGAGGACATCGTCCAACCGCTCGGCGAGCTGGCCGACGGAGAGCACCCGCAGCCGGGCGGCGGCCAACTCGATGGCCAGCGGAAGGCCGTCCAGCCGCTGCACCACCCGGCGCAGATCGGCCGACTCGGCCGGGTCCGGCTGTCGACCGCCGCGCGCCGCCGCCGTGCGGTCGAGTAGCAGCGCCACGGCGTCGCTGTCCGCACCGTCCGCGCGCGGGTCGACCGAGAGCGGCGGAATCCGCCACACCACCTCACCGGGCAGGCTGAACGATTCACGACTCGTCGCCAGCACCCGAACGCCGCCGCCGCCGGACAGCAGACGCGCGATCACCTCCGCGCAGGCGGCCGGTTGGGCGTCGCAGGTGTCCAGCACGACGAGCATCCGGCGGCCGGCCGCGTACTCCACGAGGGTGTCGAGCATCGGCCGGCCGGGCTCGGGACGCAGGCCGAGCACGGCGGCGATGGCGAAGGCCACCAGCCCCGGGTCGGTCACCGAGGCGATGTCGACGAACCAGACCCCATCGGGGTACGCCTCGACAACCCCGCTTGCCAACTCCACCGCGAGCCGGGTCTTGCCCGCGCCGCCCGCACCCAGCACGGTGACCAGGCGGTGCTGCCGCACCAGGATGCCCAGCTCGATGCGCTCGGTCTGCCGCCCGACGAACGAGGTCACCTGGGTCGGCAGGTTGTGCGCCACCGCGTCGGCGGTGCGGGGCCGGGGAAACTGCCGTTCCAGACCGGGGGCGACCAGTTGGAACAGTCGTTCCCGGTCGTCGAAGCCGCGTAGGCGGTGCAGCCCCAGGTCGAGCAGGGCCGCACCCGGCGGCAACGGCTCGGCCCGACGTGCGGTGGACGCCGTGCAGAGCACCTGCCCGCCGTGCGCGGCGGCGGCCACCCGGGCGGCCCGGTGCACCTCGGGGCTGGCGTACTCGCCGTCGCGCGGCTCGGCATAGCCGGTGTGCAGACCCATCCGCACCCGGGGCGCGGCTTCGGAGGTGGGCCAGTCGTGGCTGGACAGTGCCCGCTGGGCGGTCAGGCAGGCGGTCATCGCCGCGGTCGCGTCCTCGAAGGCCAGGAAGAACGAGTCGCCCTCGGTCAGCAGCTCCGCGCCGCCCGTGCTGGCAAGTGTGTGGCGCAGCAGCCGCCGGTGCTCGGCGAGCACCGGGCGGTAGTCCGGGCCGAGTAGCTGGGCCAGCCGGGTCGAGCCCTCGATATCGGTGAACACGAAGGTCACCCAACCGCTCGGGAGCTGAATCCGTGGCGACATGCGAGGAACCTCCGCCCGTGACGTCGGGTTCATGCTGCCTGAGTCCGGACGATCACACATCGTGAGAACGGTCCAGCAAGTGCCGACTCAACGTGCCACTCGGACCCGCTCCCGGCAAGGCTGGCCCACCAGGTGGCGGCTGATTGGCCGGATCAGCAGCCGCAGGCACCGCCGCAGCAGCCACCGCCGGCGGGGGCCGGGGCGCCACCGCCGGCACCACCCCGGCCGGTCACCGCGACCGCGGACAGGAGCTTGACCGTGTCGGCGTGTCCCTGCGGGCAGCTGGCCGGGTCACCGGCTGCCGCCATCGAACGGTTGACCTCGAAGGTGTCGCCGCAGGCGCGGCAGCGGAACTCGTACCGGGGCATGCCCCCAGGGTACGTGGATCTGGCGGTTCGCGGAGGATGGGTGATACTCGACTGGTGGTGGACGGCGAGGACGACAAGCGTGTGCAACCGTTACGACCGGCCGCGCCGCTGGACGGGCCCCTCGAAGGCTCGGGGGCAGCGCCCGATCCGGTGCGCAAGGTGCCCCGCCCCCGTCGCCCCTGGCTGGGCGGGCGTTCGGCGGAAAAATCGACCACGCCACCGGCCACCGCGCCGGCAGCGCCACCCGCCGAGCCGACGGCAGCAGGCATCGCCGGGTCCGAACCAGACGCGAGCGCCACCGACCCGAAGGCTCCGGTCGAACCCGTCCCGGCCACCGGCCCAGCGGCCGCCGAGGCCGCACAGACCGAGGCGGTAAAGTCCGAGGCCGCACAGACCGAGGCGGTAAAGTCCGACGCCGCACAGACCGAGGCGGTAAAGACCGTGGTCGGTTCGTCCGACCCGGCGAAGACCACTGTGGATGAGATGCCGGTCGTGCCGGCGTCCGACCCGGCTCGTCGGCGCCGGGTGCAGTTCGCGCACGCGGTACGGCTGCCGCCGCGCCAGGTTGCGGCCTCTGCGGCCCGGGCGACCCGATCCTGGGCTCGCCGGCCGAGTGGTCGGCTGACCCTGCCCGGCGTCTTCCTGCTGGCGCTGGTGGCGGCGACCGCAGCCGCGGGAGCGCTGCTCGTGCCGGCGACGATCCGCGCACCGCGACCGGTCGCTGTCGACGCCTCGGCCGCGCCGACCGGGGTCGCACCGCCGCCGGGGTCGTCCGGCCTGCCCACCGGCCCGCTGCCCACGGGACCGCTGCCCACCGGCCCGCTGCCGACCCTTCCGCTGCCCACTGGTGGGCTGCCCGGCAACGGGCTGCCGACCGGGTCGGTGATCGGTGGCCGGCCGGCGGACGCACTGGCCGGCTGGGCGCAGCAGGTCGGCGCCAAGGTCGGTGTCCCCGCGGTCGCGATGCAGGCGTACGGCTACGCCGAGCTGGTGCTCGCCCAGACCAACCGTAGCTGCGCGCTGAGCTGGACCACGCTTGCCGCGATCGGTCAGGTCGAATCGGGGCACGGCGCGGCCAACGGGGCACGGTTGGGGCAGGACGGCAAGGCGCTACCGAAGATCATCGGGCTGCCGCTGGACGGCAAGGACGGTCGGATGCGGATCATCGACACCGACCGTGGGCTGCTCGACGGGGACTCGACCCTCGACCGGGCGATCGGGCCGATGCAGTTCATCCCGACCACCTGGCAGGAGATCGGCGCGGACGCCGACAACGACGGTGTCAAGGACCCGCACGACCTGGACGACGCCGCTCTGGCGGCGGGGAACTACCTCTGCAAGGGCGGCCGGAACCTGAGCATTCCGGGCGACTGGTGGAACGCGATCCTCTCCTACAACGACGTGCGACGCTACGCCCAGGAGGTCTACGACACCGCGAATCGGTACGGACGGGCCAGTCGGGCGTGAAGTGATCGTCTCGATACGTTGGAGAACTGGACACTTCCCCCGGGCCTCTGTTAGCGGCAAGCTAGACGGGTGATGGTGCGCGAGTGGGACCCCAGGACCGCGTCGTCCGCCGAGATCGCGTCGCTGTTGGCCACGCTGAACGCGGTTCTGGCGGCTGACCTGCCGCAGGACCCGCCCTGGCGGGAGACTTCCCTGCGGGAATACCTCGCCGAGGTGATGCCCGGCGAGCGGCGCATCTCCTGGCTCGCCCAGGCCGAGTCGGGCGATCCCGGCGAGCCGGGGGCGGTGCTCGGCCAGGTGCATGTGCTCCTGCTCGGCGACATCGGCGTGATCGAGGTGCTTGTGCACCCGTCGGTGCGCCGCACGGGCCTCGGCCGCGACCTGGTGTTGCGTGCCGCCCGCCGGGTCTACCAGGAGGGCTTCCGGTCGATCGGGGTCGAGGTCGTCGGCGACACGCCCGCCCTCGGGTTCTACGAGTCGCTCGGCTTCACCCGGGAGTACGTGGAGACGCGCAGCGTGCTCGACCTGACCTCGGTTGACTGGGCCGAGCTGACCGAGATGGCCACCGGCATCGGCGCGGGCTACCAGGTGGAGTTCTTCCCGGGCGGGCCGCCGGACGACCTGCTCGAGGCGTACGCCCGGGCGAAGGCCGAGGTGCGCGACGTCGACGACGGTGAGCTGCGGCCCAGCTCGTACGACCCGGAGCGGCTGCGCGACAGCCTCGACACGCTGCACCGGCGGGGGATGAAGCCGTACATCGTGCTCGCCCGGCACGAGCAGAGCGGTGAGGTGGCCGGCCTGACCGAGGTGGTGGTGCCGGCCCAGCACCCGACCCGGGCCGACCAGTACGACACGATCGTCGCGCAGGATCACCGGGGCTACGGCATCGATCGGGCGATCAAGGCCCGGATGCTGCTGGAGCTGCGCTCCGCCGAGCCGGAGCTGATCGAGGTGCAGACCTGGAACGCGCAGGCCAACGAGGCGATGCTGAAGGTCAACGCGGAGCTGGGCTACCGCCCCGACCGGGACTGGTGCGAATACAGCGTCGACGTCGCTGAGCTGGTGCACCGCCTCGATCAGCCACGCTGAGGAATTCACGAAACTGTCCACTAGGGGATGGACGGTGGACAGTCGCGCACCTTAACGTGCGTTGACCCCCATCCACCCATCGTGGAGGCCCTATGCGCCCGCGCCGTTCAATCGCCGCGCTCGCGACCGCCACCGCCGCCGTGACAGTCACGGCGCTCGGCGTCGCACCCACCGCTGCCAGCGCCGCGCCCACCGACCTGTTCATCTCCGAGTACGTCGAGGGTTCGTCGAACAACAAGGCGATCGAGCTGTTCAACGGCACGGGTGACTCCGTCGACCTGACGGCCGGTGGCTACCAGTTGCAGCTCTACTTCAACGGCTCCACGACGGCCACCACGATCGCCCTCACCGGGGGCGTGGCCGCCGGTGACGCGTTCGTGTTCGCAAGCGCCTCGGCCGGGGCCGCCGTCCTCGCCCAGGCCGACCAGACCACCGGGGCGAGCCTCTTCAACGGTGACGACGCGATCGTGCTGCGCCGGGGCACCACGGTGCTCGACTCGATCGGCCAGGTGGGTGTCGACCCGGGTGCCGAGTGGGGGGCCGGCGTCACCAGCACCGCGGACAACACCCTGCGCCGACTGCCGAACGTGACGGCCGGTGACACCGACCCGTCGGACGCGTTCGACCCGGCCGCGCAGTGGGCGGGCCTCCCAGTCGACACGTTCGACGGGTTGGGCGCGCACACCGTGGACGGCGGTGGTCCGGTCGACGTGCCGGCCACCCTGACCTGTGGTGGGCCGCTCGTCACCGCCGCCGGCACGGCCGCGAGCCGCGAGGTGACCGCCGTCGACCCCGACGACACGATCGTCGACCTGGCGGTCACCGCGATCAGCCCGAACCCCGCCGCCGGCTCGATCACCCGTACCGCGTTCACCCCTGCCGACGGGGTGGGCGGCACCGCCCGCGCCACGGTCGGCGTGAGCGCCGACCTCACCGCCGGGGCGTACACCGTCACCCTGACCGCGACCGACGCGGGCGGTGGCACCGCAAGCTGCGCGCTGGCCGTGCAGGTCACCCGCGAGCTGACCGTCGGCGAGGTGCAGGGCCCGACCACCGACGCCGAGTCCGGTCCGACCGACCGCTCGCCGCTCGCGCCTGCGAGCGGCAACGGCACGAGCAGCACGATGTACGACGTACGCGGCGTGATCACCCAGTTGACCCTGGCCCGCACCTCGGCCGGCGCGGACCAGCGGGGGTTCTTCCTGCAGAGCCGCGTCGGTGACACCGACGGTGACCCGACCAGCTCCGACGGCATCTTCGTGTTCATGGGCGCGTTCACCTCGCTGATCGGCGGTTACGTGCCGACCGTCGGCGACGAGGTCGTCCTGCGGGCCCGGGTGTCGGAGTACTACAACTTCACCCAGCTCTCCGGCGCGTCACTGGTCCGCCGGATCGGTGGCGGCCTGGCGGTGGACACGGCGGTCGCGGTGACCGACGCGGTGCCGCCGACCGTGCTGACCGACGCGGAACGCTTCTGGGAGCGGCACGAGGGTTCCCGGATGCGGGTACGCGCGGGCAGCGGCGCGGTGAGCGGCCGGGACGTCTTCTCCTCCACCGCCGACGCGGAGCTGTGGGTGGTGGACCGCGACGACCCACTGCTGGACCGCGCCGACCCCTATGCCCGGCGGGTCTTCCGCGATTCGCACCCGCTGGACAACGACCCGACCCGCCGCTTCGACGACGGCAACGGCCAGCGGACGCTGCTCGGCAGCATGGGCGTGAAGGCCACCGCCGGGGACAGCGCCGCGCTGCTCCCGCCGGCGCACACCTTCGACACGCTGCGGGCGGACGCGGTGGGCGGGGTCTACTACTCGTTCGAGAAGTACGGCGTCCAGGTCGAGCGGGCGGAGTTCGCCGCCGGGGCCGACCCGTCGAGGAACAACCCGCCCAAGCCGGCCGACCGGTCGCAGGAGGTGGCCGTGGCCACCTACAACGTGGAGAACCTGTACGACCACCGGGACGACCCGTTCGACGGCTGCGACTTCGCCGGCAACGCCGGGTGCACCGGGGTCAGTCCGCCGTTCGACTACGTGCCGGCAAGCGAGGCGGAGTACCGCGAGCAACTGGCCGCGCTCGCCGACCAGATCGTCAAGGACCTGCACGCACCGGATCTGATCCTGGTGCAGGAGGCCGAGGACCAGGACATCTGCACGGTCTCCGGAGCCGCGTTGAGCTGCGGTGACACCGACAACGCCGATGGCGCTCCGGACACCATCCAGGAGTTGGCGCTCGCGGTGGCAGCGGCCGGCGGGCCCGCGTACGCCGCTGCCTATGACCGCACCGGCGCGGACGCCCGCGGTATCACCGCGGCGTTCCTGTACCGCACCGACCGGGTGTCCCTGGCGGCCGCGACGGCGGACGACCCCCTGCTGGGCTCGGCGCCGACGGTGCAGTACCGGGCCCCGGGGCTGCCGGCCAACGCCGACGTGCAGAACCCGAAGGCGCTCAACGCCGTGTTGCCGTCGGACGTGGACACCTCCACCGGCAAGGACGGGAACAACGTCTTCACCCGTGCTCCCCAGCTGGGCAAGTTCAGCGTGGCGGCGGCACCGGGGTCGGCGGAGCGGTTCACCCTGTACGCGCTCAGCAACCACTACTCGTCCGGCCCGGACAGCCGGGTCGGGCAGCGGCGGGAGCAGGCCCGCTACGGCGCGGCGATCGTCACCGCGATCGAGGCGGCGGACCAGACCGCGCGGGTCGTCTACGGCGGGGACCTGAACGTCTTCCCCCGCCCGGACGATCCCATCGCCACCGGTGCGCAGCCCACCCCGTCGGACCAGCTCGCGCCGCTCTACGAGGCGGGCCTGCACAACCTGTGGGACAACCTCGTCGCGGACGTGCCGGCCTCGGCCTACTCGTACAGTTTCGGGGGGCACGCGCAGACCCTCGACCACCTGTTCGTCAACGACGCCCTCTACGGCGACCTGGTGCAGGTGCGGGCGGCGCACATCAACGCCGACTGGCCGGCGGAGTTCGCCGGTGACGGGTCACGGGGTTCGAGTGACCACGACCCGCAGGTGGCCCGGTTCCGGTCCCGGGCGTCGTTGACGGTGGCCGACGCGTCGGTGGCCGAGGGCGACCAGGGCACCAGGCAGCTCACCTTCAGCGCAACCGTGTCCCGGCCGCTGTCCCAGCCGGTGCTGCTCTGCGCCGCAGCAGTCGGCCTCACCGCCCAGGTGGGTTCGGACTTCGACCCGTACGCCGCCTGCAAGGTGCTGGCCGCCGGGCAGACGTCGGTGGCCTTCCCGGTGTCGGTGCGCGGTGACCGCAGGCGGGAGGCGGACGAGAAGCTGACCCTGCTCGTGGCCGGCGTACCCGGCCTGCGATTGGCCGATCCGCTCGCCACCGGAACGATCACCAACGACGACTGATTTCGGAGTGGTCGACGACGGCCCGCCGAACCCCAGTCGGGGCGGCGGGCCGTCGCCTGTCCGGCGTCAGCCGTACCGCCAGCGCTGCGGCGGCGGTGGATCACCTCGGTGCTTCGCTACCCGCACCTCCCACTGGCTACGCCGACGCATCGCGTCGCGGACCTCCCGATTGCGGTAGAACGTCTCGGGCGGGCGGGCCAGCCCGTAGATGTCCGCCCACCACTCCCCTGGCTCGGGGTCGAGGATGGTGTCCAGGTGCGACGGGTAGCGGCGCCCCGCGCCGTTGCGCGTGTCTTCCCGGTCCCGCATCGGCTTGAGCACCCGGCCGAGCTCGTCGACGACGGCCAGTCGACACCCGACGACCTCGATGATCCGGCAGAGCAGCTCGATGCTCGGAACAGCCCGACCGCCCTCGATGCGGCCGATGGTGGCGTGGTGCACCCCTGCCCGTCGGGCCAGCTCACGTTGGCTGAGGTCGCCGTGGCGACGGACCGCCCGGACGATGCCAACGACCGGCCACGGGATGTCGGAAGGCTCGCTCGGTAGGTCGTCCATGCCTCCACCGTGGCGGCTCGTCCGGTTTCTCGCAGCCCCGTTCGGCTGGCCTGTGGACAACGGAAGGACCTGTGGACAACCGGGCACCCGTCACCGTGGAGGGGGGTGGCTTCCGCCCAGGCGTCGGAGTCGTAGCCGTTGAGCTGCAGGTCCTCGATGCGTCGGAGCGGGGACGTAATCCCCGACCTGTCCCCTTTGCTCTGCACCCTGATATGCGCCACCCCGACAGGTCGCCCTGATGCGCGCCACCCCGACAGGCCGCCTTGACAAGCGCCACCCGACAGGCCGCCCTGACAGGCGGCACCATGATCGGCGCCGGTCGAGGAACGTAGCCGGCGCTTCCGCGGGTGCAGAGCAAAGGCAAAAGCGGGGACATCGAGTCCCCGGGCTCCGTCACAGTCAGTGCCCGGGGATCCGCCAGACAAGACCCGGACCGCGCGAGTCGAACCGCAGCGGTCACGGCCGCCAGCCGGCCCGCTCAGCTCAGTAGCGCTGGCGGAGCAGGTTGGCGGCCTCGACGGCCCAGTAGGTGAGGATGACCTGCGCGCCGGCCCGCTTGATCGAGGTGAGCGTCTCCAGCATCACCCGTTCCCGGTCGATCCAACCGTTCGCGGCGGCGGCCTCGACCATCGCGTACTCACCGGAGACCTGGTAGGCGGCGACCGGGACGTCCACCGCGGCCCGCACCGCCGCCACCACGTCGAGGTACGGCAGCGCCGGCTTGACCATCACCAGGTCGGCGCCCTCGGCCACGTCGAGCGCGACCTCACGCAGCGACTCGCGCAGGTTGGCCGGGTCCTGCTGGTAGGTGCGCCGGTCGCCCTCCAGCGCCGACTCCACCGCCTCCCGGAACGGGCCGTAGAAGGCCGAGGCGTACTTCGCCGCGTACGCCAGCACGGCGACGTCCTGGTGACCGGCGGCGTCGAGCGCCCGGCGTACGACGCCGACCTGGCCGTCCATCATCCCGGACGGCCCGACCATGCCGACCCCGGCGGCGGCCTGGGCCACCGCCATCTCGGCGTACGCGGCGAGGGTGGAGTCGTTGTCGACCTCACCGTCGGGGGTGAGCAGCCCGCAGTGCCCGTGCGAGGTGAACTCGTCGAGGCACAGGTCGCTCATCACCACCGTGGCGTCGCCCACCTCGGCCACCACGTCGCGGATGGCGACGTTGAGGATGCCGTTCGGGTCGATGCCGCCGGAGCCGGTCGGGTCCCGCTGTTCCGGCACGCCGAAGAGCATGATCCCGCCGACACCGGCCTGGACCGCCTCGGCCGCCGCCTTGCGCAGCGAGTCCCGGGAGTGCTGGAGCACCCCCGGGAGCGACCCGATGGCGCGGGGCTCGGTCAGCCCCTCCTTGACGAACATCGGAACGATCAGCTCGGCCGGGTCGACCCGGGTCTCGGACACCAGCCTGCGGACCGCCGGGGTGCGGCGCAGCCGGCGGGGCCGGATCTCGGGGTACGACATGGCAGAGCCTCCTCGAACGACTACCGGAAGCGCAGGGCGGTCGGACCCTGCACCTTCGAGCCACGGCGCTGCTTGGCCGGCATGGCGGCCAGCTTCTCGCGCAGCTCGACGGCGTAGGCGGCGAGCGCCTCCACCAGGTCGGGCACCGAGGCGTGCGGCGGCTGGACGTCGACCCGAAGGCCGAACTCCGTCGCGGTCTCCGCGGTCTTGGGCCCAATGACGGCAACAACGGTCCGGGCGTGCGGCTTCCCGGCGATGCCGACCAGGTTGCGCACGGTGGAGGACGAGGTGAAGAGCACCGCGTCGAACCCGCCCGACTTGATCGCGTCGCGGATCTCGGCGGGCGGCGGAGCGGCCCGCACCGTCCGGTAGGCGGTCACGTCGTCGACCTCCCAGCCGCGCTCGGTGAGCCCGGCGGCGAGCGTCTCGGTGGCGATGTCGGCGCGCGGCAGCAGCACCCGGCCCACCGGGTCGAGGATCTCGTCGTGCGGCGAGAACTCGGCCAGCAGACCCTCGGAGGACTGGTCGCCGGCGGGGATCAGCTCAGGCTGGATGCCGAACGCGCGGACCGCGTCGGCGGTGGCCTCACCGATGCAGGCGATCTTGACGCCGCCGAAGTGCCGGGCGTCCAGGCCGTGCTCGGCGAACTTCTCCCAGACCGCGCGGACCGCGTTCACCGACGTGAAGATCACCCAGGCGTACCGGCCGTCGACCAGGCCCTTGACCGCCCGCTCCATCTGCGCCGGAGTACGCGGCGGCTCGACCGCGATGGTCGGCACCTCGCACGGGATCGCCCCGTACGCGCGCAGCCGGGCGCTCATCGCGCCGGCCTGCTCCTTGGTGCGGGGTACGAGCACCTTCCAGCCGTACAGCGGGCGGTTCTCCCACCAGCTCAGCTTGTCGCGCTGCCCCACGCCGACACCGACGGTGAGCACCACCCGGCCGGTGAAACCGAGCGCGGCGGCCACGAAGCTGTCCACGGTCGACGTGGTCGTGTACTGGGTCTCGCCGGTGCCGTCGCCGGTCACCCCGACGCCGGTGGTGCCGTCGACCCCGGCGGCGAGCAGCCCGTCCCGGACGGCGGCGAGGTCACCGGCGTCCACGGCGAGCGCGAGCGAGCCCCGGCCGACGGCCGTGGCCAGCGCCTCGAAGTCCAGTGCGCTGACGTCCTCGACGTCGGCGGCCGTACGCACACCCGGCAGCGGAACACCGGCGTAGGTGGCCACACCCTCGGCCTGACCGACACCGGGCACCACCTCGAAGTGGGCGGCGGTGCGGGCCACGGCCTGCACCTCCTTGACCACCGAGTCGTGCCCGAACGGGTCGCCGGCGACCAGGTGCACCGCGTTCAGCCCGGAGCGGGCCGCGGAGATCAGCACCTTCGCCACGTCGCCCGGCGCGCCCTCGGCCGGGGTGAACTCTGCATCGTCGGAGGCCTCGGCGCGTACGACGGCGAGCAACGACTCGGGGACTCCCCGGTCGTAGATCACCTGGTCGGCGTCGACCAGGGCGTCGTGGGCCCGACGGGTCAGCAGGCCCGGGTCACCGGGGCCAGCCCCGACGAACGCGATACGGCCGACGGGCTTACGGGTGCGGGTCATTCTGTGCTCCCAAATTGCTGGGTCCCCGGGCCGGTGTGTCCTTCGTGGCCGAGGATCGAGTCGGCGCCGAGGTCGAGGAGTTCGGCGGCGAGTGCCTTACCGATCTCCGCCGCGTCGGCGGGCGTTCCGGTGCGGGACAGCCGGAGGTCACGAGTGCCGTCCGGGCTGATCACCGCCCCGCGCAGGTAGATCTCATCGCCGGTCTCGCCTTCGGCGGCAGAGTCGGCTGGCTCGCCTTCGGCGAGGATGGCATAGGCGGCGACGGGTGCGCTGCACCCGGCCTCCAGGGTTGCCAGAAACGCACGTTCCGCGGTGACCGCGGCACGTGACGGTGCGTGGTCGAGCACTGCGAGCAGCTCGACCAGGTCCTGGTCGTCGACCCGGCACTCCACGGCCAGCGCACCCTGAGCGGGCGCGGGCAGCATCAGCATCGGGTCCAACGATTCGGTGATCACGTCGAGCCGACCGAGTCGGGCCAGGCCGGCCCGGGCCAGGACGACGGCGTCCAGGTCGGCCTCGGGGCCGAGCACCCGCGCGAGACGGGTGTCGACGTTGCCGCGGATCGGGGTGACCTCCAGTTGCAGGCCGAGGGCGTGCAACTGGGCGATCCGGCGCAGCGCGCCGGTACCCACGGTGGCCCCGGGCGGCAGCTCGGCGAGCGTACGGCCGGCGCGGGCCACCAACGCGTCGCGCGGGTCCTGCCGGGCCGGCACCGCCGCGATGTGCAGCCCGCCGGCGGCAGCCGTGGGCAGGTCCTTGTACGAGTGCACCGCGAAGTCGATCGTCTTGGCGGTCAGCGCGTCGCGCAGGGCGGAGACGAACACCCCGACGCCGAGCCGGTGCACCGGCGCGTTGGAACGGTCGCCCGCGGTGACGACCTCGACCAGCTCGACGGGGCGGCCGGTGGCAGCGGTCACCGCCTCGGCGACCTGGCCGGACTGGGCCATCGCCAGGGCGCTGCCCCGGGTGCCGAGGCGCAGGGGGGTGGTCATCGCGCACCTCCGGTGGGTGGGGTCGGCTCGGCCGCGTCTGCTCCGGCCACCAGGTCGGTGCCGGCAAGCGCGTCGGTGCCCGCAAGCGCGTCGGTGCCGGCAAGTGCCAGGCCGAGGTCGGGGGCCAGCACCTCCGGGACGGTGTCGACGGGCGAGGTCTGCGGCACCTCGAGGTCGAACAGTTCGCGCAGCAGTGCCGCGTACTGGTCGCCGCCGGGCTCCGCCGCCAACTGGCGCACCTTGACGGTGGGCTGGTGCAGCAGCCGCTGCACGACCCGGTGCACCGTGCGGGCCACCTCGGCGCGCAGGTCGTCGCCGAGGTCGGGGCGACGCTGGGCCAGCCGGCGCAGCTCGGCGGTGACCACGTCGTCGGCCCGGCCGCGCAGCGCGGCGACCGTGGGTGCCACGTCGGCACCGCGCAGCCAGGTGAGGAAGCCCTCCACCTCGCCGAGCACGATGCGTTCGACGGCCGCGGCGTCGGCGGCCGCCGGACCGTCGGCGAGCAGCGCCGCCATCCGGTCGATGTCGATGACCTCGACGCCGGGAAGGTCGGCGACGCCCTCCTCGACGTCGCGCGGGACGGCCAGGTCGAGGAGGACCAGCGGACCCCGGGCCGGGTCACGGTCGGCGAGCGCCGTGCTGACCACCGCCCGGGTGAGGACCGGTTCGGTGGACGCGGTGGCGGCCACTACGATGTCCACTGTGGAGAGGGTGTCGGCCAGTTTGGTCATCGGCGCGGCACTTGCCCCGTACGACTCGGCGAGCCGGACGGCCCGGTCGGCGCCCCGGTTGCTGACGGTGAGCGGCCCGGCGCCCAGCCGGGACAGCGTGGCCACCCCGAGCGAGCCCATCGCGCCGGCGCCGACCACCAGGGCCGGGTGGCCGGCGAGGTCACCGTCGAGGTGCCCGGCGGCCAGCTCCAGCGCGGCGGTGACGACGCTCTGGCCGGCCCGGTCGATGCCGGTTTCGGCGTGAGCCCGCTTGCCGACCCGCAGCGCCTGCTGCATCAGCTCGTGCAGCAGTCGACCGGCCGAGTCGGCGCCGGTGGCCCAGTGGTACGCGTCGCGCAGCTGGCCGAGGATCTGCGCCTCGCCCACGACCATCGAGTCCAGGCCGGTGGCGACCCGGAAGACGTGGTCCACGGCGGCGGTGTCGTAGTGCACGTAGAGGTGGCTGGCGAGCGCTGTCGGAGAGCTGCCGGCCTGCTCGGCCAGCACGGCGCAGATGTCGCCGAGCCCACCGTGGAAACCGGACACGGCGGCGTAGACCTCCACCCGGTTGCAGGTGGAGACGATCACCGCCTCGGCGACGTAGGGCTGGGCGACCAGGCGGTCGAGTGTGCGGGTCAGATCGGCCGGGGGCACGGCAAGCTGTTCCAGCGTGGCGACCGGGGCGGTCCGGTAGGACGCGCCGACGACGAGCAGTTTCACGTGCCGATCGCCTCCTGGGTGTCGGTGGCCGCGAACCCGCCCGGCAGGGCGGTGAGAGCGGACCCGCCGGTGGCGGGCAACGCGGTCAGCGACGCCTTGCGGTGCTCGTGGAAGGACAGAATCTGCAGCTCGATGGCGAGGTCGACCTTGCGCACGTCGACCCCCTCCGGAACCGAGAGTACGCACGGCGCGAAGTTGAGGATGCTCGTCACGCCGACGGCGACCAGCTGGTCGGCGACCTGCTGGGCGGCGGCGGCCGGGGTGGCGATCACGCCGATCGCGAGGGATTCCTCCGCGGCGACCGCCGGCAGGTCGTCGACATGCCGGACCACCAGGCCGTTGATCTCCTCGCCGACCCGGGAGGGATCGGCGTCGAGCAGTGCGGCGATCCGGAAGCCCCGGCTGGCGAAGCCGTCGTAGCCGGCCAGAGCGTGACCGAGATTACCCACCCCGACCAGGGCGACCGCCCGGCGTTGGGTGAGCCCGAGCACATATTCGATCTGCTCGATCAGCAGCGCGACGTCGTAGCCGACGCCCCGGGTGCCGTAGGAGCCGAGGTGCGAGAGGTCCTTGCGGAGCTTGGCGGAGTTGACCCCGGCGGCGGCGGAGAGGCCCTCGCTGGAGACCGTCTCGTGCCCGGCGTCGGCGAGGTTGTGCAGCGCGCGCAGGTACTCCGGGAGCCGAGCGACGGTCGCCTCGGGCAGGTCCGGGAGCGTCGGTACGGCACCGGCGCGGCCGGGCGCGCCTGGGTGACGGTGCTGACTCATGAGACTCCGTGCGGTGCGATCCTCGGCCAACTCCGCTGGTCGGCCGTTTGTGGACTCCCGCTGGCGACCGAGATTGCCGGCTGTGCTAGCAGGGCGCGTCGGAGTCACAGCGTAGGCGCTTGTGAAGACGTGCACAAATCGCGATCTTGCCGCTGCGTGGCGCGACCTCACCAGCCCCTCCATTCCACAAGATCGATTGAACGGCCTGGTCCGCTCACCGCCCGGGCGATTATTGCTCAATCCCGACTTCTCTGACCAATCCCGCGCCGGCCCGGCCCACCGGCATCGCCCCGCCCGCGATCTTGCACTTACTGTCCCCGCCTTTCACCCCACAAACGGACAAACCTCCATCCACAACTGCAAGATCGACGCAGACGAGGGCGGGGGCGGGAGGGCGGGGGCGGGAGGGCGGGGGTAGGGGCAGCACTACGGAGGAGAGGCGGGGTTTCGGGATGGGGGCACCGGGTCCTACTGCCTAGCCTTTGAGCATGACCGCCGTTGCCGCCACCAGCGACCGACCTGCGCTGGCACCGAGCATCCCCCGCCAGCTCTTCGTCGACTCCGGGTACGTGGTGCTCGGTCTGCCTCTCGCGGTGGCCAGTTTCGTGGTCCTGATCGTCGGCCTCGCGGTCGGCATCGGCCTGGTGGTCACTGTGATCGGCCTGCCGATCCTCAGCGGCACCCTGTACGCCGCCCGCGGGCTGGCCGACGTCGAGCGGTTGCGGCTGCCCGCGGTGCTCCACCAACCCCGGATCCGGCCGCACTACCGGCTGCCCGAGGCGAGGGCGAACGCCTGGCGGCGGATCTTCGTGCCGATGCGGGACGCCCAGTCCTGGCTCGACCTGGCGCACGGCATCCTGCGGCTGATCGCGGCGGCGGGCACCTTCGTGGTGACCGTCTCCTGGTGGGCTGCGGCGACCGCCGGCTCGCTCTACTGGGCGTACGACTGGGCCCTGCCCCGGGCCGACGGCGAGGGTGACCAGGATCTTGCGCAGTTGCTCGGCCTGGGCGACTCGACCACCGCCCGGATCGGCCTGTACACGGCGCTCGGTGTGTTCTTCCTGATCACCCTGCCGATCGTGGTGCGGGGCTGCGCGCTGCTCCAGGCCAGCTTCGCCAAGGCCATGCTGACCGGGGTGGCCGAGATGCGCGACCGGATCACCGTGCTGGAGGAGCAGAAGCGGGCTGCCGTGTCCGCCGAGGCGTCCGCGCTGCGACGGTTGGAGCGGAACATCCACGACGGCCCCCAGCAGCGCCTGGTCCGGCTGGCGATGGACCTCAGCCGGGCCCGGATGCAGCTCTCCTCCGACCCGGAGGCAGCCGGCCGCACCATCGACGAGGCCGTCGCCCAGACCCGGGACACGCTTGCCGAGCTACGGGCGCTGTCCCGGGGCATCGCCCCGCCGATCCTTGTGGACCGGGGCCTGCCCAGCGCCCTGGCCGCCATCGCCGCCCGGGGGCTGATCCCGATCGAGCTCCAGGTGGACCCGCAGCTCGGCACCCCGTCCGGCCGGCTCGACCCGGCGGTGGAGAACACCGCGTACTTCGTGGTGTCCGAGGCGCTGACGAACGTGGCCAAGCACAGCCGGGCCACCGAGGCGACGGTGGCCGTCACCCGGCAGGGCGGCCAGCTCCAGGTGCGGGTGGGTGACGACGGGCAGGGCGGCGCGCACCTGGCCAAGGGGCACGGGCTCGCGGGGATAGCCGACCGGGTCCGGGCCGCCGGGGGCGAGTTGACCGTGGTCAGCCCGACCGGCGGCCCCACCGAGATCCGCGCCGAGCTTCCCCTCTGAGCGAAAGGATTCCCCGTTGGCCGGGTGCGACGTGGTAGACACCACACCCATGCGCATCGTGATCGCCGACGACGCCGTTCTGCTCCGGGAGGGGCTGGTCCGGCTACTGACCGAGAGTGGGCACCAGGTGGTGGCCGCCGTCGGGGACGGCGACGCCCTGGTGGCGGCCGTGCAGGAGCATCGACCCGACGTGTCGATCGTCGACGTGCGGATGCCGCCGTCACACACCGACGAGGGGCTCCGGGCCTCGGTGGAGGCCCGTCGGCTGGTGCCACGCACCCCGATCCTGGTGCTCTCCCAGTACGTCGAGGTGTCGTACGCCGATGATCTGCTGGCCACCACCGGCGGTGCCGGCGGCGGCGGGATCGGCTACCTGCTCAAGGACCGGGTGGCCGCGATCGACGAGTTCCTGGACGCGTTGCGCCGGGTGGCGGGCGGCGGCACGGTGCTCGACCCGGAGGTGGTCGGTCAGCTCTTCGCCCGACGCCGCCGCGACGACCCGCTGCGGGAGCTGACCCCCCGTGAGCGCGAGGTGCTCGCCCTGATGGCCGAGGGGCGTTCGAACACCGCCATCGCGCGCGCCCTGGTGGTCAGCGACGGTGCGGTGGAGAAGCACGTGCGCAACATCTTCACCAAGCTCACCCTTCCGCCGGACACCGAACAGCATCGGCGGGTGCTGGCGGTGCTCACCTATCTGCGGAACTGACCTCCCGGGCCAGCGCCACCGCGCCGGTGAGGGTGTCGGCCACCGGGTGACCGGAGGCACGCAGCCGGCCCGGGTCGGTGAACCCGCCGGTGTAGAGGACGGCACGGCCGCCCACGGTGAGCGCCGCGTCCGCGTCGTCGATGGAGTCGCCGATCAGCACCACCGAGGTGCCGTCCACGCCCAGCTCGGCCAGGTGCAGCTTGAGCGACTCGGCCTTGCGGTCACCGCCGACCGTGGCGCGCAGCCCGTCGACCCGGGTGAAGTGGCTGGTCAGGCCGTACGTGTGCACGGTCGGGACCAGCTCCTCGTGGAACCACATGGACAGCAGGCTCTGGGTGCCCGGCCAGGCGGCCATCGCGGCGCGCGCGTCGGCGGCCAGCTCACAGGTGGTCAACCCGGTCCGGTACGCGTCGTGGAAGATCTTGTCCAGGCGACCGAACTCGTCGTCGTCCACGGCCTGCCCGAGCACCTCGGCGTAGTAGTCGGCGATCGGCCTGCGGAACCGCACCCGGTGCTCGTCCGAGGTGACGGTCGGCCCGCCCAGGCTCGCGAACACGACGTTGGTGGCGGACACCACCAGGCTGAGGTCGTTGAGCAGGGTGCCGTTCCAGTCCCAGACGAGGTGCGGGGATGCAGGGGTCATCCGAGCACCATAGGCACTCCTCAGAGCTGGGGCGTGGTCAGGTCCCGCAGCAGCCGGTCCTCCTCGACCCGCCAGTAACCGTGCTCCTTGCCGTCGAGCATCACCACCGGAAGCCGGTCCCCGTACTCGCGCTCCAGCCCCTCGTCGGCGGTGACGTCCCACTCGACCCACTTGTCGCCGGTGACCGCGACCACCCGGTCCAGCGCCGCCTTGGCGTCGTCGCAGAGGTGGCAGCCGGGTCGGGTGATCAGGGCGAGTCGGGCGTCAGTGGCCATCGGTTACCTCCGTACGGTCGGTCGGCGTCGCCGACCGGAGTTGGGCCTTGCGTACCTTGCCGATCGCCGAGTGCGGCAGGGCGTCGACGAACTCGACGGTGGTCGGGCACTTGAACCGGGCCAGGTTGCGTGCGCAGTGGGCGAGCAGCTCCTCGCTGGTCACCGGTCGGCCCTGTGCCGGCACCACGTACGCCCGCACAGTCTCGCCGGTCCGCGGGTGCGGCACACCCAGTACCGCCGACTCGGCCACCCCGGGGTGCCCGGCGAGGACCAGCTCGACCTCGTGCGGATAGACGTTGAAGCCGTTGACCAGGATCAACTCGCCGAGCCGGTCGACAAGGAAGAGGTCCCCGTCCTCGTCGGCGTACGCGATGTCGCCGGTGCCCCACCAGCCGTCGGTGTCCGGGCCGCCCCGACCGTCGGGCCAGTAGCCGGTGAAGAGGTTGGGGCCGCTCGCGACGATCTGCCCCGGGTCGGTGCCCGGTGCCACGTCGGAGATGTCCAGGTCATCCGGGTCGTCGTCGGGGACGGCGAGCCCGTCGCGCCACAGGTCCACCTGGTCGGCGCCGACCAGGCGGAGCCGCACACCGGGCAGGGGCCGGCCGATCGAACCCGGCTTGGCCACCCCGCCGACCAGGGTGGAGGTGAGCACGGGCGCGGTCTCGGTGAGGCCGTACCCGATGTGCACCTGGTGCCCGGTGGCCTCCGTGAAGCGCGCCGCGACCGTGGGTTCGAGTGGTGCCGCGCCGCAGACCGCCACCCGCACCGACGCGGTCGCCGCGCGGGCCGTGGCCGCACCGGCCCACCTCAGGAACATCGACGGTACGCCGACGAGCACGCTGACCCGGTGCCGGGCGATCTCGTCCAGCCCCGCCGCCGGGTCTGGCTCGTCGAGCAGCACGCCTGTCGCGCCGTGGTGCACGACCGCGCCGAGCCCCGAGTTGAGCCCGTACGCGTGGAACAGCGGCAACGCGAGCAGAACGGTGTCCGTCGGTCCGACCACCGGCGGGTCGATCCGCGCGACCTGTTCGTGGTTGGCGAGCAGCGCCTGGTGCGAGAGCATCGCTCCCTTGGGTCGCCCCTCGGTGCCCGAGGTGTAGAGCAGGACCGCCAGGTCGACGCCGCCCCGTCGAGGGCGGGGTGGCGGTCCGGGCGCCTCGGCGGTCGGTGGCGTGGCGTACGTGCGGGTGAGCGCGGGCAGCTCGGTGGCCACGTCGGCGACCAGGCCCCGTACGCGCTCGGTGGCGATCAGCACCGACGCACCGGAGTCGGCCAGCACGTGTCGTAGCTCCGGAGCGGTGAAGCCGGGGTTGACCGGCACGGTGACCAGCCCGGCGCGGAGAGCGCCGAGCCAGGCGATCACGAAGTCCGGTGTGTTCGGCAGTGCGATGGCGACGCGGGGTGGCGTACCCCCGGGGTCGGTGGGTGGTGCGGCGGCGGACAGGCCGCGGGCGGCGGCGTCCACCGCGGCGTCCAGTTCGGACCAGCTCAGGGTGTGCTCGCGCCAGTGCAGCGCGGGCCGGTCGGCGCGGGCGCGAGCCGCCTGGCGGACCCGGTCGGCGAGGTTCGGCGCGAGGCTTTCCGAGACGTCCGGCACGGTGATCGAGTCTGGCACAGCGGACGGCGACGGGCCACGCCTCGCGGCCCGTGGGGCCGGGCCGAACCGGCCACCACGACAGTCCCATGTACGGGACTGTCCGGTGTGCCACCGGCGATCCGATCAGGTCCTGTCGGTGGGACGTGCGACGTCGGGAGGAAGCACTTCGGCCGCCTCCGGCCGACCGGCCGGAGCGCCGGGCCAGCCGAACGGTCGGTAAGCCTGCGACCTGGGGATCCATCCTGGAACACCGGGTCGACGGAAAGTCAAACGCACACGACGGACAACCGGTCCGCCGCCGGCGCGGGGGAGCGGGAAATACTTCCGCCTTGTGTAACGGACTTGCCACGCGCGGGTGACGTTGGCCCTATCATCACTCGGGTCGGGTCACCCCATTTGCCGTGAGTCGACACCCCTCAGCCCGAGGAGGCCCCCGTGCCTGTCAGCGCATTGGACCAGCACCTCCAGGGGATTTGCCGCCCGTCGGCAACCCCCTCGACCGTCCTGCCCGACCGATCACCCGGTCGGTCCGCCCCGACGAGACCCAGACCGGCCCGCCCGGTGACCGACGGGACGGGGGCAACACGGTGACCACCTTCGGTTACGCGGAACGCCCGGTCGGCCTGACCGGTCAGCCGGCCCGCTCCCACGTCAACGAGCGGCCAGCAGCCCGCGCCCCCCTCGACGAGCAGCACGGCGGCGTCGTGCGGGGCGACGGCGCGGCACAGCGGACCCGCAGCCGGACACACAACGAGCCGCCGCCGCGGCCCGCGGTGCCCGGTGGAAACGCGAAGCCGGCCGGTGGCCGGGTCGCCGTACCGCCCCGACCCGTCATGCCCGTGCAGGGTCGTCGGATAGGCGACACACCCGCGGTCACCACGGAACCGGCGGCGGGCGAGACCGCGGTGATCCCGGCGGTGCCGGCCACCACCGCCACCACTCCGACCGGTTTCCCGAGCCGCCCGGACCCGTCCGACCCGGCGACCGAGGTCTGGACGCTCATCGAGCGGGCCCAGGCCGGCGAGTCCGAGGCGTTCGGTCTGATCTACGACCGGTACGTCGACACCGTCTTCAGGTTCGTCTACTTCCGGGTCGGCAACCGGCAGCTCGCCGAGGACCTCACCTCGGACACCTTCCTGCGTGCGCTCAAGCGGATCGGCAGCTTCACCTGGCAGGGCCGCGACCTCGGCGCCTGGCTGGTGACGATCGCCCGCAACCTCGTCGCGGACCACTTCAAGTCGGGCCGGTACCGGCTCGAGGTCACCACCGGCGACGTGCTCGACGCCGACCGGGAGGACCGGGGCCCGGAGGGCAGCCCGGAGGCGGCGGTGGTGGAGCACATCACCAACGTCGCGCTCCTCACCGCCGTGAAACAACTCAACCCGGAGCAGCAGGAGTGCATCGTGCTCCGCTTCCTCCAGGGCTTCTCGGTCGCCGAGACGGCTCGCGCGATGGGCAAGAACGAGGGGGCCATCAAGGCCCTCCAGTACCGTGCCGTCCGCGCCCTGGCCCGCCTCCTGCCCGACGGCTTCCAGCCGTAGTTTGTTACGGCGGGGCCGACGGGCGTCACCGACGTCCGTGCAGCTCAGGGTCGGTCCCGCCCGGTGATGACCATCACTTTCCGTAATTTCGGCTCCGCCCGGCCCGTAACCCGTGCCCGGCCCGCCGCGTTTCTCCGGGTGCGACCGTTGGATGTCCCGGCAAGCCGGGTCACCGAGGTCCGACCGGCTCGCCGGCGGCACCTCACCTCCGTGGTGTCACACTGCCGCCGCGGTCGCTGGCAACGACGGCGGCCGACCGGCCGTTACCAGCGAGAGGAGGTGCCTGCGGTGGACAACACCCTCTTCTCCCGCCGGCGCGCGGAGCGCTTCGCGCAGCTTCTCGACGAGGCCAACGGCGCTCGGCGACACCACGTGCGATCCCGAGTGGACGGTCAACTCGCGCCACTCGTCGCGGTGGGTCAGCGGCTCAGCGTCGACCCCCCGGCTGTCGAGGTGGACCAGGACTTCCGCACCGGCCTGCGGGCGATGCTGCTCGCGACCGCCGAGCGGGAAAGGCTGGGCAGCACACCGGCGGCGGTCGACGAACCGGCCACCGCCACCACCGCCCGTGGGCGGCTGCTGCCGGCGGTCACCGCCCGGCGGGCCCGCGCCCGGGGCGCGATCCTGGTCGGCATCGCCGCCGGGGCCATCGCCGTCTCCGGGATCTCCGCCGCCAGCGAGAACGCGGTGCCCGGCGACGCGCTCTACGGCATGAAGCGCTCGACCGAACGCGCCCAACTCGCCCTGGCCAGCTCCGACATCAGCCGAGGCCAGCTCTTCCTGGACTTCGCCCGGACCAGGGTCGGCGAAGCCGCCAAGCTGCGCGGTGACCGGATCGGCTACAGCGCGGTCCTCGACGACATGGACGCCGACAGCCGGCAGGGAGTTCGCCTGCTGACCTCGGCCGCGGTGCAGCGGGCCGAGCCGGGCAGCCTGGACACTCTCAACGCCTTCGTGTCGAGCCAGCGCCGGGCCGTACGCGGGCTGCTCGACGAGAGCACCCGCGTCGACCGGGAACGCACCCAGCGGTCGCTGCTGCTGCTGGACAGCATCCGCGAACGTTCCGACGACCTACGCGCGGCGATCGCCTGCGGCCTGCCGGCACCGGCCGCCAGCGACGCGCTCGGCCCAGCGCCGAACGCCTGCCCGGGAGCTCGCTGACCTGCGCTTCCTATACCGCATGTCCGACCGGCCGCGGCACAGTTCGCTGTGTGCCCGGCCGGTCGGCCATCTACGGCGGATACCCTCGCGAGGAGCATCTGTCGTACCGGTGAGGAAGGGAATCGCGTGGCGCGTAGCCGTAAGGTGACGGTCAGCACCGACGCCGAGGGGCACACCGCGGCCTGGACGGAGACCGACCTGGCCCCGGTCGGCACAGCCGACCCGAGCGCTGCGGCGTTCTTCGACGTGGACAACACGATGATGCAGGGCGCGTCGATCTACTGGTTCGCCCGTGGGCTCGCCTCCCGCAACTATCTGACCACCGGCGACCTGGCCCGCTTCGCCTGGCAGCAGCTCCGCTTCCGGCTGTTGGCGCGGGAGCACGCCGGTGACATGTCGCTGGCCAAGGAGGCGGCGCTGGCCTTCGTCGAGGGCTGGCGGGTCGACGAGGTCGAGCACCTCGCCGAGGAGATCTTCGACGAGATGATGGCCCCCCGGATCTGGGCCGGCACCCACCAGCTCGCCAAGCGTCACCTGGACGCCGGGCAGCGGGTCTGGCTGGTCAGCGCCGCCCCCGTCGAGATCGGCCGGGTGATCGCCGCCCGGCTCGGCCTGACCGGTGCCATCGGCACGGTGGCCGAGGTGGCCGGCGGGGCGTACACCGGGCGGTTGGTGGGTGACCTGATGCACGGCCCGGCCAAGGCCGAGGCGGTCACCCAACTCGCCGCCGTGGAGGGGCTAGACCTGGCCCGCTGCGCCGCCTACAGCGACTCGGCCAACGACCTGCCGCTGCTCCGCTCGGTGGGCCGGGCGGTAGCGGTGAACCCGGACGGAGCACTGCTGCGGCAGGCCCGCCAGCACGGCTGGGAGGTACGGGACTTCCGCACCGGCCGACGAGCGGTCAAGATCGCCGTACCGTCGACCGCGGCGGCCGGGCTGGTCGCCGGCGCGGTCACCGCCGGCCTGGCCCTGCAACGCCGTCGCCGCGCCGGCTGAGCCGGTCGCCGCCGGTCACCTCCGTCGGGGCGGATCTGCTGGCCAGCGCCGTCTACGGGCCGAACGGGTCGGGCCGTCGCTCCAGCAGCGTGTGCAGGGTCTGCTGAATGGTCTCCCGCACCTGGTCGGCGAGGTTGAAGACCACGAGCGGGTCGTCCGCCGAGTCGGTCAGGTGGGCGGTCGGGATCGGCGGGCAGAACTCGATCAGCCACTTGCTTGGCAGCGGCACCATGCCCAGCGGGCCGAGCAGCGGGAACGTCGGCGTCACCGGGAAATACGGCAGCTTGAGCAGCCGCGCCAGGGGCTTGATGTCGGCGAGCATCGGGTAGATCTCCTCGCCGCCGACGATGGCGACGGGCACGATCGGGGTGCCGGTGCGCAGCGCCGCCGAGACGAACCCGCCCCGCCCGAAGCGTTGCAGCTTGTAGCGGTCGGCGTAGAGCTTGCCGATGCCCTTGAAACCCTCCGGGAACACGCCGACCAGATCGCCACCGCCGAGCAACCGCTCGGCATCCGGGTTGCAGGCCACCGTGCCGCCGGTCTTGCGGGCCAACTCGGAGACCACAGGCATCCGGAAGACCAGGTCGGCGCCGAGCAGCCGCAGGTAGCGGTGGGCGGGGTGCTTGTCGTGCAGCGCCGCCGAGAGGATCAGGGCGTCGAGCGCCACCGTCCCGGAGTGGTTGCCGACCACCAGGGCGGGCCCGTCCACGGGGACGTGCTCCACCCCGCTGACCTCGGTGCGGAACCAGTCCCGGTAGAGCAGCCGCAGCAGCGGGTGGAAGACCGCATCGGTCAACTCCGAGTCGAAACCGAACTCGTCGACCTCGTAGTCACCGGAGAGCCGCCGGCGCAGGAACGCCAACCCGCTCGCGACCTTGCGGTCCCAGTGGTCCCCGGGCCGGTCCGACACGGCCGGCTCGGTGCCACCGGGCAACCCGGCGTCGACCTCGTCAGCCGGCGTCGCGGCCGGCGTCGCGGTCGAGCCCGGCGTCGGGGCCGGCGTTGCGTGCGAGGCCGGCGTCGGCGCGGCCTGCGCTGCCGGCCGGTGTCCGTTGCGCCGCGCCGGCTCCGCGTCCGGCGCGGGCACCTGCTGGGGTACGTCGAACCGCCCGACCGACCGCGGGTCGCGCCCCTCCGCCGGCCCGTTCACAGCGCTACCTCGGTTCGCGACTGCGGGGCTCGCAAACCCGGCTCACTCCTCACGCTCACGACGACCGCTCCCGTACCGCCGACCGGACCTGCCGGATGCCGTCCAGGACGAGCTGCTCGGCAGCGGCCAACTGATCCCGGGTGACCACCACCCCACCGTGATGGGCGCGGATGAAGTCTTCGAACGCCTCGGCGGTCGACCGGGGCGTGAAGCCGTACTCCTGCTCGAGCCGACTGGTGTCGACCACCCGGCCGTGCACGAAGAGGTCGACCTGGTCCAGGCCGTAGCGGCCGAAGCCCATCGTGCGGGCCAGCGCCACCACCCCGGAGAGACCCGGCTCCAACACCGGCACGGCCACCCGGCCGGCGCGGCGGATCGCCTGGGACAGCGACAGCACCCCGGGGCCGGCGACGTTGTACGTGCCCGGGTGGTCCTCCACGATCGACCGGTGCAGCACCTCCAACGCGTCGTCGAAGTGCAGGAACTGCAGGCGGGGGTCACGGCCGAAGACGGTCGGCACGAACGGCTGCGAGAAGTAGCGGGTCAACGTCGTGTCGGCGGTCGAACCGATGAACGGGGCGAAGCGCAGCACCGTGGCGGTGACGTCGGACCGGCGGCGGCGGAACCCGCGAACGTACCCCTCGAGGTCGAGGATGTCGCGGCCGAAACCGCCGCGCGGCACCTCCCGGGGTTCGGTCTCCTCGGTGAAGACCGCCGGGTCCCGGAACGACACCCCGTACGCGGCGGTCGACGAGCGGACCACGAGCTTGCGTAGCCGGGGGGCCCGCTGGCAGGCGGCGAGCATCTGCATGCTGCCGATGACGTTCTGGTCCTTCATCGCGGACCGGCCACCGTGCTGCGGGTCGGGTGAGGTGACGAGCGCAAGGTGCACCACGGCGTCGACGTTCAGGTCGGCGAGGAGACCACCGAGCGAGCCGCTGTCGACGCGGATCCGTTCGACCCGGTCCAGCAGGTCGGTGAACTCGGTGCCGGAGTCGGGTGCGTCGACCCCGATGACCCGTTCGATGCGCGGGTCGGCGGCCAGCCGGGCCGCCACGTGGGCACCCAGGTAACGGCCCACTCCGGTGACGACGACGACCCCCGGAGCACCTGAGGTGCCACCGGGGGTCATCTGACGCACCTACCCCGGCAGGAAGGACCGAGCCGGGACGACCACGGCCTGATCACCTGAGCCTCCGGAGGTCGACAGTTAGGCAAGTGACGCCGAGCGCCGGGCCGAGAGCCCGGCGGCGATCACTTGCCGAGACGGCGACGCTGGACGCGGGTCTTGCGCAGCAGCTTGCGGTGCTTCTTCTTAGCCATGCGCTTACGGCGCTTCTTGACCACCGAGCCCATACGACAGCCTTTCGATACAACGTTCGGGGCGGACCGGATGACACCACGCAGGTGGCGACGGCGACCGCTTGCGGACAACGGACCGGACCAGTCTGGGCGGCGGGGCGCACCGGCGGGGTCTCGGTCGGGCTCCAGGGTAGCCGGAGGGCGTCAGCCGGACCAACGCGCCCCCGTCGCAGCCGTCGCCGGCGCGCGACCGCGGGGCTCGCGAGGTCACTTCCTACGTCCACCGATGCCGGTCAGCCGGCGATCGGAGGACGGGGTGGTGACTCAGGCGGTCTCCTGAAAGGCACCCCGGAGATATTCGTGCACCGCGTGCTCGGGCACCCGGAACGACCGACCGACCCGGACGGCGGTGAGCTCACCGCTGTGCACCAGGCGATAGACGGTCATCTTCGACACCCGCATGACCGTCGCCACCTCCGCGACGGTCAGGAACTTGACCTCCGACAGCCGTCCGTCGGACTGTGACCCGGCCATGGCTCACCGACCCATCCCATGCCCGGCGCGTGCCAACCCGACGGATGCTCCGGGCCGGGCCAGCGACGCGCGTGTTACCAGTACGGTAGCGGGGCGGTTGTGACCGGCGCGATCCCTTCCTGCAACTGATCATGTTTCGGTGGCTGGTTCACCCGGTCCGCGCTCCCGATATCGGCCCGTCCGCGCCCGCAGTCCTTTTGATCCGCGGATGCTCATTCGGTGCGCAGCGCGACCACCGGGTCCAGACGGCCGGCGCGCTGCGCGGGAACCACCCCGAAGACGATGCCCACCACCGCCGACACGCCGAAGGCGAGCGCCAACGACCACCAGGTGATCGCCGCCGGGATGGGCGACAGCGCGTCGACGAGCAGGGCCGTTCCCACCCCCAGCGCCATCCCGGTGAGCCCACCGATGGTGGTGAGCAGCACCGCCTCAAGCAGGAACTGCACGCCGATGTCGCGGGGACGCGCGCCGACGGCCTTGCGCAGCCCGATCTC
This sequence comes from Micromonospora sp. NPDC048835, assembly GCF_040649995.1. Classification (NCBI taxonomy): domain Bacteria; kingdom Bacillati; phylum Actinomycetota; class Actinomycetes; order Micromonosporales; family Micromonosporaceae; genus Micromonospora; species Micromonospora sp. NPDC048835. The sequence goes on along the minus strand of NZ_JBEZGM010000027.1, from coordinate 35,092 downwards.
CCGGGTCCGCTCCCGGACGCTGACGAGCATGATGTTGGAGACGCCGACCCCGCCGACGAGCAGCGAGATGCCGGCGATGGCCGCCAGCACCCCGGTGAGCACACCGAGGATGTCGCCGAGCACGCCGAGGATCTGCTGCTGGGTGACCGCGCTGAACTCGGTGTCCGGGTGACGGCGGTTCAGCTCGGCGACGATCCGTTCGCCCAGCTCGTCGATCCGTTCCCGGTCCGGGGCCTTCACCGCGATGCCGTCGACCCGCTGGGTGCCCCACAGTCGCTGGGCGGCGGTCACCGGCACGTGCACCTCGTCGTCCCGGTCGACGCCGAGGCTCTGCCCGAGCGGCGCGAAGACGCCGATCACCCGGAACCGCACCCCGGCAAGCGCCACCTGCTGGCCGAGTGGATCCCGGTCGGGGAAGAGCGCCCGGGCCACCGAGTCGCCGAGCACCGCCACCCGTCGGCTGGTGTCCACGTCGGTGCCGGTGAGATAGCGTCCCCGGGCCAGCGACCGGGTGAACACCGCCGGGGTCGTCTCCAGTACGCCCTGCACGGTGGTGAAGTCCGAACGGGCGCCGGCCCGGGCGGTCGCCCCGGAGGCGACGGTGACCGCCACCCGGTCCGGGTCGCCGACCACCCGGGTGACCGCGTCCACGTCCTTGAGGGTCAACGGCGAGACGACAGGCGCGTTGCCCACCTCGATCCGGCCGGGGACCACGAGCAGCAGGTTGGAGCCGAGGCCCTCGACCTGTTGCTCGACCTTCTGCTTGGTGCCGGTGCCGATGGCAACCAGCAGCACCACCGAGGCCACCCCGATGATCACCCCGAGCATGGTCAGCGCGCTGCGCAGCCGGTTCGCCCGCAGGGCGTCAAGCGCCACCCGCCACGCCTCGGCGACCCTCACGCCGTACCCCCGGGTTGCTCGACCTCGTGCGGAAGGCGCCCGGTGGCTCCGGCGGCGCCACCGGAGCCACCGGACGGGTGCCCCGGGCCGCTTCCGGACGCGGACCGGGGCTCCGCGCTGGGAGCGGGGACCAGTGTCGCAGGTCGACCGTGATCAGCGGACGGCGGTCGATCATGGCCGGAGTTCGGGTCGGCGCTGTCCATGGTCGCGGCGCTGTCCGCCACCACCACGCCGTCGCGCATGGTGATCCGACGCTGGGCCCGGGCCGCCACCTCCTGGTCGTGGGTGACCATCACCAGCGCCACCCCGGATTCCGCGTTCAACTGCTCCAACAGCTCCAGCACGGCGGCGCCGGTGACGCTGTCCAGGTTGCCGGTTGGTTCGTCGGCCAGCAGCACCGTCGGTTCGGTGACCAGCGCACGGGCGATCGCCACCCGCTGCTGCTCACCGCCGGACATCTGGTTGGGCCGGTGGTCCAGCCGGTGCCCGAGGCCGACCCGGCCCAGCATCGCCGCCGCCCGCTCCCGCCGCTGCCGGGCCGACACCCCCCGATAGACCAGGGGCAACGCCACGTTCTCCACCGCCGAGGTACGCGGCAGCAGGTGGAACGCCTGGAAGACGAAGCCGATCGTCTCGTTGCGCAGGGTCGCCATCTCCGGCGGGGCCAGGGCGTTGACGTCCCGCCCGCCGATCACCAACCTGCCACCGGTGGGCCGGTCCAGCCCACCGAGGAGGTGCATGAGGGTGGACTTGCCCGACCCGGACGGCCCGACCAGGGCAACGTAGTCCCCCGGCTGCACGGTCAGCGACACCCCGCGCAGCGCCTCCACCGACACCCCGTCGAGCTGGTACGTCCGGGACACGTCCACCGCCTCGATCGCTGGGACCCGCTCCCCGCGTTGTCGACCTGAGGCGGCGGGTGCGGTCACCGGACCTCCTGGCCCTCGCGGACCTGGTCGGCCCCGCGCACCACGATCCGGTCGCCGGGCTGCACGCCGTCGACGATCTGCACCAGGTCGGCCCCCTGGACGCCCACTGTCACCGACGCCCGGTCCGCCTTACCGTCCCGGACCACCCAGACCGCGTCCCGGCCGTCGGCGGAGAACACCGCCGAAGCGGGGACGGTCACCGCGTCGACGGCCTCGCGTACCCGCAGGCGCACGATCGCGTTCATGCCGGGGCGGGGCGCCGGGGCCGGCGTGTCCTCGGCCAGCTTCCCCGCACCAAGCGCCAGGCGTACCCGATAGGTGACCCCGCCCTGCGCGGAGTTGGTGGGAAGCACGTCGACCGACCGGACGGTGGCGTCGTAGCTGGCACCGGTGATGGCGTCCAGCTCGACGGTGGCCCGCACGCCGGCCTTGACCAACAGCACGTCGGTCTCGTCGACCTCGGCGAGCAGACCCAACTGCCCGGTGTCCACCACGGTCAGTACCGGCGCTCCGGCGCTGACCAGCCCGCCGACCGCGACCGCGTCGTCCACGCCGGCCGGCGGCCCACCCTGGCTGGGGGCCAGCACGGACGGGTCGAGGCCGGCCCCGCCGGCCTGCTCCAACAGACCGGCCAGACCGGCGTTCGCGCCACCACTGGACCTGGTGCCACCCGGCTGCACCACCCCCGCGATCGGGGCGCGCAGCGTCAGCGCGTCGACAGTCGCCTTCGCCAGGTCGTACGCCTGCTGGGCCTGGAGCCGCTGCGCCGCGGAGAGCGCGCCGACGGCGGAACTCAACCCGTTGATCCCCCGCTGCACCGCGCGAACCGCCTGGTCGGCGCTGCGCGCGGCGGCCGCGTACTGGTGTTGCGCGGAGGTCACCTGGGTCAGCAGCGCATTCCGCACCTGGGGGTCGGCGATCTTCTCGGCGGCCTTCCGAGCGGCGTCGAACGCCTCGTCGGCGGCCTTGTCGGTGCCGCGCCGACTGCTGGTCAGGTTGCCCGCGCCGACACCCCGGCCGGCACGCTTCGCGGCGGCCAGCGCCTCCTTGGCCTGACGGAGACGCTGCTGCGCGCTCGGTGAGTCGACAACGGCCAGCACCCGACCGCGCTTGACCCGCTGTCCAGGTTGGACACGCAGGCTTTTGAGGGTGCCGTCGGCGGGGGCGGTGAGGGTGGCGGCAGCGCGGGCCGTCACCGTGGCCGGGGCGTCGATCACCTCGGTGACCGGGTTACGGGCGGCCGAGGCGAGCGCGAGGTCGGGGCCTTCGTCGCCGCAGGAGGCGGCGGTGGTGGCGGTGAGGACGACGACGGCGGTCAGGGCGACGAGCAGGCGGGGCCGCGTGGCGCTTGCGGGCCGCGGCGGGTGGGGGCGGCGCACACAGTCATGCTACGACCTAGTCGAGCACCCGGCCTGCGCCAACTGACCGCGAGCAGCGCTAAAGAAGAATGCGTTGGCATCGACCAAGCCAGCCTCTTAGCGCTCCATACGCGACTGCACGCGGATCCCAAATCAGCCACCTCGATGCACCGTTCTGCCGACATCGCGGATAGCTCGCACGATAGATAGGCTAGGAGTGCCGCGCCCATCAATGGAGGCGCGGCACTCCCCGCAGCGAAACATCAACGCATGAGCAGTTGCACGAAATTCACCAGTTACTCTTTCGTGCCCGCCCACACGTTACTCAAACTAAACGACAGGTCAGTGCTCAGAATAATGCACTACGTCGATCAACGCCTTCATTTCTGCCAAGAGGCGGAGATCATCTCCATCAAGAGCGAAGGACAGATCAGTACCGCGACCCGCATACTGCACAACCGAAAACTTGACCACGCATCCACGGTCAAGCAATTCCCGAACCTGGCTCCGGAGGGGCCTCAAGCGACCAAGCATCTGCCCCACTGCCTCGCCAGCGGATAGGGCCTCCTCCCGCATCTCCCAGGTAGACTGACGAGCGGGTATACGGGCAATGGCGCCCTCACGGATGGCCCCCTTAGCCAAGGCGATATCAGCCGCAGTGCCCAACACCGACGCCATCTGCTCGACCGACAAATTGTCGCTCGCAACGAGAAACACAGCCAATTGCTTGACAGGCTTTCTTTGTCCAGATTCAGCAGCCACCATGTGCCTTACTCGTCCCAGGGTTCCAGGTTCCACCCTTGTTCACGTAGGTCGGGATCGGATTCTTCCCAGCCTTGTCCATCAGGTAAAGATTCCCGGTCGACTTTTCAAGATAGACGTCGTAAGACGATATCTTTGCACCTCGCCCCACAACGTCCTGCTTGAACTCATGAACATCTCCAACGAGCTTCTTGGCCTGTCCGTCCGACAGCTTCTTCATCTTCCCGAGAGAGGGGTCGTCCCCGCCTTCATTGTGAACGAGCACCGGAGTGCTTCCTGCGATCACATAATACGTGTGGATGCCCGCGACGCTGAGATTGTAAGCAAGGGCTATCTGAGCACCGCTCGCGCGAATACCGAGGACCGGTCGACTACCACCGTCCACCGTTAGCACCAGATCTCCCGCGTCCAGCTCGTCGGCTCGCTGCCACTGCCGGTCGGTTCGGTTCCAGAAGGGGTGATCCTCCGTTGTTGTCAGAGTGTCGCCCACCAGCTGAAGATCGACGAGATCATCCTGGTGGACCCATACGTCAGTGATGACCCGGGGGCCCTGCTCGCCGGTCTCCGGGTCCGCGGCCATGACCTCGTCCCCGGCTTTGATCTCGTCGAATCGCTTTGTAGTGCCATCGGCCATTAGAACCTTGGTGTCACCACTAAAGCTTTTGCAGCCGCAATTGCATCCCTTTCCGCCCTTACCCAACTTCCCGGGCTTGCCGGATATGAGCCTGTCATCGTCCGGCAAATTCTCGACACTCCAATCGAAGTGGCCGGACCACAACTCGTGATACCAATCGCCGCACCCCTTGGAGGCGCTCATGTCCCAACAGATGCTGAGCGCGAGCATGCGGGTGTCCCGCTCCATCAGGACGTCGTTGTTGCCTTGGCTAAACGTCTTGTAATACGCAGCGCGCTGGTCGTTCCATCGCCGCATGAAATCCTCGAGCGGAACGGTGGGCGGAACCATGATCCCGTGACCCAGGTTGCGCGGGTGATCGAACCTCGACTTAGTGGTCGTCTTGCCGTTCGCGTCGCCCCACGCGATGTTCGCCTCGGTGCCGCAGCCTCCCGGGCAGCCACCTGCCCCACGGCCGTCGCCGTCCTTGAGGGGCCGCGGGTCGTAACCGCGGCAGTCGTACTCCAGGCAGTCGGCGGGAATCAGGCCATCTGGGTCGCTCATCGTGACCGGGGAGTTGTTGGCGTAGGAGTAGCCGTTCCACTGCTGCGGGTCGGCCAGGTCCTGCAACGGGTCGACCGAGACGAACCGGCCGATCGTCGGGTCATAGTTCCGGGCGCTGACCTGGGTCAGGCCGGTGTTCGTATTCAAGGGCTGGTTGAGGAAGCCACGGTTGTCCGGTGCCGTGACGGTGGAGCCGCGGGGCGCGCCGTACGGGGTGTACTGCCGCCAGGTCGGCACCTGGGCCGTGTTGTTCAGGTAGAGGTACGGCGTGCCCTGATGATCCGGCACGGTGAACCCGTACGCGGTGCCACTGCCCGTTCGATAGGCCATCGCACCGCTGGGCAGCGGGTAGTAGCGGGTGCCGCTCAACGCCTGGGTGCTGGTGTTGAGGGTGATCTGCTGACCTGGCAGGTAAAGAGTGGTGACCCCCGGGTCCTTCTGGATCAGCAGGTTGCCGTCGGCGTCGTACAGGAACGAGCTGTTTCCGCCCGTGCTGCCGGTCACCGAGGCCAACTCTCCGGCGTCGTCCCAGTTCAGCGTCTGGGTGCCCTGTCCGGCCTTGCGGGTGGTCATGTTGCCCGCGTCGTCGTAGCCGTACGAGGTGCTGCCGGTTAGTCCGCCGGAGGTGGCAGTGCTCGTCAACGTATGCGGCTGGCCCTTGGCGTTGCCGTCGTACACGTAGTTGGTGGTGGTGTCGGTCCCGCCGGACGTCGAGTACTGAGTCTGGCTCTTCCGGTTACCGAGCGAGTCGATGTTCCACTCGGTCCAGTAGGCGCTGGTGGCACCGATGCCACTGCCGACCATGGCGCGGTTACCCGAGGTGGGGTCGACCGCGCACGCGTCGGTCGCCGTCCATGCCTTGGTGAGCCGTCGCAGCGCGTCGTACCGGTAGCACTGCGTCTCTGACGCGGTGCTCGGGTCCGAGCGGGTGTCGACGGTCTTGGTGATGTTGCCGAAGAGGTCGTATTCGTAGTCCCGCTTGCCGACGTCCTTCGTGGTGGTCGTCGTCTTGGTTACCACCTGCTGCTTGGGTCGCCCGTTGTGGTCGTCGTAGATGTTGACGATCGAGGCCAGGCTCGTCGTAGAGCCGACCGTGTTACGGGTGACACGACTCCAGGCGTCGTAGTCGGTGTTCGTGCTGTAACTGGCGAGCCCGGCCACGTTGGTCGGCAGGTCCAGCCGTCCTCCGTAGCCGTGGAAAACCGTCTCGGCGGGCAGGTTGCCCCGAGCCGGATAGGTGTCGGTGAGGGGAATCCCGGTGACCGTCGAATAGGTGTGCCCGAACGCGTAGGAGTTGCCGAGGGCGCCCTCCGCAGCGGGGATGGTGATCGTCTCGCCCTTCGAGTTGCCGAAGGAGTCGAAGTTGATCCACTGAGTGCTGTATTCGGCACCGTTACGGAAGGCCGTTGCAGTGGTCAACTTGCCAATCGCGTTCGTGATCGACGCGACGTTGTTGTCGTTGTCGTACACCCAGGTGGCCAGCCTGTTACTTGCCGACTGCGCGGAGGTCAACGCGGCGAAGCTCGCCGTACGACGGTCGATCTTGTCGAAGGTGTACGAGACGGTCTTACCGCGGCCATCAGTCGACTCGATGACGTTGCCCGCGCCGTCGTAACGCATGGTGCTGGTGCCGGCATCCGGGTCGTCCTTGCTGACCACCTGCCCCAGCAGGTTGAACGTACTGACCCAGGGGTTACCGGCAGTATCGGTCACGGTGGACTGGTTGCCGTGCCCGTCGTAGCCGTAGCTGCTGTCCACCGAGGTGCCGCCGGTGAGCCGGTAGACGCCGGTGAACGAGTTCGACGGGGAAACCAGCGTCGGCGCAGCGGTGAACTGAAGTTGCTTCTCCAGCCGGCCCATCGGGTCGTTGACCGCCGCAGTGACAGTGCCACCAGTCGGCGGGATGACCGTGGTGCGGTCACCGTTGTACACCGTCCTGGTCGACGACTTGACCACCCCGTCGCGGGCGCTCTCGGCGATGATGACCCGGCCAAGCCCGTCGTAGGTGTTGAAGGTCTGGTTCAGGGCCTTCTTGACGAGCGAATCCGCGTAGACCGGCGAGGTGCCCGGCATGCTGCCTGCGTCCCACCAGCCGTTGTAGGTCGCCCGCACCCAACCCCTGCTGTCGTAAAACGAGTCGGTGACCATCCGGCCACCCAGGTTCGTGTCCGACTGGGTCTGCCGCACCCGGTACAGGCCGTCGTAGATCGTCGTCGACGTGACGTACGAGCTGTTCTTGTTCAGCGTCTCAGTCGTCGTCGCGGTCGTTCCCGTCTTGGACACCGCATACGTGTGCTTCACGCTCGCCGGCTCGCTCGTCGGACGGGAAGCCGGCCAGACCGCCGTGAGCCGACCCAGCGCGTCGTACTGGGTACGGGTGACAACCCCGTTGGCATCGGTGCTGCTCGTGGGGAGGTTGCGCAGCGTGGTCATCGTCGTGGAGGTGGCGTGACCCTCCGCGTTCTGCAACGTCATGCCGGTGGTCAGGCCGGCGGAGTTGTCGGTGTAGCTGATGGTGGACTTGTGATCGTTGCCGTCCCAGCTGCCGGTGACCCGGCCGTAGGCGTCGAACTCGGCCTTGTCGGTGGTCTGGTAGACGTACCCGCCGGAGACCCAGTCGGACGCCTTGCGGACCATGGTGACGTTGCCCCGGCTCGGGGCGGCCTGCGGGAACGTGGTCGAGAACTGCGTGTCGTCGTAGTAGGTCCGCACGTGCGAGACGACCTGTGCGGGCCGGTTGACGGTGGTCGGGGCGGTCAGCGTGTTGGTGCTGCCCGGCACCGAGGCCGGCGAGCCGGCACTGAAGCCGGCGCAGGCCACCGACACGGTCTCGACCTGGCTGGTCAGGCCGACCAGATTGAGACCGGTGTTGGCCGGCGCGTACGTCGCGCTCGTGCATCTGTCGTAGGCGGGGTTCGCCGGAACGGTGTGGTCGTACGAGTGTTGCAGCAGGCCGAAGGTCGCCGAGCTGGTCGAGTCGTCGTACGACATGTCGGTCTGGCTGTATCGCCAGGTGGTGCTCGACCCGGAGGTGACCGCCTGCCGCCGCCAGGTCTGCACCGGCGCGCTGAACGTCGCGGTCAGCGCCGGTAGCCCTGTACGGCTCCGGGTCGCGGTCGCGTCCGACACCCAGTACGAGGTGACAGTCGAGTTGTCGATCGGACCACCGTCACCCAGGTACGAGGTGGTCTCCAAAGCACGACCGGCGAGCTGGTCGACGTCCTCGTGGTTGCCGCCGGCGCTGTCGGTGACGTTCACGACCGTGCTGTTGTTGTTCTTGCTCATGCCCCGGTAGTAGGTGGTCTCACCCAGGGTGCGGGGGTCGTTCACCCCGTCACCGTTGCGGACCTGGACCTTGCCCCAGCCGCGGAACTGGCCATAGGTGCGGTACTTGGCCTTGACCACCTCGTTGTCGTCGAAGTGCCACGCCGCACCGCCGACGTACTGGTAACTGGTGGAGGTGGCCGGGGCGCCACCGGTGGGGTCGGTCGCGGTGACCCGGGTGACCGCGTACTTGTGGAACCAGTCGCGGATCTGGTCCGACAAACCCTCCGGAGTCCAGTAGACCGGGTAGCACGACAGGGTGTTGGACGCCGGGCTGACCGTCACCGGCGCGGAGCAGGGCTGCGGCAGCTCGTAGCTGGGCGAGATGACCGAACCGGTCTCGGTGGTGATCGTCGCGATGCGCTGCCGGTAGAACGACGGGTAGCCGCCCGTGATGTCCACCCGGTTGGGCAGCTTGATGCCGGTGAACGACACCGACGGCAGGGCGATGGCGCTGGCCGAGCCGCCGGAGGTGGTGTCGTGCCCGGTACGGGTGATCGACGACAGCCACAACGTCGGTGCCGTGCCGTCCCCGGTCGCCGGCATCGTGTGGGCGAGCGCGTAGGAGTCGACCTTCCGGTACGGCGGGTTGAGGCTCGCGTCGTACTGCTGGGTCTCGATTGACGTCAGCCGAACCGTGGAGAAGAACGAGGGACTCCACGCCTTGCAGTCCGTGCCCGAGTTGCAGACCAGGTCGAACGGTACGTCCGGCCAGTTGGCCTTGTTCGCCTCGTTCAGCGGCTTGCAGGTGCCGGAGAGGCAGCGGTCGTCGGTATTGAAGACCACCTGATTGGGGACGATGCCGTACGCGCCGTTGTCGCGGAAGCCGTAGTCGATCCGGGCGAGGTTGCTGTCCCGGATGTACGACACGTCGGTGGCGCCCTCATTGCGGCCGTAGTAGTTGGTGGCCTGGTTGTAGTAGTAGGCCATGGCGTTGCCGTGGACGTCCTTGACATAGTCGAGGTTCCACCGGTACGCCATGGTGCAGACCGACGAACTGAAACCGGCCGTGCTGTAGCAGGGGTCTCCCGAGTGTGCCGAGTAGACCGGGACGTGGTCGACCGACTTCGTTTCCGGCTTGTTCGTCGTCCAGCCCGGGAGCCGGTTACGGCCGAACTCGTAAACGGTGCCGTCCCGCTCGGTGACCCGCCAGTAGTCGGTGTCCTTGGTGCCGCTGCCGTTACCCGAGTTCATGACCCGGGTGACCACTGCGCCCGTGTCGTTCTGCGCCTTCCAGATCTTCTTGGTGGAGTCCCAGATCAGCGAGCTGGACGACCCGTTGAGGGCGATGGTGAGGATCGGGCCCGCGTAGCAGCGGTCGCTCGTCTTCACCGGTGACGGGCTGCCGCCCGGGTCGTCGGCGCAGGAGACGAAGGTCTGCTCGACGTACGACTTCGGAGTGGTCCACCCCTCGCCCACCCACGACGCCTGCGCGTTGGTGGCGACGGTTTGACCGTCGACCCCGCCGGAGTTGTAGGAGAGGGCCAACTGCGGCACGAGCTTCGACCGGGTCGACGGCACCGTCATCGGGTACGAGTAGGTGAAAGAGCCGGTGCTACCACCCGCGGTCCATGATCCGGACGGTTTCAGGTCGGTCGCCGCGTAGGTGCCGCCCCTGCCGCCCTCGTCGCCGGCACCCGCCACGGCGGCGAGCACCATCGTTGCTGCGCCGGCTGAGCGGTTGTCGGCGGTGGCGGTCGTCAGCGGCACCTCGGCCGAGACCGATTCGGTCGCCGGGTCGTTGGTCGAGGCCAACGGAGTCGACGTTCGGCACTCGGCGAGCGCCGGTGTGGTGAGGGCACATGCGGGCATCCGCACGAGCCGCAGTCGGGAGCCGTAGTTGCCGCCGTACGCCTCAGCGAACTCGGCGTAGTCGACGCCGATGCGCATCGATCCGCTGGCTGACGCGGGCGACGACGGGGTCACCGAGAGCAGCACGCCGCCAACGCCTGCTGCCTCGGTCACCTTACGGTCGGCGACCGACACCCGCATCTGCTGTGGGGCGGCGTACCGTCCGCGTCTGACGACCGGTGCCACCCAGACCGGAGTGCCCGCCGCGCGGGTCTTCGCCGGTGCAGTGGCGGTGGTCGTGGACGCCGATCCGGTGAGCTCCACCGGCGTCGAGGCGGCCTTCGGCCACGCCGTTCGCGACGGGCGATAGGTCGACTTCGCCTGGTCGGGTGGGGTCACGAATTTCGTGGGCAGCGGCTTGACACCGGTCACCGACCGTCCGGGCGACATGGGCGGCAGTTTGGACAATCCACCGTCTTCCGGTTTCGCAGCCGCCGGTGTACCCACCAGAAGGCTCGCCACCAGCGACGTCGCCGCAGTCAACGTCGCCAGACGTTTGCGCCGTGTAAGTAGGCGCAATCCCCCGTGCCCGACCATTTCACCCTCACCTCTGCGAGATCGCTGGAAAATCCACGCAGGGTGTCTCGTCGCGCACCCCCGTGGCGCGAACAATGTTTCATGTCGTCTACCACCGAAGGTAACGGTGCGATAACGAATGACGACTGTCACAGCCGCAAATGCGTTGCAGTGAGTCCGAAAGGGACAACTGCCTATGAGGTCGCCCGTCCCACGGCTGCCCCGGTACTGGTTCACTGTGGCCGCCCTACGGACGTGCTCCGCGTCCGCCGGCTTCACTCACGGGGGAGATACCTTTTCCATGCTCAAAATCGGTCCTCAACCGAGGCCATGGACAACCAGACGAGCGCTAGCCACAGGGGTGGCCGCAAGCCTCGTCCTGGCCGCCCCAGCCACGTTCCTGCCCGAGACTCCGGCTGCCGCCGCGCCCAGCAAGCCCTCACCCAAGTCGGCAAGTGGGTCACTCAGCGTCGAGCGGGCGATGGTCGAGGCGAAACGGACCGGCAAGCCGGTCGAGGCGACCGGCGCCCGCACGTCGACTACGACCTACACCGCCCGCCCGGACGGAATGATGGAGCTGACCGAGTCGGCCGTACCCACCCGCACCAGGGTGAACGGCACCTGGAAGGACCTGGACCCAACCCTGGTCCGAAACGCCGACGGCAGCATCACGGCGACCGTCACCACCAACCCGATCCGCGTCTCCGCCGGTGGCGGTGGACCGCTCGCCGAGATGACCAGCGGGGACCGCGCACTGTCGGTCACCGCCCCATTGACTCTGCCGGCACCGACCCTGTCGGGGCCGACAGCCACGTACGCCGAGGTGCTGCCTGGGGTCGACCTGACCGTCCGGGTCGACTCCGAGGGTTCCTTCTCGCACGTCTTCGTGGTCAAGAACCGACAGGCTGCGGCCAATCCACGGCTGGCGGCCCTCGACCTCGCCACCACCACGAAGGGCGTCGCGCTGACAGCCGATCCGGCCGGCAACATCACCGGGCGCGATCGTGGCGGCCGGACGGTGATCACCGCGCCCGCCCCCGCGATGTGGGATTCCGCCAGCGATGCGGGCGCAAGAGCTGGCACCAGTGAACGAGGGACCGTTTCCACCCCGGGCGGACCCGGTCGCGGCGCGCGCACGGCCCCGATCGCAGTCCAGATCGGTGCCGGAAAGCTGCGGCTCACCCCGGACCGAACGCTGCTGCATGACCCGGCGGCGGTGTACCCCCTCTACATCGACCCCACCTTCAACTGGACGCCTGTCGGCCCCAAGATGGGCGGTTGGGCCTCGATCTCCTACCAGCACCAGTCGACCAACTACTGGAAGAACACTCCAGACCCCATCGGTCGGATGCAGGTCGGCAACTCGGGAAGTCAGCGGTCGAACACTCTGATCAACTTCCCCGTCCCGTACGCCACCCTCGCCGGCGCCGAGATCGCGGACGCATTTTTCAAGATCACGAACACCCGATCCTGGAGCTGCACCGACAAGACCGTCAACATCTACGGCCCAGGCACCACCTTGAGCTCCAGCAATGCCAACTGGGATGACTGGGAGGGGGTGAGCAAGGGCAGCGCCATCGCCAGCAAGAGCTTCGCGTACGGCTACAGCGGTTGCGGTGCCGCAGGCGTCTCCTTTGACATCACTGGGCAGATCAAGGCTGACGTCACCGCCAAGAGGTCGACCCGCACCCTGTGGATGGTCGCCGCCAACGAGGCCAGCGACACCGAGAGTTGGAAGGAATTCCTGGAGACCAGCCCAACGCTGACCATCCGCTACAACCACGCCCCCGCCGCGCCGACCGGGCTGAGCACCTCTCCTGCGACAGCCTGCACTGCGGCGAGCCCCACGGTGGTCGGTGACACCGCCGTCTCCCTCTATGCGCCGGTGACCGACCCCAACAAGGGCACCCTCGGCGTGACCTTCAGCTTGTCGAAGGTGAATGCCAACGGAACCCAGACCTTCATAAAGTCGACCGATCCCAATTCGCTGACATACTCCTCCGGCACCACTGCGGTATGGATCGTGCCAAGGTCCATCCTCGCCGGGGCCTCGGGAGTGGTGGACGGCGTGAGCTTTGGCACCGCGACGACATTCACCTGGAAGGTTCAGACGACAGATTTCCAAACGTCGAGCAACTGGTCAGCTACCTGCCGCTTCACCTTCGACGCCACCCGCGCCGGACCACCGGTAATCGCTGATCTTGAGGGGCCGGCAACGATCGGGCAGCCGATCACCATTTCGGTCAAGCCGCCGATCAGCGGAACCAGTCCCACCAACTACGCTTACCAGTTGAACGCGGCACCGCCGCAGGGCATCAAGACCGACCCGAGCGGTATCACCAGTTTCGAGGTCATCCCAACCCGGTTCACCAACACGATTTCGGTCACCAGTGTCACCGCAGGGGGACAGAACTTCGGTGAGACAGCGACACTACCCTTCAACGCTGATCCCTCACCCGTGGTGGCACCGGACGGCGATCTGACCGGCGACGGCAGGGCAGACCTGCTCACCGTCGGCTCGGTCAACGGCCTCAAGCCCGGCCTTTGGCTGGCCAAGAACAACGGTCTGGCTGGGGTCAACCCGAGCATCAGCGACATGGGCGCGCATGGCAACGGGGTCGGCGTCAATTCTCCCGCGGACTTTGACGGCGGTCAGGTGCTCACCGGACGGTTTACCGGCGGCAACCTCCAGGACGTGCTGATTTACTACCCAGCGGGAGTCAATGCCGGCGGCGGTGGCGTCCTCGCGGGCAACGGTGACGGGTCCGTGTTGATGCCCGAACGGAGCGGCGTCCAGACCAGCTTCGATCAGCAGAACGTGCATGACGAATACGGCCGGTCGCCGATCCAACTGGCCAACGCCGGTGAGGGGCGGGGATCCGAAAACCAAGGCTTCCCGGACCTGATCGGCACCAGCGGAGATGCCACCAGGGGATACCAGCTGAGCTACTACCGCAGCGCGCCGGGCACCGGCTTCTTCTCTGGCGGATTCTCCACTGGGGCGTTGACACCGACCGGCGGCGCTGACTGGAACAACTGGACGATCGCCACCGCACAGGCCAGCAGCGGTGCTGCCATGTTCCTGTGGAACCGGACCAGCGGCGCACTGCACCTGTGGTCCGACCTGGCCTACAACGAGAACACCGGGCAGCTCACGTACACCGCGCGCATCCTGGCGGCGGGCGGCTGGAACACCGGTACAGCGCTTACCCTGCGCGCCGGAGACATCAATGGCGACGGCCTCCCGGACCTCTGGACTGTCGGTGCCGGTGCGGTCACCACCGGTTGGCTGGTCACCAATCTCCAGACGGGCACTGCCACCATCACCGCCCAGCCGAGGCAGACGCTTGTCACCTCCGACCACACCTGGCAGTTCGACGACAAGTCGGTGTCCGAGGACAACAGCACCGTCAGCACTGCCATCGACATCTCCGGCGGCAAGGCGCTTGGAGTCGAGGTGACCGATCCTTCGGTGGAAACGCCGGGAACGAGTGCGAGTTGGCGCACCGGTGAGCTCTTCCCAAAGGTCGTCGTACTCAACACCGATGCGACCGCGACCAAGGTCAACTTCATCAACAAGACCGCGCTCACCAATGCAGAGCGGTTGATCGACACGAGCAAGTCGTTCAGCATCTCGGTATGGGCCAAGCCCACGGCCGCCGGCGGTGTCATCGCCAGCGAGGACGGCGCGAACGCGTCGCGCTTCCTGCTCTGGAACAACCAGAGTGACAACACCTGGCGGTTCGGTCTCGGCAACGCCGACAGCGGTTGGTCGTACGCCCAGGTGGTGGCGCCGGCCGGTACGGCGCTGGGGGTCTGGACGCACCTGGTTGGCACCTACAACGCCGAGACCCGGACGATCGTGCTCTACGTCAATGGGGTGATCAAGGGAAGCGCGAAGTACGAAGCCACGCCGACGTGGCCGAGCACCGGCAAGTTCGTGGTGGGCCGCTACAAGTACCAGGGCGCGGCCACGGCGCACTACTCCGGGATGCTCAGCAATCTGCAGGTGTGGAAGCGGGCACTCACCCCCACCCAGGTTGGGGCGACAAACGTCACGAAGAGCGGTTCGCTCACCCCGGTCGGCGCCACCACCTGGACTCCGCCGGGCACCGGCACGAAGCAGACCGACGTCTACGCGACGGACACCATCGGCAGCTTGTGGAGATACCGGAAGGTGAACAACCAGCTCACCTCACCCCGGCTGATCTCCTCGGGGTGGAGCCAGTTCACCTCGTTCGGTATCGCGGACATGGACCACGACGGCTACCAGGATGTGATCGTCCGGGACAACGTCACCTGTGACCTACAGGTGTTCCTGGGCACCGCCGACGACCTGAGCCCCACGCCCACGTCCTACGGCACCGGGTGGTGCACCTTCCGTCCGTTCGGGGTGGCCGACTACAACCGGGACGGCTACCAGGACGTCTTCACTGCGGGCCCGACCAACGATATGTGGGTCTACCCGGGTGACCTGGCAGGTGGCAAGCTGACCCGCATCGACGTCGGCGACGGTTGGGACGGGCAGTACGCCGGGTTCGGTGTGGCCGACGTGGTGGGTGACACCACGCCGGAGATGTACGGGCGGGAGATCGACACCGGTCTGCTGCGCGTGTACGACCTCCAGGCGCGGACCATCACCCAGGTCGGCATCCAGTGGACGAACTACACCTCCTTCGGGATGACCGACTTCAACGGGGACGGCAAGCCCGACATCCTCGCCCGGGAGAACGCGACGGGCATTCTCTGGATGTACCCGGGGGCGGCCAACGGCACCCTCGGTACCCGATCGTCGATCGCCACCGGCTGGTGAACGACGGCGGTGGGTCGGGCCTCGGCCCGACCCACCGCCACAGCGATCGACCGAGCCGCGTCAGCCAGCGGCTGCGCGGATGTACGCCACGCACTCGTCGTGCAGCGTCGACCACTGCTCACCGAACGCCTTCTCCGATGCCTCGTCGATGGTCCTGCCGTCGTGCACGACCGTCTTGAAGAAGGTCAGCAGCCGCAGCGGCCCATACCTGTCGATGAGGTGCCGGACGGCCAGGTAACCGATGCCGTAGCTGCCGGCGACCCGCTCGGCGGAGGCGTCGTCGGCGGGGTTGACGCCCTCCAACTTGCCATCCCAGCCGCCCCTGACCATCTTGCGGACGTCGGCGATCCCCTCGTACCTGTCGACCGCCTGGCCGCCGGCACCGGCGAACTCGGCCAGGCCCTCCACCAACCACCAGGTGAGCTTGCCCGGGTAGCCGCGCTCCGGTAACGACGCCGCGTGGGTCAGCTCGTGCCGCAGCAGGTCGTCGGTGCCGCTGTTGGTGAGCCCCTCGGCGTTGAGCACCACCTCGTGGTGGCCGCCGCCCACGGTGACCGCGTAACCGCCGGTCCATTCCGGGCGCTCCCCGCCGTACCAGCGCTGCCACTCGGTGCGCCCGGCGTAGAAGATCCGGTACCGGTCCGGCGGTGAGCCGGTCACCGCGTACCCGTCGGCGACCTTCGCCGCCGCCTCGGCCTGGGCGAGCAGGCCGGGGAGCTTGCCGCGCAGGGCCGGGGTGGTGGCGACGATGGACCGCGCGCCGACGGCGACCGCCAGGTCGCTGATCTCCCACGGTCGGGTGCCGGTCTCCACCGACTTGGACTCCTCCATGGCGACCATCCGGGGCTGGTCGCCGTTCTCCCGCCAGCGGGTGCCGATCAGCACGGTGCTGGTCCGGCAGTTCGGGGTGACGAAGCAGTACTGGAAGCGCACCAGCATCCGCCACTCGCCGGGTTTGCCGATGATCGGCACGGGCAGGCCACTCGGCTCGGCCCGCCAGCCGGTCACCTTGAGCGCCCTCAGCGCCGCGAAGCGTCGGCGCAGGTCGGAGTGGGCGGCGGGGTCGGCGACGGCGAGGAACCCGGCGCGGTCGCCACCGAGAAGTGCCGCGGACTGCCGGTGGAGTTGGGCGGTGATCCGGTCGGACAACCCGCGGGCCACGGCGGTGGCCGGGTCGTCGGAGGACGAGGCACCGGCCCGGCTGATCGTGGGGCGCGCGCCTGTCTCGCGGATCACCCCGACGACGATCGCCGCGGGCAGACCGCAGCCCAACAGCAGGAGGACCACCACGAGCACTGTCCACAGCGGCCAGAGGCGCCGTGGTGCTGGCTGCTGCACCTCGTCAGTCACCCGCCGAAGGGTACGACCACTGCCTGGGTACGGCGAGGCCGCCCCGGGCCGATCGGCCCGACCACTCGCTCACCCGCCGGTGCGCGGCCAGGAGCGGAACGAGATGTCCATGCTCGCGACCAACTGGTGGTACGAGCGGTCCACATCGCGGGGCAGGCCGAAGCCGCCCGCGGCCTCCAGGGTCACGAAGCCGTGCAGGGCGCTGCGCAGCGCTCGGGTCGCGTCCACCGCGTCGTCACCGGTGAGCCCGTACCCGCGCAGCACCGCGAAGATGGCGTTGACTGCGCGTTCGCCCGCCTCGATGTGCTCCGGGTCGGCCGGGTCGGGCACCCGCTGCGTCGCCGGGTAGCGGCCGGGGTGCCGGTGGGCGTAGTCACGGTAGGCGTCAGCCATGGCCCGGAGCGCGTCCCCACCGGAGCGACCGACGGCGGCGGTGGTCATCTCGGTGGCCAACTCGGCGGTGGCCAGGACGGCGAGCTTCTGGGCCAGCGCGTCCGCACCCCGCACGTGCTTGTAGAGGCTGGGCAGCGCCACCCCGAGCCGGCTGGCGAGCGCGGCGAGGGTGAGCTGCGCGAAGCCGACCTCGTCGGCCAGCCGGGCGGCCTCGCGTACGACAGTCTGTTGGTTGAGGCCGACCCTAGGCACCGGCGCACACCGCCAGGAAGGCGAGCAGTTCGTCGGCCGTGCGCTGCGGCTGGTCGGCGTGCGGGTAGTGGCCGGACTCCACGATCATGCGGGCCTCGGCGGTGCGGAAGAGCCGCCGGGCGGCGCGGGCCTCGGCCCCCGGGTCGGGGAAGTCCGGGTCCTTGGACCCCATCAGCACCAGCACCGGTTGCCGCACCTGCGGGGCGCGGGCCGTCCAGTGCGGCTCGGCCGGTGCGATCACGCCGCGCGTAGCGGCCATCCGGCCGGGCTCGCGCAGCTTGGCCACCATGGAGCGACGGTAGGCCGCGTCGTCGACGGGTCGGTGCACCGGGAACAGGGTGTTGTGGAACATCCCGAAGAGTCGGGGGCTGTGCAGCACGGACCACATCGCCATCCGCAGCATCGGGTTGAGCTTCGGTTGACCGACGAACGCGCCGATCTGCACGATGCCGCTGACCAGCTCGGGCGCGTCGGTGGCGGCGAAGACCACCGCCGCCGCGGCGGACGAGCTGCCGACCAGCACGGCCGGGCCGGAGTCGAGGTCACGGACCACGGCCAGCAGGTCCGCGCCGACCTCCGCCGGGGCGTACGTGGGCCAGCCGGCGCTGGACTCGCCGTGCCCCCGGACGTCGACCGAGGCGACCCGGTGACCTGCGGCCACCAACAGGGGCACGAGGTGCCGGAAGCTCGCCCTGTCCTCGCCCATGCCGTGCGCGAGGACGACCAACGGGCCGTCGCCCCGCACCTCGTACGCGATGTGTCCGCCGTCCCGCCGCACCTGGCTAGCTGTCATAGCCCTAAAGCTAAGCCACTTAGCCAAACTTGGCAAGCCGGAGACGCGAAACGGGCCGGCGGTGACCCGAAGGTCGCCGCCGGCCCGCCTGCCGAACCGGGGACGTTACTTCTTGGAGATCAGGGCACGGCCGAAGAAGACCAGGTTGGCGGGGCGCTCGGCGAGCCGGCGCATCAGGTAGCCGTACCACTCGTCGCCGTACGGGACGTAGGTGCGCACGGTGTAGCCCTCGCCGGCGAGCCGGGCCTGCTCCTCGGGGCGGATGCCGTAGAGCATCTGGAACTCGAAGCGCTCCGGCCCCCGGTCGAACCACCGGGCCCGGTCCTCACCGATGGCGATCATCCGGGGGTCGTGGGTGGCGAGCATCGGGTACCCGTCGCCGGACATCAGGATGTTCATGCAGCGGACGTACGACTTGTCCACCTCACGGGCCGACTGGTACGCCACCGACTCCGGCTCCTTGTAGGCGCCCTTGCACAGCCGCACCCGCGACCCGGCCGAGGAAAGCTCCCGGCAGTCCGACTCGGTCCGACGCAGGTACGCCTGGAGCACCGCGCCGGTCGACGGGAAGTCCTTGCGCAGCCGGCTCAACACCTCCAACGTCGAATCCGTGGTGGTGTGGTCCTCCATGTCCAGGGTGACGGTGGTGCCCACCGCGTCGGCCGCAGCGCAGATCGCCCGCGCGTTGTCGTACGCCAACTGCTCGTCGAACATCTGACCGAGGGCGGAGAGCTTCACGCTCACCTCGGCGGCCGGGGTGAGCCCCGCGGCGCCGAGCATCTTCAGCAGCTTCAGGTATTCGTCCCGGGTGGCGGTGGCCTGTTCGGGGCGGACGGTGTCCTCACCGAGGTGGTCGAGGGTGACCGCGAGGCCGTCGTCGACGAGCCCGCGGGTCGCGCGCAACGCGTCGTCGGTGGCGGCGCCGGCAACGAACCGGCGGACGACGTCCCGGGTGTACGGGGCTGTCGCGACGAGCCGCTCGACCTGGGATGACCGGGAGGCGGCGAGGATGACGGAACGGAGCATGAGCCGAGCGTAACGCCCCTGCCAGGGGCCTCGCCGAGGGGCGGCCGGGCCACCTCGACGTGGGGGCGGGGCGGCGGCGGTGGCGCGGATCAGCTACAACGATGCCGTGGACCAACGCCCCCGCCCCCACCGCCGACTCCGGTCGGCCTCCGTGCAGCTCGGCGCGCTCACCGCTCTCGCGCTCGCCCTCTCCGGCTGCAACATGACCTCGGACGACGACGATGACGACGACTGCGCCCTCGGGCCGGTCGGCGGCGGCGGGACCGTCGCGCTGGCGATGCGGGTCAGCGACCCGGCCGCCGGCCGCACCGCCCCGGAGCCGACCACAGCGGCCCTGCCCGAGCGCGGCGGGTTCGGCACCCACCTCGCCTCCTGCGGGGGCTGACGTGCGCCGCGAGACGGTCACACCACGACCGGACTGGGACGCCACCATCCGGTCGCAGGGGCTGGTCTACGTCGACACCGAGCTGCCCGACGGCGGGATCATGTCGTACTGGGACGAGACCGCCGCGTACGCCTTCGACCTGGACGAGGTGCTGCGGCTGGAGGAGGCCACCGAGGAGCTGCACCGGATGTCGGTGGCCGCCGCCGAGCACGTGGTGGCGCAGCGCCGGTACGCCGAGTTCGGCATCCCGCAGTGGGCGGCCGAGGCGGTGGCCCGGTCGCTGCGGGAGGCGCCACCGACCCTGTACGGGCGCTTCGACCTCGCGTACGACGGCACCTGGCCCCCGAAGATGTTGGAGTACAACGCGGACACCCCCACCGCCCTGGTCGAGGCGAGCATCATCCAGTGGTACTGGCTGGAGCAGACCCGCCCCGAGCTGGACCAGTGGAACAGCCTGCACGAGCGGCTGGTCGGCGCCTGGGCCAAGATCGGGGCGGGGTTGCACGATCCCCTGGTGCACGTGCTCTGGTCGAACGAGGAGGAGTCCGGCGAGGACCACATGACCGCCGGTTACCTCGCCGAGACCGCGCGGCAGGCCGGCCTGAACGTCGAACTCCAACCCATCCAGGACATCGGCTGGGACGGCCGGCGCTTCGTCGACGCCGACGACCGCCCGGTGACCACCTGCTTCAAGCTCTACCCGTGGGAGTGGATGCTCGCCGAGCCGTACGGGCCGGCTGCCCTGGCTCCGGGCACCCCGACCACCTGGATCGAGCCGGCGTGGAAGCTGCTGCTCTCCAACAAGGCGCTGCTCGCGGTCCTCTGGGAGCTGTACCCCGGTCACGAGTACCTGCTCCCGGCGTACCTCGACTCGCCGCGCGGCATGCCGGAGTACGTCGCCAAGCCGCTGCTCGGCCGCGAGGGCGGCTCGGTACGCATCGTCACCGCCGAGGAGGAGATCACCAACCCGGGGATCTACGGCGACGAGGGCTGGTGCTACCAGGAGTTCCGGGCGTTGCCGCAGTTCGCCGGTCATCGAACGGTGCTTGGCAGTTGGATCGTCGACGGCGAGTCGGCCGGTTTGGGGGTGCGGGAGAGCGCGAGTCTGATCACCGACGGCTACGCGCGGTTCCTGCCGCACTACATCGACGCGCCGCGCACCCACTGAGTCGTCTACCGTTGTGGTGTGAACTTCGACGCGTACGCCCGGACCGGCGTTGACTTGGTCAACGCCCGCCTGGACGACCTCGACGACCTGCGAGCCCTCTTCAGCGACGACCAGGCCTGGATGCGCGACGAGGTCGCCGACCGGGACGTCGCCATCTTCCGCCGGGCGCAGAAGCGGTTGCGCGACGTCTTCGAGTACGGCACCTCGGGGCGCGACGCCCAGGCGGTCACCGAGCTGAACGCGCTGCTCGAGGCGTTCCCGGTGCAGCCGCGCATCTCCGGGCACGACTCCAGCGACTGGCACATGCACGTGACCAGCCGGGGTGCCTCGGTCAGCGCCGAATACCTGGCCGGCGCGGCCTGGGGGCTGTCGGTCTGGCTCTGCGAGTACGGCAGCGCCCGGTTCGGGGTCTGCGCCGACGAGCGGTGCGGCAACGTCTACCTGGACACGTCGTCCAACTGCTGCCGGCGGTTCTGCTCGGAGCGCTGCGCCACCCGCTCGCACGTCGCGGCGCACCGGGCCCGCAAGCGGGCGGCGGTCGGCGAGCAGGTGACCGTCGCCCCGCAGCCGACCTCCGCCGTCGACTCCCTCTCACCGGTGAGCTGACCCCGCCACCGCCCGATCGTGGGCGGGCAGGTCAGGCGTCGACGGGTGACGACGCGGTCAGGTGCTGGCGGGCGAACTCCAGCGCGGCGCGCAGGTCCGCCTCGCGCACCGCGCGACTCTTCGCGCCCCGGGTGGCGACCTCCACCGCCACCGCCCCGGTGAAACCCCGCCCGGCGAGCGAGGAGAGCAGCTCCCCGCAGGGCTGGGTGCCGCGCCCGGGCACCAGGTGCTCGTCGCGGCCCTCTCCGGTGCCGTCACCGAGGTGCACGTGCGCCAGCCCGGCGCCCATCCGGTCGGCCATCTCCAGCGGGTCGCTGTGCGAGGCCGCGCAGTGCGACAGATCCAGGGTGTACGACGGGTAGCCGGCGTCGGTCGGATCCCAGCCGGGCACGTACGGGACGAACTGGCGACCCGCCATCCGCACCGGGTACATGTTCTCCACCGCGAAGCGCAGCCCACTGAACCGGTCCGCGACGGTGGCCAGCCCCTCGGCGAAGTTACGCGCGTAGTCGCGCTGCCAGCTGAACGGCGGGTGCACCACGACTGTCGGCGCGCCGAGAGTCTCGGCCAACTCGGCAGCCTTGCGCAGGCGCTCCCACGGGTCCGGACTCCACACCCGCTGGGTGACCAGCAGGCAGGGCGCGTGCACCGAGAGCACCGGCACCCCGTAGTGCGTGGAGAGGCCGCGCAGCGCGCCCGCGTCCTGGCTTACCACGTCGGTCCAGACCATCACCTCGACGCCGTCGTAGCCGAGCGCCGCAGCCAGTTGGAACGCCGCCGCGGTCGGCTCGGGGAACACCGACGAGCTGGACAGGAGCACGGGAACGCGGGAAGTCACATCAGCCAGCGTAGCCCGGCAGCGCCGGGGGCATCGTGACGAGCACCGGCAAACCAACCGAAAACGGCCAGCGGATCAGATCGGCTCAAGTTGATCGAGCCGGCGGAGGATGACACCCTCCCGCAGCGCCCACGGGCAGATGTCCAACGAGTCCAGATCCAGCCGGCGCATCACCGCCTCGGCGACCACCGCACCGGCCAGAAGCTGGTGGGCCCGGCCCGTGCTGACCCCCTCCAACTCCATCAGCTGCGCCGGCGGGATGTGCCGGATGAAGCCGATGACCTGCCGTAGGCCGGCCCGGGTCAGGCTGCGACGTGCCCACAGCCCGGCGCCGGACGGTGCCGCCCCGGCCAGCCGGGCCAGGGTCCGGAAGGTCTTGGACGTGGCCACCGTCCGGTCCCAGCCGACCTGGGTGATCTGGTCGACGACCTTGTCCAGCCGACCGTCCACGTACTCCCGCAGCTTCTCGACGGCCTCCGCCGACGGCGGGGTGGTGCTGGCCGGATCGACCCGCAGCCGCTCCCGGGTCAGCCGACCGGCGCCGAGCGGCAGCGAGACCGCGACCTCTGGGTCCTCGTCGATGCCGGCGGCGATCTCCAGCGAGCCGCCGCCGATGTCCAGCACCAGCAGCCGGCCCGCCGACCAGCCGAACCACCGCCGGACCGCCAGGAACGTCGACCGCGCCTCGTCCGCCCCGGAGAGCACCTCGAGGCGTACGCCGGTCTCCTCCCGGACCCGGGCCAGGACCTCGGCCGCGTTCGTGGCGTCGCGCACCGCGGACGTGGCGAAGGCGATCAGGTCGTCGGCCTCGAGCCCGGCGGCCGCCGCCTTGGCCATGCCCACGGCCTTGACCAGGCTGTCCGCCCCTGCCTCGGTCAGTGCGCCGTCGGGGCCGATCTGCTCGGCCAGCCGGAGCACCACCTTCTCGGAGTGCGCCGGCCACGGGTGTGCGCCGTGGTGCGCGTCCACCACCAGGAGGTGCACCGTGTTGGATCCGACGTCGAGGACACCCAGTCGCATGGTGAAGACCCTAAGCGCAACACGTTTGCGCGGCTCACCGGCCTGCGCACGCCACCGCGCGTAGGCTGGGCCGAGTGACGATGGAGCTCCGTGTGCTGGTGGACGACCCTGGTGACCCGCGCAGCCGCGAGGTGCCCCTGGACTTCCCTCGGGAGTGGATCGAGTTCGCCGACCCCGCCGACGAGACACACCTGATCCGGGCCGACCTGACCTGGTTGCTGTCCCGCTGGACCTGCATCTTCGGCAAGGGCTGCCACGGCATCATCGCCGGCCGGGCCGCCGACGGTTGCTGCTCGCACGGGGCGTTCTTCACCGACTCGGACGACGAGAAGCGGGTGCGCAACGCCGTCAAGCGGCTCACCCCGGAGACCTGGCAGCACTTCCGGCGCGGGTTCAAGAACTGGACCGACGAGGACACCATCGACGGCAAGAACCCAGCCCGCCGCACCGCCACCCAGGGCGCCGACGGCCCGTGCGTGTTCCTCAACGACGCCGACTTCGCCGGTGGGGGCGGCTGCGCCCTGCACGCGCAGGCGCTGCGTGACGGGGTGCACCCGTTGGAGTACAAGCCCGACGTCTGTTGGCAACTGCCGATCCGCCGCGACCAGGACTGGGTGAAGCGCCCGGACAACAGCAAGGTGCTGGTCTCCACGCTGTCCGAGTTCGACCGGCGGGGCTGGGGAGCCGGCGGGCACGACCTGGACTGGTGGTGCACCTCCTCCACCGACGCGCACGTCGGCACCGAGCCGATGTACCTGTCGTACGGGCCGGAGCTGACCGCCCTGATCGGCGCTGCCGCCTACGAGCGGCTGGCCGAGCTGTGCGCGACCAGGACGAGGCAGGGCATGATCGCCCCGCACCCGGCCGACGAGATCTAGCGGATCTTGGTAGCGATCCTGCTACCATTTTTGGCATGGCCATGACGCTGCGACTTGACGACGACCGTGAACGGCGGCTCCGTCTCGTTGCGGACGAAGAGGCACGGTCGATGCACGCCGTCATCGTCACCGCGATCGACGACTACCTGGCACGGCGTAACGCCAAGGAGTTCGGCGGCCTCGCAGACGAGATCATCGAGCGTCACGCCGCCCTGCTCGCCCGCCTGGCGGAGTGATGACGGAGATCCGTTACCCCACGCTCGCTGACGTGGCGGGCATCGCCCGGAAGCTGGGCGTGGGGATCAGGGACGCCGGGCTGGTGGAGTCGGCGGTAGCTCGGCCACAGACCAACCTGTTCGGCGAAGATGCCTACCCGGATGTGTGGACAAAAGCCGCAGCACTGCTCCACTCCCTGGTCAACAACCATCCGTTCGTGGACGGCAACAAGCGGATCGGCTGGATCGTCGCCATCGCCTTCCTGCTCCAGGACGGCGCCGTCACCATCGCTCAGCTCGACGACACCAACCAGGACATCGCGTACGACCTGGTCATCGGCGTGGCCGAGAGCCGCCTCACGGAGGTGGCCGAGATCGCTGCCGGCTTACGCAAGCTGTTCTGACCCGGGTCCGGCGGTCGCCGCTCAGCGCAGGGCGTCGTCGACAAGCGTGCGAGCGCTGCGCTTCGCCGCGTCGGCGACCAGGGGGTCGCCGTCCAGCACACCGGCGACGAGCCCGCCGTCCAGCAGCAGGGTGAGCTGCTGGGCGAGCAGTTCCGGGTCGGCCGCGCCGGCCCGGCGGGCCAGCTCGGTCACCCAGGCACGAACCACGGTCTTGTGCTCGACCGTCCGGGCGTGCACCGGCCCGGCGGCGGACGATTCGGCCGCGGTGTTGATGAACGCGCAGCCGTGGTAGCCCTCCCGGCGACAGGCGCCGGTCAGCGCGTCGAACATCCCAACCAGTTGGTCGCGCGGCTCGTCGCCGGCATCCCGGGCCGCGGACCGCAACGCGCCGAACCACGCCTGGTCGACCCGATCGAGGTACGCCAGCACGAGGTCGTCCTTGCGCGGGAAGTGCTTGTAGAGCGTCGCCTTGGCCACGCCCGACTCGGCGATCACCGTGTCCACCCCGACGCCGCGCGGCCCGTGCGCGTAGAAGAGCCGGAACGCGGTGTCCAGGATCCGGTCCCTGGCCGAGCCGGCCGGGGTGCGGGGCGCGGGCATCGGTGCTCCCTCGTTCTGCTGATGACAGCCCTGATCCTATAGACGGCTCCGTCTACGGAGGCAGTGCCCTCGGCTTCGGCGACCCCGCGAGGGCTGCGCGACCGTGACACGACGACCTCGCGACGGCCTCGGGGACGAGGGGCGGGACATGGGTTCGGCGCGCTTTGGAGCTGAATCGCTTGTGACATCAGCGGAAGACACCGGCCGGCGACGGCGGATGACTCGTTTGGGACATCAGCTCCAGAGGATTACCAACCGCACTGCCGCCCCTCCGGGCGTCCAGAGAGGGCTGTACGCCAGCACCCCTGCGACTCCACAGGGGCTGTGGTAGACAGACCTGTCTGTTAGCCTGCTTCCGATCGGCACGAGCCGATTCGATGTCCCGACGGAGGATCGATCGACATGCGTATCGCAGTTCTCGGCACCGGCTCGGTCGGTCGAGCCATCGCCGCCCGCACGGCGGAACTGGGTCACCAGGTGACCATCGGCACCCGCGACGTCGCGGCCACCCGAGCCGGCGACCACGCCCACTGGGCGGCGCAGCACCCCGAGGTCGGCCTGGCGACCCTCGCCGAAGCCGCAAGCGGCGCCGAGCTGGTCGTGAACGCCACAAACGGCAACGGCTCGCTCTCGGCACTGGCCGCGGCCGGCGCACCGAACCTGGCCGGCAAGGTTCTGCTCGACATCGCCAACCCGCTCGACTTCGGTGCGGGTTTTCCACCCACCCTGTCGGTGCTCGACACCGACTCCCTCGCCGAACGCATCCAGCGCGAGTTTCCACAGACCAGGGTGGTCAAATCCCTCAACACGGTGACCGCCGAGCTGATGGTGCACCCTCATCAGCTCGCCGAAGGTGCGCACAGTGTCTTCGTCTCCGGCGACGATCCGGAGGCCAAGCGGATCGTCACCGGACTGCTCGTCAGCTTCGGCCACACCGACGTGATCGACCTCGGCGACCTCTCGACCGCGCGGGGCACCGAGATGCTGCTGCCGCTCTGGTTGCGGCTCTACGGTCGACTCGACACCGCGAACTTCAACATCAAGGTCGTTCGCTGACCGAGGGGGAACAGGCCGAAGGGGGCCTGCGTCGAACGCAGACCCCCTTCGCGTACGCCGATCACGGCTCGAACTTGTAGCCCAGACCCCGCACGGTCACGATGAAGCGCGGCGCGGACGGCTCCGGCTCGATCTTGGACCGCAGCCGCTTGACGTGCACGTCGAGCGTCTTGGTGTCACCGACGTAGTCGGCACCCCAGACCCGGTCGATGAGCTGGCCGCGGGTGAGCACCCGGCCGGCGTTGCGAAGCAGCAGCTCCAGCAACTCGAATTCCTTCAGCGGCAACTGCACGGCCCCGCCGTCGACCGTCACGACGTGCCGCTCGATGTCCATCCGCACCGGGCCCGCGGCAAGCGTCGGCGCACCCGCTTCGGCCACCTCCGGGCTCTGCCGGCGCAGCACGGCGCGGATCCGGGCGACAAGTTCCCGCGGCGAGTACGGCTTCGTGACGTAGTCGTCGGCGCCGATCTCCAGCCCGACCACCTTGTCGATCTCGCTGTCCCGGGCGGTGACCATGATGATCGGCACGGCGGAGCGCTGCCGCAACTGCCGGCAGACCTCGGTCCCCGACATCTCGGGCAACATCAGGTCGAGCAGCACGATGTCGGCGCCGGTCCGGTCGAACTCGGTGAGGGCGTCGGTGCCGGTCGCAGCGACCGAGACCTCAAAGCCCTCCTTACGGAGCATGTACGACAAGGCGTCGGAGAACGACTCCTCGTCCTCGACCACGAGAACGCGGCTCAACGGGGATTTCCTTTCCATCTGCTGTCAGACCTGCCCTAGCCCAGCCGGACCGGACTCGATCCCAACCGGCGGCAGTGTCGCCAGGAGGTCGTCCGGTGGGCTGGCGGGCAGCCGGAGGGTGAACGTCGATCCACCACCAAGAGTGCTCGACACCTCGACCCGTCCGCCATGGTTGCTCGCAATGTGTTTCACGATCGCCAGACCGAGCCCGGTGCCGCCGGTGGCACGCGAGCGGGCCTGGTCGGCCCGGTAGAACCGCTCGAAGATCCGGTCCACGTCGGTGGGGGCGATACCGATGCCCTGGTCGGTGACGGCGACCTCGACGTGATCGTCGTCGCCCCGCAGGGTCACCCGCACCGTGGTGTCCTCGCCCGAGTAGTTGATGGCGTTCTCCACCAGGTTCGCCACCGCCGTGGCGAGTTGGGAGTCGCTGCCGTACGCGGTCAGGCCACGCTGCCCGTCCACGGTCACCGCGACGCCCCGCGCGGACGCCGTGGTGCGGGTCCGGTCGACCACCTCGGCGATCACCCAGTCCAACGCGACCGGCTCCGGTGGCGGCTGCGGCTCGGCCCCCTGCAACCGGGTCAGCTCCAGCAACTCCTGCACCAGCCGACCCAGGCGGGTCGACTCGTGCTGGATCCGTTCGGCGAACCGGCGGGCGGCCACCAGGTCCTCGGAGAGGTCCGGCGTCGCGGCGTCGGCCGGCTCGGTCGCGTCAAGCAACGCCTCGGCGAGTAGTTGCAGGGCCCCGATGGGGGTCTTCAGCTCGTGGCTCACGTTCGCCACGAAGTCCCGTCGGACCCGGGTCAGCCGGTGCGACTCGGTCACGTCGACCGCCTCGACCGCGATGAAGCCGTTGCCGAGACCCATCGCCCGCAGGTGCACGCCGAGCGGGTTCTCCCCCGCGCTGTCGCGACCCCGGGGCAGGTCAAGCTCGATCTCGCGCCGCACGCCGGTGCGTCGCACCTGGCCGGCGAGGGTACGGATCAGCGGGTGCGCCGCGATGGATCCGGGGGTGCTGCCGGTACGCAGCAGCCCCATCGCGCGGGCGGCCGGGTTGATCAGCACGGGGACGTCGTCGTCGTCCAGGACCACGACACCGGCCCGGAGCGAGTCGATCGTCCGGCGGCCGAGCCCGGCCTGCTGCTCGTCGACTATCGCGGGCCTCCCCCTGCTCCAGCGGAAGCTGACGCCTCCCGTCGGCGTGGAGCGGCCGTCCCGCCTCGGCAGGAACCTGGGCAGCACCAAGCCGGCGGCCATACCGGCCACCAACGCCACGGCCACCACGACCGCCACCGCCCACTCCACCCGGCGATCGTAGGGTCATTGTTAACCTGGCTACCACACAGAACGGGACGAACTACCCTCACTTACGGAAGTGTTCACCCCCACGTCTGACGTCGTTCACCGTGGTTCATCCGGGGTCCGTCCGCGCGCCCTACCGTTGGCGTCGCACCTGCTCAACCCCCTGCGCCGGCACCCGTCGGCGGCGACCGACCACAGGACGTGATGATGCGCGACGAGTTCCGGGCCGACCTCCAGATCGTCAGCCAACTGCTGGTGGACATGGCGGAGGGCGTCCGCGCCGCCATGCGCCAGGCCACCCGGGCCCTGCTCACCGCCGACCGGCAGGCCGCCGAGACGGTCATCGAGCGGGACGCCGAGATCGACGACCTCTACCGGCACGTCGAGGAGCGGGTCTGTGACCTGCTCGCCCGACAGGCGCCGGTCGCCTCCGACCTCCGGGCGATGATCACCGCGCTGCACGTGGCCGCTGATCTGGAGCGGATGGGCGACCTCGCCGAGCACGTGGCGAAGACCGCGCTGCGCCGGCACCCCTCCCCCGCCGTCCCGGCCGAGCTGCGGACGGTCTTCACCGAGATGTCCGAGATCGCCGACCGGATGGCCGTGAAGATCGGTTCGGTGCTGGCGAAGCCCGACGCCGACCTCGCCGGCGAACTGGACCGTGACGACGACGCCATGGACGAGCTGCACAAGAACCTGTTCGCGGTGCTGCTCGGCGACGACTGGCCGTACGGGGTGGAGACGGCCATCGACGCCACCCTGCTGGGCCGCTTCTACGAGCGCTTCGCCGACCACGCGGTGAACGCCGGCGAGCACGTGATCTACCTGATCACCGGGGAGAGCACGCCCAGCAGCAACTGACTGAGCACGCAAAGGGGCCCCTGGTCATCGCTCTCCGCGATGGCCGGGGGCCCCGTGTCGTCGCTCAGCGGCCCTGGTTGGCCACCGCCGCGGCGGCTGCCTTCGCAGCGGTCGGGTCGAGGTAGGTGCCGCCCAGGGTGAGCGGGCGCAGCTGCGGGTCGAGGTCGTAGCGCAGCGGGATGCCCGTCGGGATGTTCAGCTTGGCGATCGCCTCGTCGGAAATCTGGTCGAGGTGCTTGACGAGGGCGCGCAGCGAGTTGCCGTGCGCGGCCACCAGCACCGTCCGGCCGGCCAGGATGTCCGGCACGATCGAGTCGTACCAGTAGGGCAGCATCCGGTCGACGACGTCCTTGAGGCACTCGGTGCGCGGCATCAGCTCGGTCGGCAGCAGCGCGTAGCGCGGGTCACCCACCTGCGACCACTCGTCGTTGTCGTCGATCGGCGGCGGCGGCGTGTCGTACGACCGGCGCCAGAGCATGAACTGCTCCTCGCCGTACTCGTCGAGGGTCTGCTTCTTGTCCTTGCCCTGCAGGGCGCCGTAGTGCCGCTCGTTGAGCCGCCACGACCGGCGCACGGCGATCCAGTGCCGGTCGGCGGCGTTGAGCGCCAGCTCGGCGGTGCGGATCGCCCGGCGCATCAGGCTGGTGTGCACGACGTCCGGCAGCAGGCTGTGCTCGCGCAGCAGCTCGCCGCCGCGCCGCGCTTCGCCCTCGCCCTTCGCGGTCAGGTCGACGTCCACCCAGCCGGTGAAGAGGTTCTTGGCATTCCAGTCGCTCTCACCGTGTCGCAGCAGGACCAGCGTCCCGACGGTGGGCCCTTCGCTCGCAGTCATGCGGATCATCCTGCCTCAACCGCCGGGCGGACACGCGGGCAGCCGTCGTGACGACCACCACGTGAAAAAGCGGATGACCTGCCGATCCGCCCGCCACTAGGGTTGTAAGGCACGCCAGTCACATCGGTCATTACTGCAAGCGGGGCGCCAATATGCGGACGATGCGGAGTTGGTTCCGGGACACCACCGGCGGCCTTCCGACCACCTTCTGGTACCTGTGGTCCGGGACACTGATCAACCGACTCGGCTCGTTCGTCCTCGTCTTCCTTGCCATCTACCTGACCCAGGAACGTGGCTTCTCGGCCTCGCAGGCCGGCCTGGTGATCGGCCTCTGGGGCGTCGGCGGGGCATTCGGCACGACCGCCGGCGGCACCCTGGCCGACCGGTGGGGTCGCCGACCGACGCTGCTCACCGCGCACGTGGGCGCGGCGGCCATGATGCTCGGGCTCGGGCTGGCCCGGGACCTCTGGGCGGTGGCGCTCGGCGCACTGCTGCTCGGCATGTTCGCCGAGGCGGCCCGGCCCGCGTTCGGGGCCATGATGATCGACGTGGTGCCGGCCAAGGACCGGCTGCGCGCCTTCTCGCTCAACTACTGGGCGATCAACCTGGGCTTCGCCTGCGCCGCCGTCCTCGCCGGCCTCGCCGCACAGGCCGACTACCTGCTGTTGTTCGTGGTCGACGCGGCCACCATGCTGATCACCGCGCTGATCATCTTCAGCAGGGTGCCGGAGACCCGACAGGCCGGCCCCACAGGTGCCGACGCGGTGAAGGCGGTCCCGCTCGGCGCCCTGCGCACGATCCTCACCGACCGGGTCTACCTCGGCTTCGTGGCACTCAATCTGCTCGCCGCGCTGGTGTTCCTCCAGCACATCTCGATGCTGCCGATCGCGATGGGCGACGACGGTCTGAGCCCGGCCACCTACGGCTCGGTGATCGCGCTCAACGGCATCCTCATCGTGGTCGGCCAGCTCTTCGTACCCCGACTGATCCGGGGCCGCAGCCGCTCACACGTGCTCGCGCTGGCCTCCGTGGTGATGGGCGTGGGGTTCGGGTTGACCGCGTTCGCCGGCACCGCCTGGTTCTACGGGCTGACCGTGCTCATCTGGACGGTCGGCGAGATGCTGAACTCCCCCTCCAACTCCACGCTGATCGCCGAGCTGTCCCCGGCCGAGCTGCGCGGCCGCTACCAGGGTGTGTTCTCGCTCTCCTGGCAGATCGCCGGTGCCAGCGCGCCGATCCTCGGCGGCCTGGTCCGCGAGCACGTGGGCAACGACGCGCTCTGGTACGGCTGCGCCGCGCTCGGCCTGCTGACCGCGGTGGCCCACCTGGTTTCCGGGCCGGCCCGGGAGCGGCGCGCCACCGCGCTGCGCCGCTCCGGTGAGGCGCTGGCAACGGTCGCCGTCACCCCGGCGCCGCAACCCGCCGACGCCTGACGACTGGCGCGGTGGGGCCGCGAGTTTCTACTGTGCAGTGGAAACAGTTAACAACCTGAACTGTCGGGAGGTCGGGTGCACGCCCTGCGGCGCTGGTGGCACGACACCGCAGGCGGGCTCCCCGCCACCTTCTGGTACCTCTGGGCCGGCCTACTGATCAACCGGGCCGGCGCCTTCGCCATGCTGTTCCTCTCGCTCTACCTCACCGACGTGCGCGGCGCGAGCGAAGGGCTGGCCGGCACCGTGGTCGGCGCGTACGGGGCCGGCGGGGCGGCCGGTGTACTGCTCGGCGGGGTGCTCGCCGACCGGTGGGGCCGCCGGGCGACCCTGCTCGCCGCGCACCTGGCCACCGTCGGCCTGATGGTGGCGCTCGCCTTCACCCGACCGCTGCTGCTGATCGCGGTGCTCTCCGCGCTGATCGGCGTGGTCCACTCGATGCCCAGCCCGGCGTTCGTCGCGGCGATCGTCGACGTGGTGCCCGCCGAACGCCGCTCGCGGGCGTTCAACCTCCAGTTCTGGGCGTTCAACCTGGGCATGGCGGTCGCCTCGCTGCTCGCCGGCATCCTGGCCGAGGCAAGCTTCACCGCGCTGTTCCTCGTCGACGCGGGTGCCACCCTCACCGCCGCCGCCGTGATCGCCTGGAAGGTGCCGGAAACCCTGCGGCTGACCCGGCCGGCGACCGGCCGACCGCCCGCCACCAGCGCGGCACCGACAACCGTCCGCGCCCGCCGACCGGGACTGCACACCGCGCTCACCGACCGCACCTTCCTGATCTTCGTCGGGCTCACCTTCGTGCTCGCCGTACTCACCATGCAGACCTCGACGATCATGCCGTTGGCCATGCGCGCGGACGGCCTGGGCCCATCGGCGTACGGGCTGGTGGTGGCACTCGGCGGCGCGTTGATCGTGGTCGGGCAACTGTTCGTGCCCCGGCTGATCGACAGGCACCGCAAGGACGTCGTCCTGGCCGCCTCCACGGCGCTGCTCGCGCTCGGCTTCGGGGTCCTCGCCATCGCCGACGAACTGGCCATCTACCTGGCTGCCGCAGTCGTCTGGACGGTCGGCTCGATGCTCGCCGCACCCCCGAACGCGCAGATCAACGCGGACCTGGCACCACCACAGCTACGAGCGCGCTACCAGTCGGTCTTCTACCTGACGTTCCCGGCCGCCGCATTCGTCGCACCCACCCTCGGCGGAGTGAGCCTTCAGCACCTCGGCGACCGGCACTGGCTGATCGTGGCCGGGCTCGGTCTGCTTGCCGCGCTCGGGCACCTGCTCGCCGGACCGCCCCGGGAGCGGCACGTCGCCGCGCTACGCCGGGCCGGAGCCGAACACTCCCGCCGACCGGATGAACAACGCAAAGCGCCCACCACGTCCCTGAGGTCGTAGTGGGCGCCCGCCGTGGGGCCGGCGGCGGCGGGCAACACTCACCCCCGTAAGCATCGCCCGCTCACGCCGCCGGTCCAAACAGGTGGGCACCGTCCCCCAACGGTTGATCCACCCGTCCCCTCGCGCCTCGTCTGGTGCGCGGATCTGATCGATCCGCCGCTCCCCCGAACGTTTCCAAACGTGGCGCGGTGCAATAAAGCTAGTTCGCCCGGATTCTGGATTCAACCCAGAACGGCTGTCTCGCCCGTCACAACTGGCGAGTATCCGCTGCTCCGGCCTCGTCCGTTGGCAACAGGCGCATACCCGTCGCCCATTCCCGCAAACACCTCAACCATCTTCCCGATCGGGTGACTCGGTCCGGAAGAAGCTGCTCTGCCGGCCGTCCCGCAACTGTTCCTGATAAATCAGATTCAGCCGACGCAGGTCAAACG
This sequence comes from Micromonospora sp. NPDC048835, assembly GCF_040649995.1. NCBI lineage: Bacteria > Bacillati > Actinomycetota > Actinomycetes > Micromonosporales > Micromonosporaceae > Micromonospora > Micromonospora sp. NPDC048835. Next base: position 1,482 of record NZ_JBEZGM010000027.1, on the reverse strand, counting down.
TGTAGAACCACTCATCCCAGGTGATTTCGCGGATCCGGCTACTTTCCCGGTATCCGGGAATGTTGAAGGTCAACACACCGGCCCGGCCATCCCGTTCGGTGCCGGCGATGGTCGCCGGCTTCGCCCCACGTTCCCGGGCCCACCGCTGGATCACCTCGTGGTTCGCCGTGATCAGGCTCCGCCCAGGACGCTCCGGCCGGTCCATCGTCGACGAAATCACCTGTGAACTACGGACCGACCGACCCGTACCCCGTCCGGTCCGGATCCCGCCGGCCGCGGTCCCGCCGCCGGTCGACCGCGTCAGCGGACGCTTCCCCGCCGCGCTCTTGGCCGGTGCGGTGCGCTTCGCGGCCGCACTCTTGGCGGGTGCCTTCTTCGCCGCCGCGCTCCTGGCCGACGTCGTGCGCTTCGCCGCCGCGCTCCTGGCCGACGTCGTGCGCTTCGCCGCCGCGCTCCTGGCCGGTGCCTTCTTCGCCGCCGTCTTCCGCGCGGGCGCGGTACGCGCCGTCGCTGTCTTCCGGGCCGCCGTGGTCTTCCGCGCTGCCGCGGTCTTGCGGGCCGTCGCGGTCTTGCGGGTGGCAGTTGTCCTGCTCGCGGCCGCGGTCTTGCGCGCGGCCGTCGGGCTCGCGGCCGCTGTCGTCTTCTTCGCCGCTGTCGTCTTCTTCGCGGCTGTCGTCTTCCTCGCCGGCGCCCGCTTCGCCGCCGCAGCCGACTTCCGCGCGGCGGTCGCCTTCGTGGCGGCGGCCCGCTTCGCGGGCGCGCTCTTGTTCGCCGGCGCGGCCTTCGCGCGGCTCGACGCCGGCCTGGCCGCCGACTTCCTGGTGGCGGCCGCACGACCCGCCGATGCCCTGGTGCCGGCAGCCCGGCCCGCCGGGCCCGTGCTGCTCCGACCCGCACCGGCCCGCATCGAACGCACCAACTGTTTCACCAACTCCGGCTTGCGCAGAGCGGAGATCCCGGAGACTCCGCGTTTGCGCAACTGCCCACGGATGTCGTCCACCCGCATCCGGGAAATCTCCGACTCGGAGACTCCGGGCGTACCCGGACTCTGATTGCCGGCCTGTCGCTTCGTCCTTGTCGCAGTCGCGCCGCGACCTGAGCTGTTCCGCTGAGCCATGGGACGCTCCGCTCCTTGGCACTCCGTCATCGGCGCGCGGGGGTCCCTTGCCGCACCGCGCGGAGCGGCATACCCGTCAGGAGCATTCCGAACCACCGCCAACTCGCCGGAACGCCCCGCCCACGCCGATCTTGCGTTTCCGGTCGGGGAAAAGCGAGGAATGCCGCCTACGCCGGGACAGCAAGTGCAAGATCGCGGCCCGACTCCGATCGATCATGGAGTTGTGGTGCCTGATTTGGCGTCATGAGGGGGCTTTGTCACCCACCACAACTCCATGATCGACGGGGCGGAGCGGGGGGTGCGGGGGTGCGGGGGTGCGGGGGTGCGGGGGTGCGGGGGTGCGGGGGGTGCGGGGGGTGGGGGGT
>NZ_JBEZGM010000026.1:0-95250 GCF_040649995.1 Micromonospora sp. NPDC048835 | reverse complement strand
TGCCGGAGCCTGCGGCGTCGAGGCACATGTTTCCGTACACCTGGAGTTGTTTGTTCGAGGTGTAGGTCCAGGCCTGGTTGGTCTGCTTGTTGCAGTCGTAGAGCTGCACGCGGGTGCCGTTGCTCGTCGAGGCGTTGGGAACGTCGACGCAGCGGCCGGACTGGGTGCCGACGATCTCGTTGGCCGAGCCCGGCGGCACGGTGGGGGTCGGACCGGGCGTGGTGGGTGTGGGAGTGGGGCCGGGGCCCGCGCTGTTCAGGGCGTCCAGGGTGGACGTGTAGGCGGCCTTCTTGGTGCCGTTGCACTCGAAGAGCAGCGGGGTGCCGCCGGAGCGCCACGAGTCACAGTCCCGCACGCCCCACACGGTGAGGCCGTTGCAGCGCGCCACGGCCAGGCAGTCGTTGACCACGCTGCGGTAGGTGTTGGCCTGCGTGGTGCCGGATCCCTCGATGTCCAGCTCGGTGATCTGCACGTCGACCCCGAGGGCGGCGAAGCTGGAGAGCGTGGTGCGGTAGTTGCTGTTGTACGGCGAGTTGGCGTTGAAGTGCGACTGGAAGCCGACGCAGTCGATCGGCACGCCACGGGACTTGAAGTCGCGCACCATGTTGTACACGGCCTGGGTCTTGGCCCAGGTCCAGTTGTCGGTGTTGTAGTCGTTGTAGCAGAGCTTCGCGTCCGGGTCCGCCGCGTCGGCGGCGCGGAACGCCGCCTCGATCCAGTCGTTGCCGGTGCGCTGGAGGTTCGAGTTGCGACGGGCGCCGCTGTTGCCGTCCTCGAACGCCTCGTTCACCACGTCCCAGGAGTAGATCTTGCCCTTGTAGTAGCCGGCCACCCGGTTGATGTGGTTGAGCATCGCGTTGCGCAGCGCGGTGCCCTCCATGCTCTGCATCCAGCCGGGCTGCTGGGAGTACCAGGCCAGGGTGTGGCCGCGCACCTTCCAGCCCCGGGAGAGGGCGTGGTTCACGATCCGGTCCGCATTGCCGAAGGTGAAGTTGTTCTGCTGCGGTTCGGTCGCGTCGATCTTCATTTCGTTCTCGGGGGTGATGCTGTTGAACTCGCGGTTCAGGATCGTCGTGTAGGCGCTGTCGTTGAGTTTGTTTGCGGCGACGGCGGCCCCGAAGTACCTGCCGGACTGGGCTGCGGCGGCACCGAGGGTGCTCTCGGCGGCCTGCGCCAGATTGGGTAGCAGCGAGACGACAAGGGCTAGAATTATCGCCGCTGTTCCGGAAATAGTGAGTGCGCGTAGTCGGGTGCGCCCGATGGGACGGGTCCGGGAAACCATGCTGATCCTCCGGTGGTGGGGTGGGGCGATCGGTGTCGCTGGTCCAGTGGGAGACCCTGCTCGCTCGACGGCGGCCACGATGCTGGGGCCGTCCGAGTGGGGCGGGACCCGCGCCGGGCGATCGCCCGATGCGGGTCGGCTCGGCGTGCCTGGCCTGCGAGCTGAGGGTTGTCACGGGTGACTCCGGTTGCCCGTCGGGGGAGTGGTTGCGGGCACTGGACTCTTCGGTGGTGGACGTGCTGACCTGGCAGGTGGGGGGTCTGACGGTCGCGTGAAGCGGCTCCAGTCCTAAATGATCTTGTTAACGTTCACACTGATCGATGGCTCTCAGGCTGGCAGAAGTTTCCAGTATTTTCAACCGGTAGTTTCGGGCCTGTTACGGATCGGGGCGGCAGGGCTCGAACCCCTTCTGCCGCACCGGATCGAAGCCCTCCGGTGTCGCGGAGCGGCCGGAGCTGCCGGTGGCCAGGCCCGATCGCGGTGACCATCCACGAGTTGGCCGGGGATGGCACCCCCGCCTTTCACTCAGTGAAAGCCGGGTCTTCGCGGCGGCGCCCTCGATTGTCGCGCGGCCGGGCTCAGCTACATCGTCAGCCGCAGGCCGGGCCAGCGGTGCAGCCACCCCTTGGCCTCCATACGGCGGCGGACGGTCGCGCGACCCGCCGCGTTGTCCATGGCCGGCGACGGGCGGATGACCATCCCCACGAGGTCGGTCAGACCGTGACAGGAGACCAGGTGGACGGAGTCACCCCTGAGCGTGACCGCGACGCACGTCGCCGTCTCCGGCCAGCGCGACACCGCGTCCAGGGTGGACAGGTAGGGCTCGTCGCCGTTGCGCAGGTGCATCCGGGCCTGGTTGCGAATCTCCCACGGCACCCCGGGCAGGGCTGCCAGGGCGCGCGCCTCGGCGCGTGCGTCCTCGCGAGGGTCCCGCTTCTCCGGATCGAAGTAGGCGACATCCACGTCCCGCTCCGGCGAGACCGGGAGGCCGCTCATCGCGTCCCAGACGCGGTTGCGAACGAAGCCGGCACCGATCCACCAGTCCGGTAACCCGAGGTCGGCGGTGGCCCGGAGGACCCGCATCGCGCCCGCGTCCGACTCGATCACGCCCACCACGTCCTGCGCGCTCATGGCCATCTCAGCAACCCTAGATCAGCGGGCGCTACCGAGGTCGCTGTGGCCGGCGGACGCGGCGGACCGCTATGACATAGATAGGATTACATGTCTTGCGTGATCTCAGGTATGAAGGCCGAAGGCACGTCCCGGTGCTGACTGCTGAGAAGGAGCGACAGATGAAACATGCCCTGCGCCGCCTACGAACGGGTACGGTCGCGCTCGCTGCCTGCACACTTGGGCTGAGCCTGCTGTCGGTGCCCGCCGCCGAGGCGTACCCCGTCGCCCCTGTCGCCCCACAGTCCGAGCGGGCACCGGAATCGCACCAGTTCTCCGCAGAGGGTGTGACCACTGTCGGTGAACTCCGCACCGTCGCCAGCTCCCTGTCCCGCGCCCCCGACGGCGGGACACAGATCATCAGGCATCCGGGTGCCACGTACATCAAGGTGCACTTCAGCGCTCTGCGGCTGGCTCAGGGCGACCACGTCACCGTGTCGAGCCGGGACGGCAAGGAGAGCCACCGGTACGACCGCGACCTGGACCGGGCGACCGGTTCGGACTACACCACCGACGGGCAGCCGGGTTTCTGGGCCATGTCGGTGGAGGGTGACACGGCCGTGGTGACACTGCACAGCAACAGCCCCGCACGTGGCAGCGCCGCCACCATCGACCGGTTCTGGCGTGGATACGACCGCGCCGAGATCGCCGCGCACAACTTCTCCACCCAGTCCGTGTGCAGCACCGACGCCCGCCGGGACGTGGTCTGCTACCAGAACAGCCACCCCACCGAGTACGCCCGCGGCAGGGCGGTGGCGCGGCTGCTGATCAGCGGTGGTGGACTGTGCACCACCTGGCGGGTCGGCAACACCAACCGGATGCTGACGAACAAGCACTGCTTCTCCACCCAGTCGGCCGTGAGCGGCAGCGAGATGCAGTTCAACTACCAGTGCGCCACCTGCGGCGGCGCGAATCCCGGCGCCGGCACCAAGGTCAGCGGTGCCACCCTCTACCGGGTGAGCAGCGGCGGCTCCAGCCAGTTGGACTACGCCCTGTTCTCGGTCAACAACTTCGCCGCCATCCAGGGATTCGGGACGCTGTACCTGGCAACGACCGCCACCAGCAACGGCACCCGGATCTACGTCCCCGGGCACGGCGACGGCACCGCGAAGCGGCTGTCGATCTACGAGGACACCCAGAACGGCGCGACCTGCGCCGTCCGGAACGCGAACTACAACACCTGGAACATCAGCTACAGCTGTGACACCTCCGGCGGCAACTCGGGTTCGCCCGTGCTGGACGCCAGCCACCGCGTGGTCGCCCTGCACCACCTCGGCGGCTGTCCGTCGAACCAGGGCGCGAAGGCGCACCTGATCTACAACGAGATCGCCAGCCTGATCGACAACGGCTGAGACGGGGGGCCGCCGACGCGCGCTCCGCGCCTCGGCGGCCCACCGGCGAGGTTCTCCCACGGCTGGCTGTCGTGTGGTTGCCAGCGACAACAGGTCAGGCGTGTACCGGATGCAAGCCTCGGCGCGGCGGCCTTCCTCTTTCGTCCGCTCGGCGCCCGCCGCGTCTGCATGTTGCTGTTCGCATGTTGAAGATTGATGGCAGGCGGCAATTCGTGGGATAGATGTCAGTCATTTGTCGCCCGTGCTTACCGTCATCGACGGCGCGCTAGGCGGGACGGGCGTCAGGATTCGCGATCGGATTAGGAAAATGGCCGCTTCGGATGATTGACGATAGGCGGCCGCGATCCTGGTGATAGGCGCACCCCTCCGATAATTGCCCGGGTGTCCTGGTCGCGGCCCCGCAGGGGAACGGGTGGTTCGGCCGCTGGTGGCGGCTCAGGTGGCACGGATGGTGGACGATTTACGCATTTCCGGGACATCGTTGCACGCCTCTGTCGGCGTCGATCCTTTTCTACGGCTTGTGGTGCGATGTCGGAAAGAACCTGCATCTCGTGTCGCCCGTCGAATGGGGATTGGTCGCGCTACTGTGTTTCGACATTCGGCGATGCTCCGGTATAGTGCGACCATTCCCCTCGAATGCTGCCGGAAGGCGTCTGGTCTGTGTGATGACACCTGGGCTGGAAAGCGCATCATCGAGCCCGCGCTTTATCGGGCGACAACCGCAGTTGGCACGTCTCGGGAGAGCCCACTCCACCGTACTGAGCCGTGGCTGGCAAATGGTGTGCGAGGTGGTCGGAGAGCCGGGCGTCGGCAAGACCTCGTTCGTCCGCGAGGCCCTGCAGCGGTCCGTCCCCACCGTCCCCTGGGCCTTCGGGACCTGCTCGCCCGATGAGCGAGGAGTCCCCTTCCACGTGTTCCGGCACGCCTTCACGCAGGGGCAGTCACCTCGACGCGGGGTGCGCGCCGGACGGCCCCCGGCCGAGATCTGGGCGGAGTCCGTCGCCGCGGGGCCGGTGCGAGCGTCGGACGCCCGCCGGTTCCGCACCTACCAGTTGGCCCGCCGGCTGATCGGCCTGGCGGCCCGGGACGGTCTGGTGGTGGTCCTCGACGACCTGCACTGGGCGGATGCCTCGTCCGCCGGTCTGATCGCGCACCTGCTGCGCTATCCGGTGCCCGCCCCGCTGCTGCTCGTGCTCGTCTACCGCCCGCGGCAGATGGCGACCCCGATGCCGTTCGGGCCACCCGATCCGGACGGCGACGCCACCGCCGAGAGGACGTCACACGAGCGACTCGAACTCCGCCCGCTCAGCCTCCCTGAGGTCGCGCTCCTGCACCCCCACGCCGATCAGGTGCAGCTGCGTGCCCGGTACGACCTGGCCGGCGGCAACCCCGGTTACCTGGCGGTCCTGCCGAACGACTCCACCTCCACCACAGTGGACCCGAGCCGGGAGACACAGGGTGCCTCGCTCTCCGACGCGGCGGTGGCCGTGCTGCGCCGCGAGTGGGCGGAGCTGCCGCCCGTCGAGCTGGCCTGCCTGCGGGCCGCGGCGATCGTCGACGCTCCCTTCACCGCGGACCTGCTCGCCGAGGTCGCGCAGGTCCCCACCGCACTGGCAGTCGAGGCCGGTTGGCGACTGGCCCGGCTCGACCTGATCCGCCGCGTGCCCGGCACCGGACGGTTCGCCTTCCGCCACCCGGTGCTGCGGATGGCCGTCGCCCAGGACACCGACCCCGCATGGCAGGTGAAAGCGTGTGCGCGGGCGCTCACCGCGCTCGTCGACCTGGGCGTGCCGGCCGCGGAGCGGGCCCGCTACGCCGAGCGCCTGCTCGCCCTGCCGAACGGCGGCTGGGTCGACCGCTGCGTCACCGTGCTCTGCCGGGCCGCGCAGGAGGTCCGGCGTGAGACGCCCGACCTGGCCATCCGCTGGCTGCGGCTGGCTCTGCACGCGCTGCGGCCGATGGCCGCGCTGACGCAACGTCGCCAGGACGTGTCGCTCGCGTTGGCCCAGATCACCGGGGAGGCGGGGTATCTGGCCGAGAGCAGAGCCCTGCTCCAGGAGATCGTGCCGCTCTTCCCGGCCGACCCGGAGGGACGGCGGGCGCAGGCGGTAGCTCTCTGGGCGCGGGTGGAACGTCTGCTCGGCAACTACGCGGAGGCGGCGGCGATCAGCCGGCGGGAGTTGGCCTCCCTGCCAAGCGGCGCCGCACCCACCGGCGGCTACCGACTCGCCACCGAGATCGGCGTCGCCGGCATCCTGGCCGGTCACCCCGTGACCGAGCTGCCCGACGTCCTCGATGGCGACCTCGGCGTTTCCGGCGCCGACCGGGCCGGCCTGCTGGCCGTCCGCGGTCTGGCCGCCGTCCACGACGGCGCGCTCGACGACGCCAAGGGCCTGGTCGATGCCGGTGCCCGGATCGTCGACTCGCTGCCGGACCGGGACGTACGGGACCACCCCGACTGCCTCACCGCACTCGGCCTGAGCGAGCTGTACCTGGAACGGCAGGCCGACGCCGTGCGGCACCTCGACCGAGGGCTGACACTCGTGCGCGCCGCACACCGCGACGACGGGCTGTGCCAACTGCTGCTCGGCCGCGCTCAGGTGGCCTACCACGGCGGGCAGCTGAACGTCGCCATCGAACTGGCCACCGAGGCGGGCATCGTCGCCCGACGCATCGGCAGCCACCACCTGCTGAGTTTCGCCCTGGCGTTCGAGGCCGAGGCGACGGCATGGCGTGGTGGCCTTCGGGACGACGACCGGGCGGTGGCGCTGGCCCAGAGTGCCGCCGGAATCGCCACCGACCCGGCCACCTGGTGTGGTCGTACCGCCGCCACCGCACTCGCGACGGCGGCGCTGCTGTCGGGCGATCCGGCGACCTGCGCCGAGCTGGTGCTCTGTGCCGGCGGCGACAGCCGACTCAGCCGTCTCCAGACGTCCCTCCGGCCCAGGTGGTACGAGCTGCTCTGCGCCGCCGCGCTCGCCGCCGGTGAGGTGGCTGACGCCGAGCGGCAGGCACGGCTGGCACTGGCCGAGGCGGACCAGGTGGGTCTGCCCGGGCAGCGGGGCTTCGCCCAGTCGGCGTACGGCGAGGTGCTGCTCGCCCGTGGCGAGATCCCGGCGGCGCTGCGGCACCTGGAAGACGCGGCTGACCTGTTCCGTACCGGCGGGATGGTGCTGCGGCGCAGTCTTGCCCTGGCCTCCCTGGCCCGGGCGGCCGAAGCCGCGGACCAGGCCGGCCTGGCGGCGCGGGCCCGACGCCGGGCGTTGGAACTGGCCGGGTGGTGCGGAACGGCACGGGTCGCTCTGCGACTGGCCCGTCCGGTCGGTCCGCGCGAGGTCGCCGCGCTGACCGACCGGGAGTGGCACATCGCGCGGCTGGCGGCGACCGGGGCCACCAGCCGACTGATCGGGCGGCAACTGAACATCAGCCCCCGCACCGTGGAGGCGCACCTGACCCGCCTCTACCGCAAGACCGGTGTCGCCTCCCGGCCGGGCCTGGCCGCCTGGGTCGCTCGGCTCGATGACACCGATCGATGACGGCGTTCCCGGTCGGATGACGTCGTTCGGTGCAACGCCGACGGGCCGGGCAGCACGAGGCCGCGCCGCCGCCGTCGTGGCCGCAGCGCCGCTCACATACTCGACGGCATCGGGCGCGATTCCCGCGAACCGGTGGTGGATGGAGGACGAGATGCTGGGCAGAAGATCCGTCAGGAGCCCGCGTGCCGTCGCCGCGCCGCCGCCGGCGATGCCGATCGCCGCCGCCACGGTGGCGCTGCTCGTGCTGACCGGGTGTGGGAGCGAGCCGGTGGACGCGGCCACCCCGGCGCCCCACGGGTCGGCCGCCTTCGGCCGGGAGCGGGCCGCGCTCGTGCTCACCGCCTTCGACCAGGCCGACTCGGCCGCCTCCGTGGCCGGTGACGTCGAGGCGCTGCGGACCCAGGAGGTGTCGCCCTCGCTGGACCTCAGCATCGCCGCGGTCCGTCGTGCCGCGTACAACCAGCGTCCGCAACCGTCCTTCCAGCACATCAACCCGGTCTTCGCGGTGCCACCCGGCGAGCCGGCCTGCTTCCTCGCCACGGCCACTCTCCGGCTGACCGGCTCGGAGCTGGCCCCCACGGACGTCAGCCAGTTCGTGCGCGACGCCGATGGCCAGTGGAAACTCAGCCACAACGTGCAGGTCACCCAACCGTCGCTCGTGGTCGCCCGCAGCATCGACGGCCGGCCGGCCACCGCGGGCGGCGCCGCCCTGGACGAGACCAGCCGCCGGGCCCTCACCGCCGAGGTGTTCGCCCGCAGCATCGGCTCCACGACGGCCAACCAATCCCTCGTCGTGTCGAGCCCGCTGCTCGACGGTCAGTTCGCCGGCGGTTGGGAGGTCTACGGGCAGCAACTCGCCGGTGTCGGCGCGGCGGTGCAGCGGACGATGGACCGGGCGGAGTGGTCCGACTGCGCGGTCGCGGTGCCGACCGGCACCCTGACGTTCCTGACGATCCACGCCACCGACACGCTGCGCCCGGCACCCGGCGGTCCGGCCACCGTGCGATTGGAACCGCAGAGTCCGGACCTGATCGCCACCGGCCACCGCAAGGCGATCAGCGGGAAGTCGATCCGGGTCACCCGGGTGGAGACCTTCGTGCTGCTCGTGCCGGCACAGACCGTCGGCACGTCGGTGCTGGGGCTCAACGACACCGCGCTGACCGTCGTCGCCGGCTGACTCCCAGCGCGCGTGCGCGGCCTTGGCGACGGCAGAAACCGGTGGCATCACTCGGCTCGGACGCACCGGACCGCGACGATGACAGCAGCGGTGACCGCCGGCGGGGCCGGCGGTGCCGCGGTCCGGCCACGAGGCTCGGGGAGGAACCCATGTGGCGTCCGCGCTTCCGATCGGACTACCTGCCGGTACGGCTGCCCGACGGCCCGCTCGTGGTGCTGGGCGAGACCCGCAGCCTGCTCATCGACGACCAGATCGCCGCGGACCTGGCCGACCAGCTCGACGGTGTCGCGCCGCTGGCCGAGGTGGTGGCCCGGCTGGCCACCCGACACCCGGTCGCCGCCGTCGCCGCGGCCCTTGCCCGGTTGCGGGACCACGGTCTGCTGGTGTCCGGGCCGGCACGTACCTCGGCGGCCGAGGCCGCCGGCTGGGACGCCCGGGGTGTCCCACCGGACGCCGGACAACGCTGGATGGCCGGAGGCCCGGTCACCGTCGTCGACCTCGGGGCTCCCCGGGTCGCCGAGACCGCCGACGCCCTGCGCGCCCTCGGCCTCGCGCCGACGGTGGTCGGGCCGGACGCGCCGCATCCCCACCCGGACACCGCCCAGGTGCTGGTGCTGCCGTCCTCGATGCTCGACCCCCGGCTGGCCCTGATCAACGACCGCCACCTGGCCGCCGGTCGCGCCTGGACGCTGGCCCGGCCACACGGCAACGTCGTCTTCCTCGGCCCGCACCTCGTCCCGGGTCGTACCGGCTGCTGGGCCTGCCTGCGGCAACGCTGGCAGGAGAACGAACAGGTGAACGCCTTCCTCGACGGGCAGGACCTGACCGACCCGCTGCCCCAGACCGGCCGCGCCGTCCTACCCGGACTGGCCACCATGGCGGCCGGGCTGCTCGCCACCGAACTCGCGGTGCTCGCCGTCCGAGGCACCTCGCCCCGCCTCACCGGCCGGATGGTCGCCCTGGACACCCGGGACCTGAGCACGGAGACCCACCAACTGGTACGCCAGCCGCAGTGCCCCGCCTGCGGCGACCCGGACCTCGTCCGCAAGGCCGAGCCCCGGCTCGACCTGCCACCGAGCGGCGCCCAGCCCAGTCGGGCCGAGGACTCCCGCACCAGGACACCCGCCGAGGCGTACGCCGCGCTCGCTCACCACGTCAGCAGGTACCTGGGCGTGGTGAGCCGGCTGACCCCGCTGGAGGCGACCGACAACGGCGTCACCCACACCTACTCGGCCGGGCACAACTTCGCCCAACCCCGTCAGCTCGCCGCGCTGCGCCGCAACCTGCGCGGGCAGAGCGGCGGCAAGGGTCGGACCGACCTGCAGGCCCGGATCAGCGCGCTCGGCGAGGCGGTGGAACGCTACTGCGGCGTGTGGCGGGGCGACCGGCCGGTGCACCGGGCGACCTACCGGCAGCTCGGCCCGGACCGTGCGGTGCACCTGCGGGAGTTGCTGCTGTTCTCGGAACGTCAGTACGCCGACCGGCAGCGGCTCAACCGCGACCTGGGCCACCTGCACCGCATCCCCCGCCCGCTGCCCGACGAGGTGGAGCTGGACTGGACCACGGGCTGGTCGCTGACCCGGCAGACACCGCGCGAGCTGCCCGCCGCGCACTGCTGGTACGGGCACCCGGAGCTGACCGGGCTGGGGGTGTGCTCGGCCGACTCGAACGGCTGCGCGGCCGGCGGCAACCTGTCCGAGGCGATCCTGCAGGGCTTCTGCGAGCTGGTGGAGCGGGACAGCGTCGCGCTGTGGTGGTACCACCGGTCCCGGCTGCCCGGGGTGGATCTCGCCTCGTTCGGCGACCCGTGGACCGCCGCCTGCGTCGACCACCACGCCACCGCCCTGGGCCGCGAACTGTGGGCCCTCGACCTGACCGCCGACCTCGGCGTACCCACCTTCGCCGCGGTGTCCCGACGGGTCGACGACGGACCGGAGGACGTCCTGGTCGGCTTCGGGGCGCACCTGGACGCGCGGGTCGCGCTGACCCGGGCGCTCACCGAGGTGAACCAGTTCCTGCCCGCCGTCGCCGGACCCACCTCCGCCCGCAACAGGTACGGCGTCGACGACCCGGACACCGCGCGGTGGTTCGGCAGCGTGCGGGTGGCCGACCAGTTGTGGCTCACCCCGGATCCCACCCGCCCGCCGCGCACCGCGGCGGACCACCCGGCGTTGACCACCGGCGACGTCGGGGACGACGTGCGGCGGTGCGTGCGCCGGGCGCGGCGAGCCGGCCTGGAGGTGATCGTCGTCGACCAGACCCGTCCGGATGTCGACCTGGCGGTGGTGAAGGTCGTCGTTCCGGGCCTACGGCACTTCTGGCGCCGGCTCGGTCCGGGCCGGCTGTGGGACGTGCCGGCCCGCCTCGGTCGGGGCCCGTTGGCCGTCGACGAGGCATCGGCAAATCCGTTGAACGTCTTCTTCTAGCCGGCGATCCCGAACCACCGGGACCGTGGGAAGGATGTGGGGGATGACCACCGTGCTGGACCCGGTCGGGGGGCGGTCGCCGTGAGCGGCTCCGTCGGCGGCCCGCCGATCCAGGAGTGCTACCGGCTGCGCGGTGACGCCGAGCTGCGGGTCGGCGAGGACGGCTCGCTGACGCTGCGGCAGACCCGTTTCCAGCTCACCCTGGAGCAACCGGGCATCGGCCGTCGGGCGCTGCTGCTGAGGCTCGCCGCCGACTGGGTCGACGACGTCGAGGTCGGCCGGCTGATCAGCCGCCTGGAGGGGGAGAACCGGGTGTTGCCCGCGCAGCTGCTGCTCCGCCGGCTCCTCGCCCACTCCTGGCTGGAGCGCCGCGTCCAGGTCGACGATCGTCCGCTGCTCGACCTGGTGCCCACCGGCCTGGGGCGGGGGAGCCTGCCGGAGAGTCGGCCGCACACCCCCGGGGTCCGCTACCGGCTCTCCCGCTTCGCCGCCCTCCAGCACGAGCGGGGCAGGCTGGTGGCCGCGTCACCGCTGAGCACCCTCGTCGTCGGGTGCGCCGACGCCGCCGTCGGCGCCGTACTCGCCGCCGCGGCGCCGGGCATCGGACCCGAGGCGGTGGCCCACACGCTCGGCGTGCCGCCGGAGGTCGCCGGACGGGTGCTCGACGAGCTGACCACCGCCCGGATCCTGGTCACCGAGGCCGAGTTCGCGGCCGAGTGCGACGACGCGCCGCTTGCCTACTGGTCGCCGGAGGAGTTGCGACTGCACCATCGCTCCCGGGCCGGCCGGCACGCGCTGCCGGTGGGCGGCACCTACCGGATGCGGGAACGCTTCGGCCCGCAACCGCTGCGCCGCCCGTACGACGGGGGCCGGGCGGTCGAGCTGCCACTGCCGGACCTGGCGACGATCGCCAAGGCGGACCCCCCGTTCAGTCAGGTGGTCGCCGACCGGCGCAGCGTGCGCGACCACGACGACGCGACGCCGCTGTCCCTCGAACGGCTCGCGGAATTCCTGTATCGGTCGCAGCACACCGCCGCCGTCGGCGAGGCCGGTGGGCAGGAGGTCGGCCACCGGCCCTACCCCGGCGGCGGCGGCGTCTACGAACTGGAGATCTACCCGCTCGTCGCGCGCTGCGCGGGGCTCGATGCAGGGCTCTACCACTACGACCCGGTCGGACACCGGCTGGAACCGGTCGCCGGCTGGGGAGCGGCGGCCGACCGCTTGTTGGCGTACGCCCGGGCCTCCGGCGCCCTGCCCCGTCCGCCGCAGACGGTCCTGGTGGTCACCGCCCGCGTGCAGCGGCTCATGTGGAAGTACGAAGGGATGAGCTACGCGATGATTCTCAAGGACGCGGGGGTGCTGACCCAGCAGATGTACCTCGTCGCCACCGCCATGGGGCTGGCACCGTGCGCGCTCGGCGCCGGTGACTCGCAGGCCTTCGCCGAGTTGTCCGGGCTCGACCCGCTCGTCGAGCCGAGCGTGGCCGACTTCCTGCTCGGCTCACGCCGCGCCACCGACCCGGCCGCGGCCCAGGGCCGGCCATGAAGTTCCGGCGGCAGGCGCTGCGCCAGTTGGAGGCGCCCGAGCAACTGGACCGGGCGGTGCGGCTGACCACGGTCCCGAACTGGCTGGCCACCACCGCGCTGGTCATCGTCGTGGTCGCCGCGGGTGTCTGGTCGGTACGCACGGTGGTGCCCCGGACCGTCGAGGCGGCCGGGGTCTTGATCCACTCGAACGGGATCTCGGCCCTCGACGCGCTCGACGCCGGTCAGGTCACCAAGGTGTGGGCGTCACCGCACCAGCGGGTGCCCAAGGGAACACCCCTCTACAGCCTGCGCACCGCCGACGGCAAGGTGCGGGTGGAGACCGCCCCGGGTGACGCGTACGTCGTCGCCTGGCTGGTCTCCGAAGGTGAGATCGTCACCCCGGGCACGCACCTGGCCGACCTGGAACGGCTCGACACCGCCGGGGACGCGTTGCAGGCGGTCGTCTACGCCCCCGCCGTCGCCGCCCCACTGCTGCAACCCGGCGTGTCCGTGGAGGTGGCCGCCGCGGCCGCGCCGCGCAACGTGTTCGGCACCCTGGCCGGCCAGGTGGCCACCGTCGGCGCCTTCCCGGAGACGGAGGCCTCGCTGCGGGCCTTTCTGGGCACCGGGCCGGACGTCCGGCGGCTGCTCGCCCGCGGCAGCGTGGTGCGGGTGACGGTCGCCCTGGAGCCGGACCCGGCCGCGCCGGGGGGCCTGCGCTGGACCAAGTCGCCGCCACCGTTCCAGCTCAACTCGGCAAGCGAGGTCACCGCCTGGTTCACCGTGGACCGGGAACACCCGATCGACTGGTTGCTGCGGCGATGAGCGCGCCGACGACCGCCGTCAGCGGCGCACCGCCGCTGCCCAGGATCCGGCGTCGACGGGTCCGTACGCCCACCCTGATCCAGATGGAGGCGGTGGAGTGCGGCGCCGCCGCGCTGGGGATCCTGCTCGCCCACCACGGCCGGCACGTGCCGCTCGAGGAGTTGCGCCGGGTGTGCGGCGTCAGCCGGGACGGCTCCACCGCGGCCACCGTGCTCAAGGGCGCGCGCCGGTACGGCATGGTGGCCAAGGGTTTCCAGATGGACCTGGCCGGCCTGGCCACCGTGGCGCTGCCGGCGGTGCTGTTCTGGCGCTTCGAGCACTTCGTGGTGCTGGAGGGCCTCGGCCGTAAGGTCCACATCAACGATCCGGCCACCGGCCCCCGTGCGGTGAGCTGGGAGGAGTTCGACGGCGCCTTCACCGGCATCGTGCTCACCATGGAGCCCGGCCCGGAGTTCCGGCCCGGCGGCACCCGCTACCGGCTCGTCCGGGCGCTTGCCGAGCGGTGGCGCGGCCCCGGCTCGGCGATCGCGCAGATGCTGCTGCTCGGCCTGCTGATCGCCGTGGTCGGTCTGACCATCCCGGTGATGGCCAAGGTCTTCGTCGACCGGGTGCTGTTGCAGGAGGACCGGGCCGCGTTCGCCGGCCTGGTGGCGGCGGTGGCGGTGGCCACCGTGCTGACCTTCCTGGCCAGCCTGCTCCAGCAACGCCTGACCGTACGCGCGGAGACGGCGCTCGCCCTGGCCAGCGCCGCCCGGTTCTTCCGACATCTGCTGCGGCTGCCGCCGACCTTCTTCGACCAGCGGCAGGCCGCCGACCTCAGCCAGCGGGTACGCGGCAACGAGGTGGTCGCCGAGGTGCTCACCCGGCGGACGGCCACCACCGTGGTGGACACCGGTCTGGTGCTGGCCTACGGGGCTCTGCTCTGCCATTACGACCTGCTGCTCGGACTGTGCGCGGTGGTGCTCGCCGGGCTGAACGTCAGCGTGCTGCGCTACGTCGCCGCGACCCGTTCCACCGCGGTGGCAGGGCTGCAGGCGGACCGCAGCAAGCTGGTGACCACCGTGTACACCACGGTCCAGATGATCGAGACAGTGAAGGCCGGCGGCGAGGAGGAGCGCGCCGTGGCCCGCTTCGCGGCCCGTCACGCCACCGTCGCCACCCGTCAGCAGCGGTTGGGGGTACCCACGGCGGTGCTCTCGGTCCTCCCGGCGCTGCTCGCCTCGGGGACCACCGCGGTGCTGCTCGGGTTGGGCAGCCGGCAGGTCGTGGCGGAGGCGATGAGCGTCGGCGTGCTTGTCGGCATGCAGAGCCTGGCCGCCGCGATGAACCGCCCGTTGGGCAACCTGACCGCGCTGGGCTCCCGGTTGCAGGACATGAGCGCCGACCTCAACCGGCTGCGTGACGTGGAACGCTACCCACTGCCGTCGGCCGGGGACCCGCCCGCCCGACCGATGACGCCGATGGAGGGGCACCTGCGCATCGAGGAGGTCACCTTCGGCTACAACCCGTTGGGCCGTCCGCTGCTGGAGAACTTCAGTCTGGACCTTCCGCCCGGCGCCCGGGTGGCGCTCGTCGGGCGGTCGGGCAGTGGCAAATCCACCGTCGGCAGGCTTGTCGCCGGGCTCTACCGTCCCTGGACCGGACGGGTCACCGTGGACGGACTGGAACGGGCCGCGGCCGACGACGGGCTCTGGGCGGCCACCGTCGCCATGGTCGACCAGGACCAACGCCTGTTCGAGGGGACGGTCCGGGACAACGTCACCATGTGGGACCTCACGGTCGCCGACGAGGACGTCGTCACCGCGCTCACCGACGCGTGCCTCTACGACGAGGTCGCGGCCCGTCCGGGTGGTCTCGGCAGTCCGGTACGGGAGAACGCCCGCAACTTCTCCGGCGGGCAACGGCAGCGCCTCGAGATCGCCCGGGCGCTCGTGCGCAATCCCCGGGTGCTGGTGCTGGACGAGGCCACCAGCGCGCTCGACGCCGAGACCGAGCGCCGCATCGACAGGCACCTGCGCCGGCGGGGAGCGACGTGCCTGATCGTGGCCCACCGCCTGTCCACCGTCCGCGACTGCGATCTGATCGTCGTGCTCGACGGCGGTCGGGAGGTGGAGCGCGGCACGCACGAGCAGCTTGTCGCCCAGGACGGGGCGTACGCGCGCCTGGTCCGGGACCACTGACCGCGACGACCCGAGGAGACGCTGATGAGTGGCGCGGTGGAGGAACCTCCGGCCGGCGGCCTGATCGGGTTCTGCGCGGACGGCGTACGCCAGGTCTGTCGCCTGGACGGCCCGGCGGCCGGCTGGCTGGTGACCGGGGGTGAGGCCGACCTGTTCGCGGTGCGTCGGGCCGGGGTGAGTCCTTCGCGTCGGCACCACGTGGCCCGGCTGCCGGCGGGTGGCCTGGTGCCGACGTCCACCGCGATCGGTGCGTGGCAGTTGATCCTGGTGCCGCTGCCCGGCACGGAACTGCGCGGCCTGTCCCGGCGTCACCTGTCCCTGCTGGAGCGGCATGTCCGGCTGGGGCAGGTGGCGGACGAGGGGGCGTCGTCGCGGGCGCGGACCGCCGCGACGGAGCTGGTCGCGGCCCTGGACCTGGTGCTGGTCACGATCGCCGACGCGCTGCGCCGCGGGCAGGCTCCCCGGGAGGCGTCGACCCTCAGCGGGCGCGAGATCATCTCGCTGGCGCCGGGGAGTGCGCTCACCTCCACCGGCGGGGCGTGGTGGCTGCGCAGCGCCGGCGGACAACTGCGACGCAACGACGGTGGCCCGGCGGAGATGTCGGGGGAGCGGGAGCTGCTGCTCGTCGCCGAGCGGGACTGGGTGGTGGCCGAGTCGTCGTGCGCGGTGGAGAGCCACGGCAGTGGGGACCTGCTTGTCGACGGTGAACTGCGATCGGCCGTGGACCAGCATGTGGCCCGGCTGCTGCGCATGGTGGAGACCCGGATCGAGGAGGCCGACACGGCGCTGCTGAGCGCCGTGCGGCGCCGCCGGGAGGCCGACGCGGCGGTGCTCGCCGCGGCGGCCCGCCGGTCCATCGGGGTGATCGGCGCGGGCGGTGCGGTTCCGGTCCCCGACGACGAGGCCGGCTTCGACAGGTACGGGCGGGCGGCAGCGGTGCTCCGGGTGGTCACCGAGGGGATGGGCAGCCCGATCAACGAGCCGGCCGACCGCAGTCGAACGCCGTCGGACGACCGGGCGGCGGTGCACGCGGTGACCCGGGCGTCCAGCCTGTTCCTCCGGGAGGTGCGGCTGCCGGAGCGATGGTGGCGGCGGGACCTCGGGCCACTCGTGGGGTGGCGGGCCGACGACGACCCGGAGCGCGCCGTCGCGGTGCCGCTGATGTTCCGCCGGGGGCGTTACCACCATGTCGACCCGGACACCCGCGCCTACGCGCGGATCGACGCGGCGGTGGCCGCCACGTTCGGCGCCGAGGCCACCGAGGTGCAGGCGCCGCTGCCGTCGACCGCCCGGATGCGCCACCTGCTGCGGGCCGGGCTTGTCGGCGCGTCCCGCGACGTGCGGGGTCTGGTGTTCGCCGCCACCTGCGTGGCCCTGCTGGGTCTGGGGGTGCCGCTCGCCACCGGCGAGGTGCTCGGCCAACTGGCCCGCCGGGGCGAGGTGACCGGCCTCGGCGGCTTCCTCGCGCTGATGCTCAGCGCCGCGGTGGTCGCCGGGCTGGTGGGCGTGGTGCAGAACCTCCGGCTGCTGCGGTTGGACGGCCGGATGCAGTCCGGTGCGCAGCTGGCGGTCTGGGACCGGCTGATGCGGCTACCGGCCCGGTTCTTCGCCGGTCGCAGCAGTGGTCAGATCGCCAACTCGATGTTGGGGATCTCGTTCGTCGGTGAGGCGTTGAGCGCGCTGCTGCCGCAGCTCGTCTCGGCGGCCGCGACCGTCGCGGTGACCCTCGGCATGCTCCTGGTGGTCGAGCCCGTGCTCGGGCTGTGGGGAGCGGGGATCGTCGCCGTCACCATGCTGACCTTCGGCGCGTTCGCCGTGCTGATCGTCCGTCAGCAACGGTCCGCGCTGCCGGCCGAGCACCGTGCGGCGGCGATGACCAACCAACTGCTCGGCGGCATCGTCAAGATCAAATTGGCCGCCGCCGAAACCCGCGCCCACGCACGCTGGTCGGAGGTCGCCGCCACCGCCCGAGCGGCGCTGCAACGGGTCCGACAGAGCCAGGCGGGCCTGGTCGCCTTCGGCACCGTCCTGCCGATCGCCGGCCAACTGGTCCTGTTCGCCGTGCTGATGGGCCCGCTGGCCGGCCGGGTCTCACCAGCCGACTTCTTCATCCTCAACATCGGTTTCGCGATGCTGCTCGGCGCGCTGCTGGTGCTGGTGTCCGCCGGGGTCGAAGTGATCGCCGCGGTGCCCCGGCTGGGCAGCCTGCGGGAGATCCTGCACGCCGACCCCGAGGCACGACCGGACCGGGTGGACCCGGGCGAGTTGCGCGGCGAGATCGCGCTGCACCGGCTCACGTTCGCCTACCAGCCGGACGAGCCCCCGGTCCTCGTCGACATCGACCTGCACATCCGCCCGGGTGAGTTCGTCGCCATCGTCGGGCCGAGTGGCTGCGGAAAATCCACACTGCTGCGGTTGCTGCTCGGCTTCGAACGCCAGCAGCAGGGGGCGGTGCTCTACGACGGCCAGGACCTCTCCGAACTCGACGTCCACGCGGTCCGCAGGCAGTGCGGGGTGGTCCTGCAGGACGGCCAGCTCTTCGCCGGCTCGGTACGCGACAACATCTGCGGCGCCGGCAGCTTCCCCCTGGACCAGGTCTGGGAGGCGGCGCGGATGGCTGGCCTCGCCGACGACCTGGAGGCGCTGCCGATGGGGATGAGCACGATGGTGCCGTTCGGTGGCGGGACGCTCTCCGTCGGGCAGCGCCAACGAGTGCTGATCGCCCGTGCGCTGGCCCCGCTGCCCCGGATCATCTTCCTCGACGAGGCGACGAGCGCGCTGGACAACCGGACTCAGGAGGTGGTCAGCCGCAGCACCGCGGCCCTGGCCGCGACCCGGGTGGTCATCGCCCACCGGTTGTCCACGGTCCGCGCGGCGGACACCATCGTGGTCCTCGAGGCAGGGCGGATCGTCCAGCGGGGCAGCTTCGACGAGTTGATGGACCAGCCGGAGGGGCTGTTCCACAGGTTGGCGCGGCGACAACTGCTCACCGAACCGGAGCGGTCCGACGCCGTGCCGGAGAGTCGACCGGCCGACGGGCAGCCCGCGACGAGCTGACCGGTCGTCAGCCGTTGTCGATGACCGTGCTGTCCTCCAGGCAGACGTCCGCGTCGAGGTGGTTCTCCAGCAGCTCGGCGATGTGGGCCTCGGACTGGTTCTCCACGGCGAGCCGGAACGCCTCGGTGAGCACGTTGACCACGCCCTGGGTCAGCAACAGTGTCTCCCGGTCGAGGTCGGCCCACGACGACCGGGCGTCGCTGCGTGCCAGCTCCGGGGCGAGGGTCAGCAGCCGGGCTGTGACGGCGGCGACCAGCTCGTCGGCCACCGGCCGGAGGCTGTCCAGCACCTCGCTGAGGGTCTGCAGCGCCGGCACCGTGCCCACGCGCACCCGGTGCAGGTCCAGGGCCGCGCGCAGCGGACGGGGCCGCACGGTGCGGACAGTGCCGTCGGTGGTCCGGCCGATCACGCCGTGCCGGGTCAGTGCGTGGGCCAGCGCGGGACGGTCGGCGGCCAGGCGTTGCAGCATCGCGGTGAGCCCGTCGGGCGCCTCGTCGCTGGCCCGGGCCCCGAGCATCGCCTCGATGGACACCAGGTTGAAGCCCTGTCGTTGCAGGGCGAGGATCGCGTCCAGGCGGCGGACGTGGGAGTCGTCGTAGAGCGCGGCCCGACCGCGCCGCACCGGCGGGGGCAACAGCCGCCGGGCCTGGTGGGCTCGGATGTTGCGCGGCGACATCCCCACCTTGCGGGCCAGCTCGTCCACGCTGTACCCGATCGGGCTCGCGGGCGTCGTCGTCACCTCGTCGATGGTCACGGTGGCCTCCGGCAGCACTCGGTGACGGAACACGACAACCCCGTCGAACCGCTGTCACGCTGTGCGGTCCGCCGATCGCAGCGTAGGTGTGTGCGCCGGGCCGGTGACAGACGAGGAATTACTACTTGTTAACAGTGGTGACAATCATTAGGATCGCCATCCGCCGCACGTCGCTGATTCCCAATTACCCGGCTTTCGCCGCAGCGTGACCTTTTCGCGGCCACATTCGATGAAATCCCCGCTCTCCGGGCGGACCGCATCCATCGGTGACCCACGATGGGACGAAACCGGCGGCCGGGAACCTCCCGCGCTGCCGGTCGCCGCCACCGGTGGCCATTCACCGAAGGGAGCAGGGTGTGACACCTGTCGATCGAGCGGTCTTCGTGGCCGCGTACAGCCGGCTGGTCGCCGACGTCTGGGCCGACCCGGCCAAGGAGCAGGCCCTCGACCGGGACCCGCGGGGGTTCCTCGCCGGCTACGGGCTTCACCTGCCCGAGGATGTGCAGGTCCGGGTGGTCCGGGACGTCGCCGACGCCGATCCGGATCTTGAAGTGCAGATCGAGTCCTGGCAGCAGGCGGGCACCAGCGGCACCTTCCTGCTCTTCGTGCCGTCGCTGCTGCCGGTGGCCCAGGCGGAGCTGGCCGAAGACGAACTCGACAGCGTCGTCGCCGGCCTGGACCCCAGCTGTGCCTGCTGCTGCCCGTGCTGTTGCACCTGACACCGAAGTCAGCCGCCCAATGGCTGGCGCGGCAGATTCTGATGGCAGCCACACCAAATCATTGATTGTCGAAGCTCGATTTTCGTAGCGTTCTCGCCACGGCGATCACCCCCCGTCTCGCAGCTACCCCGTAGGAAAGGACCAAACGATGAGCAACGACGACCAGGAATATGGCGCGAGGTTCGTGACCAAATACTCGGAACTGGTCACCGCAGTGTGGCGCAGCGACGAGGAACTCGAGCGTCTGCTCGCCGACCCGACCGGCTATGCGACGGCGGCCGGCCTGCCGGTCGCCCCCGGAGCCAGGGTCGAGGTCGACCGCGCCCAGCCCGCGACGCTCTACACCAAGGACCAGATCGTCGCCGACTGGGCCGGCACCCCCGGCCTGCACGTCCTGCACGTGCCCGAGGTGCCGCTCGTCGACCTCAACGAGCTGACCGAGGCCGAGCTGGAGACGGTCGCCGGCGGGGTGGCCCCGATCGCCGACAACAACGTCAACATCATCGCCGTCCTCATCCTCTGAGTTTCCCCACCCCCCGCCGGGAGCCTCGATGACTGACACGACCGAGACCATCGCGTTCCGATCCGGCACCTACCGGACGGCCACCGTGGAGCGGACCTGGGAACGGATCGCCGGAATGCTGGACCGGTTCCGGATCACCCGGGTCGCCGACATCACCCGCCTCGACGAGATCGGCCTCCCGGTGCACGTCGCCTACCGGCCGGTGGGAGCCACCATGGCGGTGAGCGTCGGCACCGGCGCCACGGCAACGCAGGCCCGGGTCAGCGCGGTCATGGAGAGCATCGAGTCCTGGCATGCCGAGAACCTCCGGCCGGGGACCGTCGTCCGGTCCCCGGCCGAGGCGCTCGACCTGTCGTACGACGTCCGGTGGCTGCACCTGGCGGAACGGTCACCCCTGACCCCTGCCGTCCCGCTCGACTGGGTGGCTGGCCGGGGGCTGGTCACCGGTGCGCGCTGCCTGGTGCCCCGCGCCACCATCGAACTCGACTTCACCATCCGGCGTGGCTGGGACCGCGCCCTGTTCACGCCGAGCAGCAACGGGCTGGCCACCGGGAACACCTTCGCCGAGGCCAGCCTGCACGCCCTGCTGGAGGTCGTCGAACGCGACTGCATCGCCCCGTACTGCACGGCCCCGTTGGCCGAGCGCACCTACGCCGACCCGGGCACCGCCACCAACGCGATGACCCGCACGGTGCACGACGCGCTGCTGCGCGCCGGTTGCTGGGTGGAGGTCTGCGACATCACCAACGCCGTCGGCATACCCTGCTACGCCGCCTCGATCTGGTCCGAGGACCTGCCGGTCACCTTCGGCGGCTTCGGCTGCCACGTGGACCCGGAGATCGCCGTCGGTCGAGCGATGGCGGAGGCAGCGCAGTCGCGGCTGGTGATGATCTCCGGAGCCCGGGACGATATCGACGCCACCGCGTACCACGACGTCGGCGCCCCGCCGGTGCCGCCCCCCACCGTCGACCGGCCCGTTCGGCCGGTCCGCCGGGACACCCCACCCGTGGGTGACGTGACCCAGGTGCTGCGTGAGCTGGCGTCGCGGGTGCAACGCGTCACCGGCGTCGAGCCGTTCAGCGTCGACCTGACCCACGACGACATCGGCATCGCGGTGAGCAAGGTGTTCGCCCCCGGCCTGCGGATGTTCGACGAACGGGCCCTGAGCGTGCGACCGGGGGTGCCCCGTGACTGACGTCGTCTTCATCGGTCCGAGCCTCCCCGCCGACGAGGTCGGCCGGCTGTTGCCCGACGCGGTGGTCCTGCCGCCAGTCGCACACGGCGACCTGCTCCGCCTGGACGTCGCCCCCGGCGACCGGGTCCTCGTCATCGACGGGTTCTTCCTGCAACACCCGCCGGTCCGCCACCGGGAGATCCTCGACCTGCTCGACCGTGGCGTGACCGTGGCCGGCGCCGCGAGCATGGGCGCGCTGCGCGCCGCCGAGCTGTGGCCGTTCGGCATGCGGGGCGTGGGCGAGGTGTTCCGGCTCTACCGCGACGGGGTCGTCACCGGCGACGACGAGGTGGCAGTCGTACACGGGCCCGCCGAGGAAGGCCACCGCGCCCTGAGCGTCCCGCTGGTGAACATCCGGGTGGCGCTGCGCCGCGCCGTCACCGCCGGCGTGCTCACCGACGACGAGGCTGGGCTGCTGCTGGACATCAGCCGCGACCTGCCCTTCCGGCGACGGTCGTACCGGGCGCTGGAGCGCAGCGCGCCACCCGAGGCGGCGACCGTGGTGGGCCGGTTCCTGACGTGGCACCGGCAGGACCCCTGCGACGCCAAGAGCGCCGACGCGCGGATGCTGCTGTCGATGGCGGCGACCAACGCCCCCGAGCTGTGCCCGGCGGGCACCGACGACAAGCCGATCGACAACCTGCACACCCGCTTCCTGGACAGCTGGCGCTCGCGGTTCGCCGGCGAGTCCGTCGGCGGGCACTGGGCCAGCGACCGGGAGGCCGCCGCCGTGCTGATGCTGCTGCATCCCGAGTCGGCCGCCTGGCACCGCCGGGCGGTACTGGCCGGGCTCGCCGAGGTCGACGTCGCCGACCCGACGGTCGAGGAGCGCGCCAGCGACGTGGCCCGGCGACGCGGGTTGACCGGTGCGCCGCCGAGCGGGTGGGACTGGCTGACCGACCGGGAACGGAGCCTCGACGACCGCGAGGCGGTGCTGCGGGTGATGGTGCGGGCGTTCGGCACCACGCCGCACCGCAGCCTCGCTCTGTGGATGGTCGCACCCCCGCTGCGCACCCAGGCGTTGCTCAGCGCGGCACGGCAGGTCGCGGCGACCGCGGCGTCGCTGAACGAGACGCTCATCCCGCGGATGGCGGGGCACCGCCGCTCGGGCGGTCGGCTGCACTTTCGCACCGAGGTCGTCGACGCGTGCTTCGCGCGGCTGTGGGGCTGCGACACCGACGAGCTGGAAGCGGCGGCGTGGGACCGGGGCTTCGTCGACCTCGCGTCGTTCCGGTACGCCGCCGAACCGCTTGTCGCGTACGTCAAGGCGTTCGGTTCCCCGCGACTGCCCGCCGTGGGCACCCGCGCACAGGACAACACCCTGGCCGGCTCAGCGGCCCGGGTCGGCTGAGGAGGAGTCGGATGAGCGGCACCGTGAAGGCGGCACTGATCTACCCCCCGCTGACCGATCCCACCTCGGGATACCACTCCCTGAACTACCTCGACTCGTACGCCCGGGCCCAGGGGCACCGGCCGGCGGAGATCATCGACGCCAACATCGAGGCGTTCCACCACTCGTACACCCCGTCGGCGTACGAGTGGTTGCAGCGGGAGCTGTCCCGCCTCTCGGTCGACGACCTGAGCGGCCCGGACGCGCTGATGGCCCGGGCGAACCAGCTCGGCCTGCCCGACCCGGACCCGGAGCGGCTGCGCCGGTCGATCGGGGTGTTGCAGGATCCGACCCTGTTCTACGACTACCGGCACTACCAGGACGCCGCCGAGGGCGTGATCTCCTGGATGGACGCGCTCGGCGCGGTCGGCTTTCCCGGGCAGTTCCAGGCCGGCTTCCGGCTGCAACCGCCGCCGATGATCTCAATCGGCTCGGTGGCCGCGCTCACCGACGAGGCGCTGCTCGCCCGGCTCAACCGGCCCTTCCAGCCCTACTACGAGGACGTGCTGATCCCCCGACTCGCCGCCGGCGGTAACCAGGTGATCGGCATCAGCGCCACCTACCAGTGGCAACTGCCGTTCGCGCTGTGGATCGCCCGACTCGTCCGGCGGGCCTGCCCGGACGTCTTCCTCATCGCCGGCGGCACGGAGATCTCCGACGTCTGGAAGTGCGCAAGCAAACCGGAGTACGTCTTCCAGGTGCTTGCCGACTTCGACGCGATAGTGGTCGGCGAGGGGGAGAGCGCGTACACGGAGATCCTGGACGCGGTGGCGGCCGGCACCCTGCCGGCCGGGCACCCCAACGTCCGGCTGCACCCCAGGTACGGCCGCCAGCGTCAACTGCCCCTGGTCTACGAACGCCTGGCGCAGGTGCCGGTCCCGGACTTCTCCGGCCTGCCCTGGGACCTCTACCTCAGCCCGGAGCGGTTCGTCTACTATTCGCCGACCCGAGGCTGCTACTGGAACAAGTGCACGTTCTGCGACTACGGGCTGAACACCGACGGTCCCACCAGCCCATGGCGGCAGGACACGGTGGGCACCATGATCGCGGATGTCACCGAGCTGTCGAAGTTCGCCAAGTTCATCTACTTCTCGGTCGACGTGCTCGCTCCCGCGACCATCCTGCGCTTCGCCGAGCAGGTCGTCGAGCGCGGGCTGGACTTCCGCTGGGGTGCGGAGATCCGGCTGGAGAAGTACTGGTCGGACGAGCGCTGCGAGTTGCTGAGGCGCAGCGGCTGCGTGGCCATCTCGGTCGGCTTCGAGTCCGGTAACCAGCGCGTCCTCGACCTGATCGACAAGGGCACGAAGCCGGAGCAGGCACGACGCACCATGATGGCGATGACCAAGGCGAACATCGGTGTGCAGATGATGGGCTTCACCGGTTTCCCCACCGAGACCCGCGAAGAGGCGCTGGACAGCGTCAATTTCCTGCGGGACAACCCGGACCTGTGGACCCTCGGCGGGCTCGGCGACTTCATGCTGACCCCGGGGGCCATCGTCGCCAAGCAGCCGGACCGGTTCGGCATCACCAATGTGCGGCCGGTGGAAGGTTCGGACATCGTCCGGATGCTCAAGTACGACGAGCCGGTGACCGAGGCGGCGCAGGACGAGGTGGCCCAGGCCAAAGCCGGCCTGAACCCCGGGCACTACCACCGCCCGTGGCTGGGCGCCACCGACACCCCGCACACGTTCTTCTACCACGATCGATACGGCACCGCGGTACGCGGCGTCCTCGCCCACGACCGGGTTCGGCACGACACCGACGAGCAGACCGAGTTCCTCGCCAACGGCTCCTTCGTGGACCGCGACGACGAGCAGGTCTGGGAGGCGTACCGGCGGATCCGGTCCGACGAGCAGGACGGCACCCCGGGCGACCTCCCGGCGGACCGGCACCTGTTCCGCCGGATCGACGGTCAGGTGTTCGCGCTCAACCGCAGCAGCCGGCTGTTCCTCGACCTCTTCAGTGCGCCACTCACCCTCGCCGAGGCGCAACGTCGGCTCTGGATCGTCGAACCGACCGTCGCGGACCGGGTCTGGCGGACCTTCATCGGGCAGCGGCTGATCCGCAGGCATCGGCTCCCGGTCGAGCCGGGCCAGTGACCCGACCGGGCGGCCAACCCGCGGCCGCCGAGCAGGACCCGTCCCGCTGGACGAGAGCGGCGTACTCAAGGTGTCGCAGACGTCCTACGACTACACCCGGCCGTACTGGGACCGGATCGGGGTGACGATCGCCGGTCGCCACGTCTTCGACATGACGGACGGCTGGGACGGAAAGCCTCCGGGCGGGATCGACCACGTGGTCGTCGTGACGCACCGGCCGCCGCCCGAGGGCTGGGACCGCGAGGCGGTGCTGCACCTGCGCTACCGGCTGCGCCGGTGAGCGGTCCGGCCGGGCCGGCACCACGTCCGCAGGCTCTTCTCGTCGGGGAAAAGGGTGACGCGCGCAGGGCGGCGATTGGGTAGCGTCCCGGGCGTGAGTGATCTTGTCGAGCGGCACACGGCCCTCGCCGTGGTGGTCGGGTCACGGGCGTACGGGCTGCACCACCCGGGTTCCGACCACGACCGGCGTGGTGTGTTCGTGGCACCCACGCGGGCGTTCTGGCACCTCGACAAGCCGCCCACCCACCTCGACGGTCCGGCCGAGGAGCAGTTCTCCTGGGAGTTCGAACGCTTCTGCGAGCTGGCCCTGCAGGGCAACCCGACGGTTCTGGAGGTGCTCTGGTCCCCGCTGGTGGAGGCGGTCACCGTCGACGGGCGCCTGTTGCTCGCGGCGCGGCAGGCGTTCCTGTCGAGGCGGGTGGCGGAGACCTATGGCAACTACGCCCGAGACCAGCTCAACCGGGTGGCGGCCCGTCGCGAGCGCACCGGCGAGACCAACCACAAGCAGGCCATGCACATGGTCCGGCTGCTGGTCGCGGGGGCGCACGTGCTGCGCACCGGGGAGGTGCTCGTCGACGTTCGTCACCTGCGTGACCGGCTGCTCGCGGTGCGGCGCGGTGAGCTGCCCTGGGACGAGGTCGCTGCCTGGGCGGCGGACCTCCTCGATGAGCTTGCCGACGCGGCGGCCACCACCACACTGCCCGACCAGCCCGACCGGGCTGACATCGACCGACTGCTCACCGCCGTACGCGAAAGGAACCTGTAGTGACCACCGAGGTGCCGCCGTGGGCCGCCGACGCGGCCCGCGCCGCCCTGCCCCGCCCCCTGCTGTTCGCCACCGTCAGCGGCGCGCACCTGTACGGCTTCGCGTCCGTCGACTCCGACCTGGATCTGCGGGCCGTGCACCTGCTCGCACCCGAGGAGGTCGTCGGGTTGCGCACCGGACCGCGGACGCTGCAGCACACGGGCGTGCGCGACGGCGTCGAGCTGGACGTGGTCAGCCACGACCTGCTGAAGTTCGTCACGCTGCTGACCAGCCGCAACGGGTACGTTCTGGAGCAGTTGCTGTCGCCGCTGGTGGTCGTGACCACCCCGACGCACGCCGAACTCACCTCCCTCGCCCCGCGACTCGTCACCCGGCACCACGCCCACCACTACCTCGGATTCGCGGCCACCCAGGAGAAGCTGTACGCCAGGACCGGGCAGCTCAAGCCGGCGCTGTACACGCTTCGGGTCCTGCTCACCGGGATCCACCTGATGCGCACCGGCCGGGTGGAGACGGACCTGGGTGTGCTCGCGACGACGCTGGCGTACGTGCCGGATCTCATCGCCGCCAAACGGGAGGCCGAGCACGGGCCACTGCCCGCGGGTGTCGCGCGGCTTCTCGCCAGCGACGTGCCGCGGCTGCGCGCCGACCTGGAGGCCGCCCGGGACGACTCGGCGCTGCCCGATCGCGTGGACCCGGCGGCCGTGGACGCCCTGCACGACCTGGTGGTTCGCACCCGGCTGGGTGGCCTCCCGAGCCACGAGTACGTCGGTCTCTCCGGCTGAGACCGCGTCTCCTCCCATACGGTGAAATCTGAGCCATCTTCCTCTTCTGTCCGAAAGTTCCGCCGTCGGTCAGTACGGTGAAATCGGGCGATCATGCAGGTCACCGCAGTGCCGGGACGTAGCCCGCCATCGGTGCACGCGCCGCTCGACGGTGCCTCGGAACGGCTTCGGCTGGGTCCTGTCGGCGGCCATGCCTGTCTGCCTGCGTTCGCGGACCACTGACCAACGAGGGAGAAGACACATGCTCGGTATCTCGCTACGTCGGCCGAAGACCATCGCCGCAACGATCGCCGCCGCCACGCTGGTGACGGTGCTCGGCTCAGCCGCCCCACACGTGTACGCGGACGGCGGCGGGAAACCCAGCCCCGACCGGGGGCATGACTCCAGACCGACGATCGTCCTGGTGCACGGTGCCTGGGCCGAAGGCTCAAGCTGGAGTGGTGAGGTCAGCAGACTTCAGGCGCGCGGTTTCGACGTGCAGGTCGCGCCGCAACCCAACCGGGGGCCGTCGATCGACAGCGGCTACCTGAAGGACTTCCTGTCCACCATCGAGGGCCCGATCGTGCTCGCGGCCCACTCGTACGGCGGCTTCGTCGTCAGCGACGCCGCCACCGGCAACAACAACGTGAAGGCGCTCGTGTTCGTCGACGCCTTCGCTCCGGACAAGGGGGAGACCCTGGAAGAACTCACCGCCGGCTCCGGCTCGATCCTCGAGCCGGCCCTGACCGACCCCACGAGCGTCTTCAAGCTGGTGCCGTTCCCGGGCGCCCCGGAGGGCGCGGCCGACACGTACGTCCTGCCGAAGATCTTCATCAGCGGCTTCGCGAACGGTCTGCCCCGGCGGCAGGCGGAGGTGCTCGCCGTGTCGCAGAGCGCCCTGGCCTCGAACGCGCTGGGGGTGCCGGCCACCGAGCCGGCGTGGAAGACGCTCCCGGTATGGGCGGTGATCGGCACCGAGGACCGCGTCATCCCGCCGGCCCGCCAGGAGGAGATGATGGAGCGGGCGGGTGCCGACATCACCCGGATCGACGCCGGTCACCTGGGCCTGATCTCGCATCCTGACGAGGTCACCAAGGTCATCGTAGAGGCGGCCCGGACGACCGCCTGACCGTCGTCCGTGCGACAACACAGGCTGGCCGTGGCACCGCTCAGCGCGGTGCCACGGCCGGTTGTCGTGTCAGTCGGTTGCCGTGGCAGCCGCCTCGATCTGACTGGTGACCGCACCCGGGTCGGTGACCATGGACAGGTGCGGAGCGTTGATCTGGATGGTGTGTGCCTTCGCCCTCGCGGACATGGCGACCTGCTCCGCGGCGGGGATGACCGCGTCCTGCTTGCCGATCACGGACCAGGAGGGGATGGTGCGCCAGGCTGGTTCGCCAGACTCATCCGTCAGGGCGTTGGACGCCAGCGGGCGCTGCCGGGCAGCCAGCACCGCCACGTCCGCGGCGGAGATGCTCTTGTCGGCGAAGGCCCTGCCGAAGACCGACGGCTTCACGAAGAAGTTGGCGGTTCCGGGGACAGCGGGGATCGCCACCTGGTCGAAGACGGTGGACGGTTCCGCCGCGAAGACCGAGCCCGGCACGGCCGAGGTCAGCGACACCACCGTGTCGTCCTGGTCCGGGATGTACGCGTCGACGTACACCAGGGCCTTGACCTGCTTGTTGCCCAGAGCGGCGTTCGTGATGACCATGCCGCCGTACGAGTGCCCGACGAGGACGACAGGCCCGGTGACGGTGTCCAGGTACGCGCGGAGACTCGCGGCGTCACTGTCGACGCCGGTCAGGAAGTTCGGCGGCGTGACCACCCGGTAACCGTCGCGCTGGAGCTTGGCCGCGACCTTGTCCCAGCTCGACCCGTCCGCCCACGCGCCGTGCACGAGCACGATCGTCGGTTTGACCGGCGCGGGCCGCGGATGGTGGGACTGCACGACGTGGTTCGTCGAGGCCTGCGCGGTGCCGATGCCGGCACCGCCCAGGGTGAGGGCGCCGATGGCCACGCCCACGTAGATGAGGCGGCGCCGCATGGACAGCTTCACGGGGTGTCCCCTCACTTCTGCAGAAAGTCGAGCAGGGCGGCGTTGACCTGATCGCTGTGGGTCCAGGCGATGGCGTGCGGGCCGCCCTCGATCACGAGCAACCGCGAATCCCCCACGAAGGCGGACACCCGCTGGCCGGTCACCCCGATGGGCAGGACCCGGTCCTGGTCGCCCTGGATCACCAGGACCGGCACGTCGATCGTCGACAGGTCGTCGCGGAAGTCGGTGAGCCAGGTCGGGATACAGGCCACCGCGGCGACGGGAGATCCGGCAACGGCCACGTCCAGACTGGCCTGGAACGCCTCGTCGCTCACCAACGAGCCGCCGTAGACGTCCCGGTTGTAGAAGTTCTCCAGGAACTGCGTGAGCCACGCCTTCCGGTCAGCCCGCGCGGCCTGGATGAACCCATCGAACAACGACTGCGGCGCGCCCTCGGAATTGTCATCCGTGCGCAGGAGAAACGGCGGGATCGGCGACACCAGTACGGCCTTGGAGACTCGCTCGGTGCCGTAGCGGCCCAGATAGCGGGCAACGTCACCGGTGCCCATCGAATGGCCGACGAGGACGGCGTCGCGGACGTCCAGCTTCGTGAGTAGCACGTCCACATCACTTGCGAACGTGTCGTAGTCGTACCCACCTTCGGGCTGGCTGGAACCGCCCCAACCTCGCCGGTCGTAGGTGATGACGCGGTACCCGGCCGCGAGCAGCGCGGAGACCTGCTTCTCCCAGGCCTGCCCGCTGAGCGGATAGCCATGACTGAGGACCACCGGCGTACCGGTGCCGCGGTCCTCGTAATAGATATCGATCGAATTGGCTCCCTCTGAGCCAACTGTGACGTGGGGCATGCGCACTCCTTGGGCTTGCGTTCCGAGCTGGAAACCATCCCGAAGGTACGGATCGGAAAGCGCCGCATGAATCGCCCGATCCACGTAGTCCCCGAAATTGCCGAGTGATGAGACGGACAACGAGAGATGGGGGATGCGAAGGGCCCGGGGTACGCCCCAGGCTGGGCGGAAGCGCAAAGCGGCCACCCTTTCCTCACTAGGATGTCTATCGTGACGACGCCCGACCGCAGGCTTCCGGACGGGCCGCCGTCGCACTGCGAGTTCAAGGTCTTCGGCGGTCTCGGCTGCCGGCGGGACGGCTCCGACGTCGATCTCGGCCCGGTCCGCCAGCGGATCGTCCTGGCCAAGCTCCTCGCCGCCGGGGGCGACGCGGTAAGCCTCGACACCATCATCGACAGCGTCTGGGAAGAACGACCGCCGGCCAGCGCCGCGAACCAGATCCACCGGCACGTCGGGAACCTTCGCCGGATCCTCGAACCGGACCTGGACGTCCGCGAGACCGGTCGATACCTCCTACCGGCTGGCACGGGGTATCGGCTGACCCTCGCTACCGAGGCCTCCGACCTGGCGATGTATCGCGAGCTGGTGCGCAGGGCCCGCGAGGCGCTCGACGGCGGCGACGTCGTGACCGGCGTACGGGAGTACCTGACCGCTCTGGAACTCGGCCGCAGCCCCGCGTTCACCGATCTTCCGGCGAGCGCGGTGAGTTCGCCGGAGTTCGTCGCCATCGAGCGGGAGCGCATCGCGGTGGCGCTCGCGGCCAGCGAGGCGGCGATCGCCCACGGCATGGCCGGCGTCGTGTTGACCCCACTCGTGAGCGTCGCCGCCGCAGCGCCGCTGGACGAGGCACTGCAGGCGTGCCTGGTGCGCGCGTACGTGGCCACCGGACACCGGGCGGAAGGGGTGCGGGTCTTCGAACGGACCCGGCACCGTCTCGCCGAGGAACTGGCTGTGGATCCGGGGCCGGAACTGCGGGAGGCGTACCGGGAACTGCTGGCCAGCGGCTGGACCAAGCAGGAGGAACTGCGCCCGCCGGAGGCTCTCCGCCCCGCACAGTTGCCGCCGCAGGTGGCGGGGTTCGTCCGCCGCAACGACGTGGCCGCCGTGCTCGACGAGCACCTGTCCGACGCCTTCAGCGATGCGACGATCGTGATCACCGTGCTCGGCGGCATGGGTGGTATCGGCAAGACCGCGATCGCCGTGCACTGGGCCCACCAGATCGCCAGCGAGTTTCCCGACGGCCAGTTGTTCCTCAACCTGCGGGGCCTTGATCCGGACGGACGCGTCATGTCCGCGCAGGAGGCGCTCGCCACGCTGCTCGCGTCCCTGGGCGAGCCGGCGGTCTCGTCACCGCAGGAGACCGTCGACGCGCAGGCGGCGCGTTACCGCAGTCGCCTCTTCGGTCGTCGACTCCTGATTCTCCTGGACAACGCGCGTGACTCCGATCAGGTCCGCCCGCTGCTGCCGGCGTCCCGGGGTTGTCTGGTCATCGTGACGAGCCGCAACCGGATGACGAGCCTGGTCACCCGGGAGGGTGCGCGTTACCTCCAGGTCGACCGGCTGACCGGGGCCGAGTCCCGTCAGCTCCTGATCAACCGCCTCGGCGCCCGTCGTGCCACCGCGAACCCGGAGGCGTTGGACACCGTCATCACGCTCTGCGCGGGGCTGCCGCTCGCGCTGGCGATCGTCGCGGCCCGCGTGGCCCTCAATCCGGCCCTGCCGCTGAGCGCGGTCGTCGACGACGTCTCGGCGCCGTCGGCCAGACTCGACGCCCTGTCCAGCGCGGACTCGTCCGACGATGTCCGGTCGGTGTTCTCGTGGTCGTACCGGGCCCTCGACCCGGCTGCGGCGCGGGCGTTTCGGGCCCTCGCCGTCCACCCGGGTGCCGCGATCCCGCTGGAGTCGGCGGCGAGTGTCGCCGGAGTCGGTCGCGGACAGGCGCGCGCACTGCTGCGGGAACTGGTGACCGCGAGTCTGCTCGACGAGTCGCAGCCCGGGCGGTACGTGCTGCACGACCTGTTGCGGGCCTACGCGGGCGAGCTCCTCGGCGAGGACGACGAACGACCGGAGTACGAGCGGCGTCTGGTCACGCACTACCTGCACTCGGCCCGCGCCGCGTACGCGAGGCACCACCGGCAGCCGGTCGGCGACGTCAGCGAACCGCCGCCGGAGGTGACGCCCGAGTCGTTCGACAGCGTGCCACAGGCCGCCGCCTGGTACGCACGGGAACGGGCCGCGCTGTGGGCGACGATCGATCTGGCCCTCGCCCATGGCCTGGGGCGCGATGCGGCGGCCATGGTCCTCGCCGCCTCCGCACCGGGCAGCAACTCCATACCCGTGGACCGGACGCCCACGGTGCTCGCGATCCTCGACCTGGTCAGCGTGCTCGGCGAGCCGCTGATGGAGGCCGCGCTCCTTCGTACCATCGGTGAGGTCTTCGCCCCGCTGCCGACCGCCGACGACTACCTTCGTCGTGCACTGTCCATCTTCGAGGGCGCCGGGGACCTCGCCGGGCAGGCCGACGTCCTGGGCAACCTCGCCGTCCTGTCGTTGTCGCGTGGCGACCACGACGACGCCAACTCGTACGCTGAGCGTTCCGTCGGTCTGGCCCGGCAGACGGAGCGCCAGGAACTGCTCGCCGTCTCGTTGCTGACACTCACGAGGGCGCTGCTGGGTTCCGGCCGGTTCGAGGATGGCACCCGTGTCGCGGACGAAGGGCTGGCCATTGCCGTGGCGCGGCACCTCGATCACCTGAAGATCTACTACGCACAGCTGATCGCGGAGTCCTGCTGGAAACTCGGCCGACTCGACCGGGCGGCGGCCGTGGCGGAGTGGGGTTTGACGGAAGGGGTCTGCGAGACGGACGGTCCGCGGTGTGCCGTCGCGGCGATCCTCGCGCGGGCCGCGTTCGACCTCGGCGACCTGCTGCGCGCGGAACGGGGGTGCCAGCGGTT
This sequence comes from Micromonospora sp. NPDC048835, assembly GCF_040649995.1. Classification (NCBI taxonomy): domain Bacteria; kingdom Bacillati; phylum Actinomycetota; class Actinomycetes; order Micromonosporales; family Micromonosporaceae; genus Micromonospora; species Micromonospora sp. NPDC048835. The sequence continues at coordinate 62,336 of NZ_JBEZGM010000026.1, read as the reverse complement.
CGAGAGCCTGATCGCCGACAACGGCTTCCGGGAACTCATCGAGTTCTCCGGCCTGGAGGCGGCCGAGACGTACCGGACCATGGTGGCGTACGTGCGGGCCCGGCTGAGCTTGATGAGGGGCGCGTCATAGGCGGGTAGGGCGAGCACTCGGTCTGCACTCGTCGTGCACTGGGCTGCGGTCGGATGGTCGTCGAGACCCCGAACCCCTCGCCCGAGGAGCACGATGCACTGCGCCGTAGCCGAGCCTGCCCGGATTCTTCCCCGCGCGGTACTGACCCCACGACAGGAACAGATCGCCCTGCTGGTGGCGGCAGGCTCCACGAATGTCGAGGTCGCGACGCACCTGGTCATCAGCACCCACACCGTCAAACATCACCTGCGCGGAGTGTTCCACCGGCTGGGGGTGGCGTCCCGTCGCGAACTGCGCAGGACGCTGGCCCACCAGGACACGACCAACCCGTTCGCCCGGAGCTGTGGGCTGACCCGCCAGGAGCGCGACATCGCGGGCCGGGTGTCGAGCGGCGCGTCCAACCGTGAGGTGGCGGCAGCACTGTTCATCAGCCCCAGCACGGTCGACTACCACCTCCGCAAGATCTTCCGCAAGCTCGACATCACCTCACGCCGAGAGTTGGCGCTTGTCGCGCCGGAGGTCTTGCCCCAATCATCTTAGTCATTAAGATAACCGCATGGCGACATCGACAGACTTCTCCGTGGCAATCGCCGGCGCCGGCCTCTCCGGCCTCTGCCTCGCCCAGTACCTGATGCGCGCCGGCCTCGACGTGCACGTCTACGAGCGCGACTCCGGCCCCTTCGTCCGGCGACAGGGCTACCGGATCATCCTCGACCGGCACGGGCTGAAGGCGCTGCGCGACAGCCTGCCCCGCGCGCTGTACAACCTGGCGCTCACCACCGGCGACGAGCCCGGCGGGCACCTGCGCTTCACCGACAGCCGGCTGCGCAACGCCTTCACCATCACCTTCAAGGACGAGCCGCACGCGACCCGCCAGGTCGACCGGCTGACCCTGCGGTCCATCCTGCAGACCGGGCTGAACGGGCGCATCCACTACGGCAAGGACGCCGTCGCGGTGGACAGCGGCGGCCCCGCCGGGCTGCGCCTGCGCTTCTCCGACGGTGGGGCCGTCCCGGCAACCGTCGTCGTGGGCGCCGACGGCGTCGGCTCGGCGCTGCGCGCGCAGCTCATGCCGGACGCGCACCCGGCAAAGACCCCGATGGCGGGCATCTACGGCCGGTCGCCCCTGCTGCGCAACGGCGAGAGCGTCATCCCGGACGCGCTACGGACCAGCGGGGTCCTGGCCATCGCCGACCAGCCCGGCCGTGCCTTCTTCTTCACCCCCATGCGGTTCGGCGAGAGCCCGCAGCAGGCGTTCGCGCGCCTGGCCCCGGACAGCTACGCGCCCACCGGCTACGACTACGTGATGTGGGGCCTGCTGCTCCGGCAGGAGGAGGTGCCCATCGGTGTCCGCGGCGACCTGCTGGCGCTGTGGAGACTGGCCTCGCAGATTAGTACGGACTACCACCCGGTCATCCGACGGCTGGTCGGCACGGCCGAGCTGGACGCCACGGTGCTCAACCTCTTCGCCACCGGCCAGCGCCCGCGCCGCTGGGCGGTGCCCCGGGCGACGATGATGGGCGACGCCGTGCACGTCATGCCGCCATTCGGCGCCCACGGTGGCAACACCGCGCTGCGCGACGCCGCACTGCTCGGCCGCAGGCTGGTCCAGGCGCGGGCCAACGGCACGCCGGTGGAGGAGGCGATCGCCGGCTACCAGGACGAGATGGTGCCCTACGCCTTCCGCGCCGTCGACACCGCCGCCGCTTTGATGCGCCGCCTCACCGGCGGCGCCGCCGCACCGCACTGGGTGCTGACCCGCGTGTTACCTCGACTGCACCGGGTCACCGTGCCGGAGGCATGATTGCGGACATGTCCCACGAGCCGGCCCGTGCGTCCGCGATCGCCGACCTGATGCACGCCGGGCGGGAGATGTCGCGGCTGTCCATGGTCTTCCGCAACGCCATCGCGGAGCGACTGGGCCTGACCGTGAGCGACCTGGAGTGCCTGGACCACCTGGCGGACGTCGGATCCGCCACGGCGGGGCAGATCGCCGAGCGGACGAACCTCACCACCGGTGCGGTGACGAGCATGCTCCGCCGGCTCCAGCAGGCGGGTTACGTGACGGCCGAGCGCGATCCGGGGGACCGGCGGCGGGTGATCGTCACCCTGCGGCCGGAGCGGACCACCGAGTTGCGACGACCGTACGAGCGGTTCGCCGAGCGGGCGGAGTGGCTCATCGAGGGCTACAGCGTCGAGGAGGTCATGCTGCTGGTCCGGCACTACGACCGCATGCAGGCGATGTACCTCGCCGAGCTGGACCACCTGCGTGGCGGTGACACCACGTAGGTGGTACGTCCATCGATGTCAACGCCGCCAGGCTGACGCCCGCGCTGCCCACGGCCCTCACGTTGGTGAGATCGTCAGCCGTGGCGCCACAGTTGAGCCCCGAGGCCGTTGCACGGGTAGAGCGAGAGTCGCGCCCCGTTGGCCGCGTTCCACTCGTAGTTGTCCAGGCACATGTTGCCGGCCACGTTGCGCAGCGAGAACCAGCCGTTGCCGCGGTCCTGGAAGGTCCACCGCTGGGCGTTCGAGCCGTTGCAGGTGTAGAGGCCGACGTCGGCGTTGGCGGCGGTGCTGGCGTTGAGGTCGTCGAGGCAGGTGCCGGTGTTGCGGTTCCGGACCTCGTAATAGCTGCCCGCCGCGCGGTAGGTGAACTCCCACTGCTGAGCGGTGCCACCATTGCAGTCGTAGAGGCGTACGAGCGCGCCGAGCGTGGTGTCGCGGTTGTAGTTGTCGACGCATCGGTTGCTGAACTGGCCTCGGATGCCGGGGTTCGTCACGCCGCTCGGGATGGGCTGGCCGAAGAACGGGTCGCCGTTCTCCTGCCAGTGCAGTTGCTGCATCCGGGTGTGCCGGTTGGGGTCGGTCAGCGCGTCCGGGGTGGGGTTGGCGTAGTCCCGGGCGTGGTAGACGAGCATGTCGGTGGTGTTGTCCTCGGCGACGGCGAAGCTGCCGTGGCCGGGGCCGTAGACACCGTTTGCGGTCTGGAAGACCGGGTTCGGTCGCTTGGACCAGGACGCCGGGTTGAGCAGGTCGGCGGTGTCCGGTGCGGACAGCAGGCCGAGCTTGTAGCGGGAGTCGGTGGCCGACGCCGAGTAGGCGATGTAGACCCGGCCGTTTCTCACCAGCGGCGACGGACCCTCGACGACGCCGGCGACGCCTTCCCGCTCCCAGTCGTAGGTGGGCCGCGCGATCTCCACCGCCGGACCGGTGATGCCTGTGGCGCCGTTCATCCGGGCGATGTACATGTGGCTGTTGTAGTTCGTGGACGGGCTGTCCTGCGCCCAGGCGAAGTAGCGCACCCCACGGTTGACGAAGGTCGCCGCGTCGAGCTGGAAGGACTCCCAGCCGGTGTTGAAGCGCTGCGGAGCGCTCCAGGAGCATGTCATCGGGTTGGCGCAGGTGTTGCGGATCCAGTACAGCCGCTGGTCGAACCGGGCGGTGTTCGGTGAGGCGGAGAAGTACAGGTACCAGGCACCGTCGTAGTACTGGATGTCGGGTGCCCAGATCCATCCGCTGAGCGCGCCGCTGGACGGCGCCACGAACGCGTTCGTGGTGGTGGCCGTCCCGAGGCCCTGCAGGGTGGTGGCGCGGCGCAGCTCCACCCGCTTGTAGTCCGGCACCGACGCCGTCATGTAGTAGTAGCCGTCACTGTGTTTGTAGATGGCGGTGTCGGCGCGCTGCGAGATCACCGGGTTCCTGATGCTGACGAACTGCGCGGACGCCGGCGCGGTGGACGTGACCAGGAGAGCAGCCACCAGACCCAGCACGAGAGCCGATCTGCGGCGGATTCGAGCGGTGATAGTCATGGCGCACTCCTCTGTCGGGTCCACGCCATCGTAGTTCATCGATGTGAGCGATAACGCCGCCCAACCAATACCGGTACGGTCGGCGGGTCGGCCTGGATGTCGCGCGACGTTGGTCGTCAGCGAACGATGACCAGGTTGGCCATGTCGACGACCGGCCGGTAGCCGAGGGCGGCGTAGATCTTGTTCGAGGTCGGGTTGGCCTGGTCGGTGAACAGGCAGGCCCGCGCACCCTCGGCCTGGATCCGCCGGGAGACCTCGGCGACCGCGTTGCTGGCCCACCCCCGGCCCCGCTGGCCCGGCGGTGTGTACACCGGGCCGACCCGAGCCACCCCGAACGACTGTGGGTTGGCACCGGTGAGGTGGACCGGCTCCCCGGCCTCGTCGACCCAGAACCACAGCCGTCCGGCCCGGAGGCGGCGCAGCATCTCGGCGTGGTCGGGCGTCTCGTGCGCACTGGTGCCACGCCGGCGGCCCGCCTGTTCGTCGGCGTCGCCCACGAACGCGACGAACCACTCGGTGACCAGGTCCACGTCCTCCTCGGTCGCGGCCACCAGGCTGCCGGGAACCGGTGGTGGGGACGTCAGCTCGCCGAGTTCGTGCAGCCGGATGTGCTGGGTGACCTGGACTCGCCCTCCGCCGAGCCGGGTCAGCTCGGCGGCACACAGTTCGACGGCGGGCAGGGCCCCGTTGATCGCGAGCACCTCCTCCCCGCGCTCGTGCAGTGCCTGGGCCAGCGCCACGGCCGCCGCGTCGGGCATGGGCAGCAGAAACGGCGGGTACGGGGCGAACGGCGCCGAGCGCATCCCGGCACCCACCACGGCACCGGAGTCGTCGCGGACCTCCAACCACCAGGTGTGATCGGGCGGTGAGACCCCCTCGGCCTGTTGCGACACCAGTCGGTGTGCGACGGTGGTCACGACAGTGCTGACGACCGGATCGGCGCTCAGGTAGTCACCCGCGGCGGCCAGGAACTCGCCCGGGTCGGTGCGGAACAGCAGCTTAAGTCCCGCCATCGGGCCAGTGCTCATCCGCGTACGCTAGCCACCCGCCAGGCCGGTTGGACACCCGGTTTCCCACGAGCACCCGCGCTCGCGTGCCTTGAGCGACACCGCCGCGCCAGTTGCGTACGACTGCGACCGGCCACCGCCGACACGGACGGCCCGCAGAGCACCGCATGGTGCTCGCCTTCGTCGTGCCGGCGGCGACGGGAACGGTCGCCGCCGGCAGACCCGGCGTCAGAGGCGGGAGGTGAAGGTGGCCAGGAACCGGTGTGGGGTGACCGCGCCGGCGTTGTCGAAGCAGATGACGTCGACGTCGGCGTTGGTCGTGTACGTCCAGGGTTGGGTGAGGTGGCAGTAGTTGCTACCGCTGCCCTGCGCCACCACCTGGGCGTGCGTCTCCTTGAGCCCGACCTGCGGGAAGGTCGCCAGGTAGCGGCCGGCGGGCACCAACGGCGCCACCGTGTTCGCGCCGACGCCGAGCACCGAGTTGTCGTTTGTCGGTCCGCCGACGGCCGTGCCCAGGTAGCCGAAGTACGACGGCGGCCCGAGGGAGCCGATCACCGGCCGCCGACGGTGGTACGAGAGGGCGAAGTCGGTGTTGACGAACGCACCGGCCTGGTCGAAGCAGAAGACGTACACCTGCACCTCGCTGCCGACCGCACTCCACGAGTAGACCTTGCAGCGGCGGGGACCGGCGTTCGGCTGCACGGCGGTGACCTGCACATTGCCGGCGAGTACTCCGGCAAGCCCGACCCCGGCCAGCCGGACCAGGTACTGCCCGACGCCCACCGGTCCGACCGTGTTCACCACGCCCGTGGAGTTGTACGACTGCACCACGACGCCGCTGCTCCACTGCACGTACGCGTGGGAGGTGCCGGCCGGCAGCACGCCCGAGCTGGTCGTCCAGAGCACGGTGAACGGGGTGTCCTCGCGGGTGCCGCCCGGCTTGTGGCACTGCACGTCGACGATCTCGTCGGCGCCGGACTGGAACCAGCGGACCACCTCACAGTAGTGACCGGTCCGGTTCACCGGGGTCACGTGTGGCACGCCTCGTGAGCTGGCCCCCACCTGCGGGAAACGAACCTGGAACCGGCCGGGTGCGAGCTTGATGCCGTCGGCCCAGGCGGCGGGGAACGCGGCCTTCCAACTGCCCCACTGCCGGCTGGTGTCCAGCACGGTCCAGACGGGCACGGTCGGGTCCTTGACGTACGCGAACCCCCAGCGGTCGGCGGTGGCCGCCGCGACCGGGGCCGGCGGCGCGAGTGCGCCGGCGGCCAGGACGGCTGCCAGCGCTGCGGTGACGAACGATCGAAGACGCATCTTTTCCTCCAGTGGACGGGAACGTCTCGGGGAGGAGTGTGCGCGTGGTCATGCGTCAGTCACAGTCAGCTACATCGGGTTCGGGTGTCGGCTGTCCGCTACTGTTCGCCTGCGCGACGACTCGGCGTGACATGCCCGTCAGCTCCATCCATACCTATATATCCATGACTGCTCATCACCCACACCACTGCCACCACGACCGCCGACCCGACGACGACGTGCCGTACGGCCAGGTCGATGTTCCCGCCGGCTTCGCTCGGCGGGCGCTGCTGGCCGGTGCCGGCGGGACGCTGATGCTCGCCGCGCTCCCGACCGCGGCCCGGGCAGCCCACACGACGCTCGCCGGCGCCCCGACCGCGGCGGTCGGCGCCGGTCGGACATCTCTGATCACCCAGGGCACCACACTGGTCCACACCGACATGCACAACCACACGGTGATGTCGGACGGTGACGGCAGCGCCGAGGCCGCGTTCGCCTCCATGCGCGAGGCCGGTCTGGACGTCGCCGCGCTGACCGACCACGCGACGCTCTTCGCCATCGACGGGGTCAGCTCGTCCGAGTGGCGGACCACCGGCGACCTGGCAAACGCCGCCAACGACCCGGGTCAGTTCACCGCCATTCGCGGCTTCGAGTGGTCGCATCCCCTGCAGGGGCACATCAACGTCTGGAACACCTCCGAGTTCGCCGACCTGTTGCGGGCCGGCAGCCCCGGCAGCCTCTACAACTGGCTCACCGGGCGCCCCGGGGGTCTGGCGAGCTTCAACCACCCCGGCCGCGAGGCGGGACGGTTCAACAACTTCTCCTTCAACGCCGCCGCGCGCGACCAGCTCGTCGGGTTGGAGATGTTCAACCGAACCGACGACTTCCTCTTCGAGGGCTGGTCGTCGGGCGTGACGTCACCGCTGGTGGCCTGCCTGAACGCCGGCTGGCGGCCCGCGCTGACCGGCGTCACCGACGAGCACGGCACCACCTGGGGCTTCCACGAGGGCAAGGGTCGCAGCGGCCTGTGGGTCGCCGAGAACACCCGCGCCGCGGTGTTCGAGGCCATGGCCGCCCGCCGATCCTTCGCCACCCGCGTGTCAGGGCTGCGGGTGGACGCCACGGCCAATGGCGTACGCATGGGTGGCGTGCTGAACGTGACCTCCGGCGACGTGCGGTTCCTGCTGGATCTGGACCGCGGCTCGGCCTGGGACGGCAAACCCCTGCGAATCCAGGTTCTCCGCCCCGGCACCTCGACGCCGACCGTGGTCGACGTCATCGACACCGTCAACGGTCAGGTCACCGCCTTCACCGTGCCGCTCGATGTCAACGACGGCGACTGGGTGGTTCTCCGGATCTCCGACCCGTCCCTGCCCAACGGCACTCCCGGCCCGGCCGGTCACCCGTGCAACGACTTCGCGGTGGCGTACACCAGCCCGTGGTGGCTACGCCCCTGACCACAGCGCCGCCGCGCCCGCGTCCGCGCTCCGCGCTCCGCCGCGCCCGCGTCCGCGCTCCGCGCTCCGCCGCGCCCGCGTCCGCGCTCCGCGCTCCGCCGCGCCCGCGCCCGCGCCCGCGCTCCGCCGCGCCCGCGCCCGCGCTCCGCCGCGCCCGCGCCCGCGCCCGCGCGCGCCCGCGCCCGCGCCGATCTTGCAGTTTCGGTCGTCGATAAGCCTGGAATGCCCTTTGCGTCGGGACAGTAAGTGCAAGATCGCGGGCCACCCCGCCGATCATGGAGTTGTGGTGCCTGATTTGGCGCTACTCATGGACTTTGTCCCCCACCACAACTCCATGATCGGCGGGGCGGGACAGGGCAGGGCGAGGGCGAGGGCAGGGCGGGGCGAGGGCGCGGCGCGGAGGGGCGGGGTCCGGCGGGCACCATGATCATCTTGAGGGTCTGTGGTGCGTGGCGGCGGTCGGCCGTGGACAACCTAACCTCCTAGGACGCTCTACGGGTTGTGGCTCGCACCCTTGCGTGACTCTCCGCAGATGGCCACTCACCTGCGGAGACGGTCGCGCCGGCCGGGCTTGGTCGGCTGAAAATTCACGCCGGAAGGCGGTAACCAAGTCGGCAGGCCACTGCGTCAGGTAGGTGACGGATCGCCGCTCAGGGCGGTCGGCTGGGGAGGGGTACGGGACATGGGCGACGTCCGTGGGCGTTTCAGGGACGATCTGGCCCGGTACCCGGCCCCGCCGTTGGGCGAGCTGGTCCAGCAGGCGGTGGTGCAGGGCCGCCGCCTGCGCCGCCGGCGCCGCCTGGCACAGGCCGCCGCCGGCGGATCGGCGTTGGCGATGCTGCTCGTGATCGGTCTGGCCGCCGGGCCGCTCGGCTTCGGTGCGGATGACACCGGCCAGTCCGGGGGTACGACGGTCGGTGCGCCGGGTGGGCCTGTCGCCCCCACACCAGCCCCGTCCGGGTCCCCACCCGGGTCCCCGGCTGACACCTCGGGCGGGCTGCTGGGTGGCGGCGCGAAGCAGGATGTGAATCCGCGTGGGTTGGTGTCGCCGACGCCCACGACCTCGGTGGTCGACACCGTGCGGATCGGTGCGGGTCCGGGTGGTGAACTGCGGACCACCACACCGCAGGGTGCTCTGGACCTGTTGACCCGCCTGCTACCCGGGGGAACGACGAGCGGCTATATGAGCCTGCGGAGCAGCGCGGCCAGGCCTGGCATGCCGTTCGTTCAGCTCAACCTGGACCGCGGCTACGGGCCGGGCATGCTGCGACTCGCCATTTACCGGGACGGCGTTGGCGGTGACCCGCCGCTGGGAACGGTGGAGCTGACCGAGATGCCCGACAACTGCGTACAGAACAAGGTGGTCACCGTGCACCACCGCGCTGGCCTCCGGATCGATCTGACGATCGCCACCTGTTTGTTCTGGGACGGCAAGGGGACGTCGCCGGCACCGTCCGTCCTTTCCGTGAAGGAGGCGACCGAGATCGCCGCCAACCCGAGCTGGGGGACGGAACTGCCGGCCGAGTTCGTCCTCAACGGTGCCAAGAGGTTCTCGACGCTGGCCCGGTCGAATGGCTGACGAAGACTTCGTGGAGTTCGCGCAGGCGGCCGCCGGCCGCCTGCGCGACGCCGCGTTCCTGATGTGCCGCGACTGGCACTTCGCCCAGGACCTCACCCAGACGACGCTGGCCAAGGTGTACGCCAACTGGAGGCGGGTCCGCCGGGCCGACGACCCCCACGCGTACGCCCGCAAGGTGCTGCTGCGCTGCATGATCGACCAGCAGCGGCGGCGCTCCAGCCGGGAGTTGGCGATGTCGGCGCCGCCGGACCGGGGCGAGGAACATCCGGTCGATTTGCGCATGACGTTGCTGGACGCGGTCGCCACCCTGCCGTTGCGGGACCGGGCGATCATCGTTCTGCGCTACTGGGACGACCTGAGCGTGGAGGCGACCGCCGAGGTCGTGGGCGTCTCCACGGCCGTCGTCAAGAGCCAGAGCATGCGCTCCCTCAACCGCCTGCGCGAGGTCCTCGGTGACACCCGCTCGGAGTTGTTCGCCGAGGAATGCCATTGACCGGCCATGTCTGCGGCCGTGGTGCGGCGGGCCCCGGTGGGGTCGGGTCGCCGACCGGCTACCGCCGCGCCCGTTCCGCGGCGGCGGCGATCGGTGCACCACCCGTCGTCGCCTGGATAGGGACCAGCGGTGGCGAGTATCTGAGCTGGGGGAGGGTCGTGGTGTCCGTGTCGGGCAGGAGGACGCGCCGTGGCGCGGTCGCTGTCGTGCCGGCGGTCCTGTCGGCGTTGGTGGTGCTGGCCGGGTGCCAGCGGTGGGAACCCGCAGTCGGGCCCGAGGAGCGGCACACCGCCACCGCGGATCAGGGCGATTCGAGCATGTTGCTTGGCGCGGACGAGTTGGGTTCGGACTGGCGCGAGGAGGCCCCGCGAACGGGTCTGCCGCCGTGGCCGTGGGAGCAGAGCGACTGCCCTACCTATCGAAGCAGCGACTACCCGGCCCAGTCGCACCGGCGCGGTGCGGTGCAGCGCTACTACCGACCCTCGGACAGCTCGGCGCGCGCCCACCACGTCGTCGAGACGTACGAGCCCGGGTGGGCGGAGCGGACCGTCGACGACGTCCGTCGGGTGTTGCTGAGGTGCGCGAGCTACCGGGTCCACGGGTCCCAGGTCTCGTTCGACGTCGTCGATCCACACTATGCGGGGGGAGTGGGCATGCTCGTTCGCGGACGCATCGAGCACGCTGACGTTCCGAGTACCGTCACGTACTTCGTGGTGCTGAGACGAGGCGAGACGGTCTCGACGCTCAGCCTGCCCGATCGGGTCGGCCGGGTCGCGGTGGACTCGGCCGCGGTGAAGGCGGTGGCTCGCCTTGGCTGAGTGGAAGGGTCGGCGGGTGTCGCGCCGCTGGGTCGTCTCCGCGGCCGCCATGTCACTTGCCGGCGTCGCGACTGCCGCCTTCGGTGCCACCCGCGGCCAGGACGGTGCCGGCGTCGGTGCGTCGCAGGGCCCTTCCCCGGCCAGTCCGATCCCCACCACGCCGGCCATCGACCGGATCGACCAGGCGAGAACGCGGATCGAGGCGTATGTGCGGCGGTACGACGGCCATCTGGCGGTTGCGGCACTGGACCGGCAGGGGTCGGCCGCGGTGACGGTCGGCGTCAGACGGTTCGAGACGGCGAGCATCGTCAAGGTCGACATTCTCGCGGCGCTCCTGTTGCGCCAGAGATCGCAGGGTAAGGCCCTGGGGTCGGGCACCCGGCGGTTGGCCGAGGACATGATCGTGTCCAGTGACAACGCTGCGGCGGTCGCCCTGTGGCAGAAGATCGGGGGCTCGAGTGGCCTCACCGCCGCGAACCGTGCTCTCGGTCTGCGGGAGACCAAACCCAACACGCACTGGGGACTCACCACGACCACGGCTGCCGACCAGCTTCGTCTGCTGACCGCGCTGACGTCGCCGACGGGACCGCTGACCCCGCAGGACCGTGAATTCGTCATGGATCTCATGAAGCAGGTGATCCCCGAGCAGCGATGGGGGATCACCGCGGCGCGGGAGGCCGGCAACCGTTCGGTCTACGTCAAGAACGGCTGGGACACCGTCGACGTCGACAACGGTCGCTGGCTGGTCAACAGCATCGGCCGGGTCGTCGAGGCCCGCCATGACTGGCTGATCGCGGTGCTCTCCGACCATCACGTGAGCCAGAAAGAGGGCGTCCGCGTCGTCGAGAAGGCCGCCACGTACGTGCTCAAGGAGCTGCGCGCCGCCACCGCGGGCGACGGAGTCTGATCTCCGATCTTGTACCCATCCTTCTGCGGGTCGGCGTCGAATGCCTGATGACAGCAGCAAACGAGTACAAGTATCCGAGGAGTTCGTATGAAACGGCGCCTGTTTGGCATGGTCGGCGTAATCGCTGTGCTGGCCCTGTCCGCGTGTGGCGGCACCGACAGCGAGGGCACCGCCAGCGGCGCGCCGAGCACGTCGGCCGGTACGCCGATGGCCTCGCCGTCGACGATGATGTCGGGTCAGTTCGGCTCCGGGTGCGCGGGGGTGCCGACCGATCCGTCCAACCCGGGCAGTTTCGAGGCGATGGCGAAGGTGCCGGTGGCCACCGCCGCGTCCGGTAACCCGCTGCTGTCGACGTTGGTGACGGCGGTCAAGAAGGCCAACCTGGTGGACTCGCTCAACGGCGCGCAGGGCGTGACGGTGTTCGCACCGACAAACGACGCCTTCGCCAAGATTCCGAAGGCCGACCTGGACAAGGTGCTGGCCGACGACGCCATGCTGAAGAAGATCCTGACTTACCACGTGGTACCGACCCAGCTGTCCCCGGACACCCTGACCGGCACCCACAAGACCCTGCAGGGCGACGACGTCACGGTGGCCGGCAGTGGCACGTCGTTCACCGTCAACGACACCTCGATGGTGGTCTGCGGGAACGTCTCGACTGCAAACGCCACCGTGTACATCGTTGACACCGTCCTGATGCCCAAGAGCTGACGGTGCCCACCATCATCGAGCCCCGGTCGGCGACCCGCCGGCCGGGGCCGCCCCGAGGCGTGACCGCCGCCCGCGGCCTCGTCGTTGGCGTGCTGACCGCCGGGGTTGCCCTCGGCGTGGCGCATCTCGTCGCGGCGTTTGTCGATCCGGCCACCGACCCGGTGCTGGCAGTCGGCAGCCTCGCAGTCGACCTGGCACCGCAACCGGTCAAGGCGTTCGCCATCCGCACCTTCGGCACCAACGACAAGCTGGCGCTTCTCGGCGGCGTCTACGCCCTGCTGGCCCTGGGCGCGGTTCTGCTCGGCGCGGCGGCGTTACGACGACGCCGCTACGGTCTGGCCGGTCTCGTCGCGTTCGCCGCCGTCGGTGCCGCCGCCGTCCTGTCCCGTCCGACGGCGACACCCGTGGACGTCCTGCCGGTGCTGTCGGGTGCCGGCATCGGGGCGGCCACGATGCTGGTGGTGGTGCGCGCGGCCCAGACGGTCCTGGTTCCGGACCGAGGCCGGCCCCGGCTGCTCAACCGCCGCCAGTTTCTGGTCACGGCGGCGGGGGCAGCGGTCACCGCAGGCGCTACGGCGGCCGTTGGTCAGACTGTCGGTCGCCGCAGCGCGGTGGGCACCCGGTCCCGCGCGAGCGTTCGCATACCACCGCCGGGACGACCCGCGCCGCCGCTACCCGGCGGCGTCTCCGCCGGCGTGGATGGGGTCTCGGCGTTCCTCACCCCCAACCGGGACTTCTACCGGGTCGACACCGCCCTCACCGTCCCGCAGGTCGACGTGCGGACCTGGCGGCTGACCCTGGATGGAGCGGTCGACAGGCCCCGTACCTGGACATTCGACGACCTCCTCGCCCGTGGTGTGGTCGAGCGCGACATCACCCTGAACTGCGTCTCCAACGAAGTCGGTGGTCCCTACATCGGCACCGCCCGCTGGACGGGAATCTTCCTGGCCCCGCTGCTACGCGAGGCGGGCATCCGCGCCGGGCAGAACCAGCTCGTGAGCCGTTCCGTGGAGGGCCTGACCATCGGCACCCCGCTGGAGGCGATCCTCGACGGCCGCGACGCGCTCCTGGCCGTGGCGATGAATGGCGAGCCCCTCCCCTTGGAGCACGGCTTCCCCGTGCGCATGCTCGTACCCGGCCTCTACGGCTACGTCGGCGCCTGCAAGTGGCTCACCTCCATGCGGGTGACCACCTTCGACGCGTTCGACCCCTACTGGGTGCAACGCGGCTGGGCCGTCGACGCTCCCGTGAAGACCGCATCCCGCATCGACACCCCGAAACCCTTCGCCCGACGGCGCGGTGGTCCCGTCATGATCGCCGGTGTCGCCTGGGCCCAACGTCGTGGGATCACCGCTGTCGAGGTGCGGATCGACGACGGGCCGTGGCGGCAGGCCCGTCTCGCCGACGGCCCGTCACCGGACCTGTGGCGGCAGTGGGTTTACCGCTGGGACGCCACACCCGGTAGCCACACCCTGCGCGTGCGCGCCACCGATGCCACCGGCGCCACCCAGACCGACGAACGGGCCGCGCCCTTCCCGGACGGCGCGACGGGCTGGCACAGCACCACCGTCACCATCACCTGACCTGGCGCGTCCAACGGGCCGGCCGTCCGGGCGGGATCTGCACCAATCCGCTGCACGAGGGGCGACGAATCCCTCACGACAGCACCTGAGCATCGACGCCGCACCCCGGCGGAGACGGAGATTTGTTGTGAGATTGTCCCGAGCCCTGCTTGCCGTGCCCGCAGCCGCGCTGGTCCTCGCGTTTCCGGGCGTCGCGCACGCTGACGAGAGCGTGCAGGTCCAGTTACAGGACCTTAACGAAACGGGTGCGACAGGTACCGCGACGTTGACCGCGACCAGCGGCGGCGACCTGAAGATCATGATCCGGTCCACGGGCATGACGCCGAACTCTCCGCACGCCCAGCACGTGCACGGTGCTGCCAACGGCATGGACTTCCACTGCCCGGACAAGTCCGCCGACACCAACGGTAACGGCTACGTCAGCACCGAAGAGGGCCTCAAGATGTACGGGGACATCTTCATCTCGTTGACCACCACCGGTGACACGACCAAGGCCAGCGGCCTGGCGGTGGACCGGATGCCGAAGGCCGACGCGGGGGGCAACCTCAACTACGAGCGCACGATCCCCGCAGCGGACCTGCCCAAGGGCACGATCGAGCACCTGAAGGATCTGCACCTCGTGCAGCACGGCATCGACGCCAACAAGAACGGCAAGTACGACATGGAAGCGCTCGGGGAGTCGACGTTCGCCAAGTCCGTCGGTGTCAATGGCATCCCCGCCGAGGCCACCGACCCCGCGACGTGCGGCATGGTCAGCGGCGCGGCCGCCGGCTCCGTACCCGCGGGAGGTGTCGCCACCGGCGACGGCAGCACGTCCGGCGGATCGCCGATGGGGATGTACGCCGTGGGTGGTCTCGCGCTGCTCGGCGCCGCCGGTGCGGTCGCCGTGCGCCGCCGGCTCGCCGGCGAGCGCTGACCCGGAGGCACCAGTGATGGACATCGGTGACGCACCAGTGCCGGCCAGTCGTCGCGGGGGGCGCCGCGCGCTCCTGGCGACGGCTGGCGTCCTCACCGTGACGGCGGCCCTGACGATCGGTGTCGCGATCGCACAGCAGGGCGGAAACCCACCCCGACCCGACACGTCCGCCGCGGCACCCGCCGCTGAGGTGTCACCTGCTCCGGCCACCAGGCCGGGCGAATTGACCTCGGGACCGCTGATGGCCGGCTCACCGCCGACGCGGGTGTCGATCCCGTCGCTGCGGGTCAGCGCCGCGATCGTCGCCCTCGGCCTGCAGGCGGATGGTGCGATGCAGGTTCCCGACAGCGCCACCGACGTGGGCTGGTTCACCAAGGCACCGACGCCCGGTGCCCTCGGCCCGGCCGTGCTGGCCGGGCACGTCAACTGGAAGGGTCGCCGCGGCACGTTCTTCGACCTGGGCAAGCTGCCGGTCGGCGCCGGGATCACCGTCGACCGTCGGGACGGCAGCACCGCGATGTTCACCGTCACCCGGGTGGAGCAGCACCCGAAGGACCGCTTCCCCACCGCCGAGGTGTATGGGGCGACCGATCACGCGGCACTACGCCTGATCACCTGCGGCGGCGAGTTCGACGACAGCACCCAGCACTACCGCGACAATGTGATCGTCTACGCGCGCCTCGCCCACACTCACCCCGCCTGAGTACGAGTGCGGCGGCACACCGGACAGTCACCAGCACAGGAGAGGACATGCCGAGAATGAGCGGTGACCCGGAGCAGGGGCGGCGATTGCGATCGGTGCCGCAGGACACCACGAGCCCTCCGAGCGTCGACGAGTTGCTGCTGCGGGTGGCGCGGGGCGACGAGGCGGCGTTCGCCACGCTGTACGACGCCATGGCGGGCAAGGTCCTGGGGCTGGCCCGGCGGGTCCTCCGCGATCCGGCGCAGGCAGAGGAGGTGACGCAGGAGGTGATGGTCGAGGTGTGGCGTACCGCCGGCCGCTTCGACTCCGGCAGAGGCTCCACGTCGGCGTTGATCCTCACCATGGCGCATCGTCGCGCGGTGGACCGGGTGCGCTCCGAACAGGCCCGCACCAACCGCACCCAGCAGGTCGCCGCGACCGAGACACACATCCCGTACGACGAGGTGGTCGAAGATGTCACCGCCCGGTTGGAGCGCGAACAGGTCCGGCGGTGCCTGGGCCGGTTGACACCGGTGCAGCGGGAGTCGGTGACCCTGGCCTACTACGGCGGTCACACCTACCGAGAGGTCGCCGAGAAGTTGCAGACACCCCTGCCGACGGTGAAGACACGGATGCGCGACGGACTGATCCGGATGCGCGACTGCCTGGGCATCGAGATGGAGGGACGGGCATGAGCGCCGATGTGCACACCCTCGCGGGCGCGTACGTCCTGGACGCGGTCGACGACGTCGAACGGGCTGCGTTCGAGCGGCACCTGGCCGAGTGCGAGCCGTGTCGGGTCGAGGTGGCCGAGCTGCGGGAGACCGTGGCGCGCCTCGCCGACGACACTGCGGTCGAGGCGACGCCGCCGGGGTTGCGGGAGCGGACCCTCGCCCAGGCGGCCCGGACTCCGCAACTGCGCGTCAGCGCCGCGGGTGCCAGCGGCAGACGGAACGCGGGCAGGTGGCGACAGCTCACCGTGGCCGCCGCCGCGGCCGTCCTCGTGGCCGCCGGCGCGAGCGCGGTCACCTGGACCGTCACCAACGATCGGATCAGCGACGAGCAGGCCAGCAGCGAGCAGGCCCGGCAGATCGCCGCCGTCCTGAACGCCCCGGACGCCCGGGTGTTCGAGCGGTCCCTGCAGCCCGCTGGTGCCGCCACCATCGTGGTCTCCCGCGACCGCGACCGTGGTGTGGTGCTGCTGCGCGACCTGCCCTCGCCCGGTGCCGGACGCATCTACGAGCTGTGGCTCATTCGTGCTGGTGACCCCCGCAAAGTGGGACAGGTCGCCGAGGGAGGCAGCGCCTCGACCGCGGTCATCGGCCCGGTCGGCGAGGCGGTCACGTTCGGGGTGTCCAACGAGCCCGTCGGCGGTTCCGCCGCCCCCACCCAAATCGTGGGAACGGTCGACCTGATCTGACGTGGGCCGGCCGCCGGCAGATCGGCGGCCGGCCCGGCCCTGTCCGCCACCCAAGTCCTGACTGCTGCTGTCACCCACCCATCCGGACGGTGGACCGCTCCGAATCCCGTACATGGATGACGAGCTGCTCGCCGGCCGGTACCGCCGGCTCCGGTTGATCGGGGAAACGGGGACCAGCGGGGGCGTCTGGTTGGCCCGCGACGAGGTGCTCGACCGGCACGTCGCGGTCAAACGGATCATCCTTCCCGGCTGGGTGAGCGACGCCGCACGGTCCCGGCTGCGGGAGAGGACACTCGGGGAGGTGCGCGGCCTGGCCGGTCTGGAGCATCCGAGTGTGGTCGGGATGTGGGACGTGCTGAGCACCGATGGTCACCTGTGGCTCGTCATGGAGCACGTACCGTCCCGCTCCCTGTCCGAGACGGTTGCCAGCGACGGTCCGCTGGCGCCGGCCGAGGTGGTGCGGGTCGGTCTGCACCTGATCGCCGCACTGAGTGCCGCCCACGCGAGGGGAGTGGTGCACCGGGAGGTCCGGCCGCAGAACGTGCTGCTCGCCGACGACGGCCGGGTCATGCTCGGCGGATTCGGTCTGTCGATCTTCGACACCGGGGATCCGGCGGCGGTGACGGCGGCGAGTCTGTCGACGGTCCAGTGGACAGCCAGTGGGACGAGACGGAGCCCTTCCAACGACTGGTCCTCGCAAGCATCCGCCTCGGCTGACGCGGCGGGGGAGGGTGCGGCCCGACACCCTCACCCGATGGTCACTGTCGCAGGAGCAGTGCGAGGTCGACGACCACATGGCCGCTGAACACACCGGTCGCCTGCGCCGCGCCGGTGAGGAGGTCGACCCGGTAGACCCGGGAGCCGGCGAGGCCGTTGAGTACGGCGTAGGCGTTGTTTGCCGAGGCACGGTCACCACTCAACGAGCTGTGGATGTCGAAACCTGCCTGGAGATTGGCGTTGACTCCCAGTGCCCCGGTGGCGGCGAGTTGCCCGGAGTTGGCGGGGGACTGGAGGACGACCTGGTCGAGGCTGGTGTCGATGTCGAACAGAGTGGTGGCGGTGGCGGGGTTCAGGTCGTTGTTGGTGTACGCCGCAGCGGTGACACCGACGGCGGCGGTGCTGGGCGGGTAGGTGAGGGGGCCGTCGACAAGGGTCGTGCCGCCGGGGTTGACGTTGTGGCGCAGGTTCTGGCCGGTGTCGCTGATGATCCGGAGTCGGTCGGCGGCGGGATTGAAATCGACGCCGAACGACGTTCCGTTGAGCGCGACGGTCAGTTGGCTGACCTTCGTGGCCGCCGCGGTGCGCGTGTTCAGCGTGTAGATGCCGCCGTTGTTGCCGACGCCGTAGAGGGTTCCGTCCTGGACGCGGAAGTCGATGCCGATGAGCACTTCGCTGCCAGGCAGGTCGACCAGGCCGATGGTGCAGGCCAGGGCCGGGCGGTTGGCGGCGAACTTGATCAGCCGCTGACCGTCGGTGAGACCGATGGCGACGAGTCCGTTGCGGCCTCCGGCGTTCAGCAGGTCCCACAGCAGCGTGCAGGTCCCACTGCCCAACGAGGACAGGCCGCGCGCTGGGATGCTCGCTGCTGTGCTGTGGATTGCTGGGGCGGCGGTCACTGGCGTCGCGGTGATCCCGATGCCGACGGCGACGATTGTGGCTGCTGCGAGCAGCCCTCGGCGAAGCGTGCGGTGCATGAGAGGCACTTCCTTGATCAGATGCACCGCCGGACTCCTCGGCGGATTCCGACGCCGTTGCCGGCGGGGGTGCAGGGATGAATTCCCTGCTCAGAGCCTATGTAGAGGTAATCCGCCGCAGCTGTCGGGAGTTGGCTCTTCCTTGAACTTTCGCACCTTCTGCACGATGTGGTCGATATGTGGCGGCAGGGCGGATGGGGAAGTACCGCAGCACCACTCCGGCCCAGGGCGGCAAGCCCTGGGCCGGAGTGGTGCTGCGGTGGTGTCTGTCGTGCCGATCAGGTGATGTTGACGTCGCTGCACCACATGTAGGTCTGGTCCAGGTGCGACGCCCTCCAGAGCACGAACAGGATGTGGTTCCCGCTACGCGACGGCAGCGAGACGTTGAACGAGATGTTCTGCGACGGCGCGTAGCGCCCGGTCGTCGTGACCAGGTCGAGGTTGCCCCAGCCGAGCTTCTGGGTGGCCGGGTTGAACCCCTGCTTGGTGACGTAGACCTGGAAGTAGTCAGCGCCGTGGCTGGCCTGGTCGTACAGCTGAACCGTGAGGTTGCGACTGATGGTGGTGGTCTTCCACGCTCCGGGCTGGTTCACGCTGTCGTTCCGGGTCAGCCCGTTGCTGCACAGCTGCCCGTCCGGGGTGCGAGCCTGGTACTGGCCAGCCAGGCCGTCGCGCAGCTGGCTCATCCAGTTCCACATCGTGTCGGGGTTGGCCTGGAACGCCCGGTAACACATCGGGTCCTGTTGCTGCATAGCCGGGTTCATGTGCTGGTTGCCCCAGGTCTTCCAGCACTGATAGGCGCGGGTCATCGGGTTGATGATGGTGCCGTGCGCCTGGGCTGCCCCGGCGAAGGGCAGCATGCCGGCCACGATGGCGAACAGCATGACGAGCGCCCGGAGGGACTGACGGACGGGTGACCGGGATCGTCCACCGGATTGATCGGGCTTGTGTGAACGCACTGTTCATCCTCCGCTCTTCGGTACTCGGGGGGTCGGAATGGGAACGCTCCCAAGCCCCACTGTTACATCTAGATGACTAAATATCAATGCTCATCTATCTTTGGTCGGATGTGGATCGAGCTGACCGGGAGTGTCCGGAGCCGCGGCATCGGCCCGGCCCCGACCGGTGCGGGGGCGGCCACGCCGCCGGCTGACCTCGGTTGTCAGAGGCCCGCGGCGGCGTCGTACCGGCGGCGCAGGTCGAGCATCTCCGACTCGGCGAGCGCCTCCTTGGACGCCAGATCCGCGTACTTTGGTGGGAACATCTGCCGTAGCCGGTCGATGAACATGACCTCGGCGGTCGCCTCGACCACCTGGATGCCCGGCGGGTTCGTGGAGATGTCCATGATCACCGGACCGGCCAGTTTGACCGCCACGTCCCAGGGGCGCTGCTTCTCGGCGATCCCGCAGAGGTGGAAGCCGTAGACCGACCGCACGTCGGCGAGCGAGGTGACCTCGGCCGGCTCGTAACCGTAGACCCGGACCCCGCAGATCACCGCCGGCTTCTCCTGGGCGGCTGCCTGTTGGACACCGTGCCCGGCGTGGTTGTGCTGCCCCGGGTCGGCCTTCTCGAGCGTGGTGCGCATCCGGGCCGTGATCTGCGTCTGCAGGTCCGCCTGCTCCGACTCCGGGTCGGCCCGGTTCAGCAGGACGAACGCGCCGGCCGACACCACCAGCAGGATCACGGCCACCCACACGAAGCGGTTTCCGTACCACCGTGCGGACTTCTCTCCAGACTCCATGGTTGCTTCTCACCTCGTTAGGCGGTTCTGCGGCGCTGGCAGACCGAATCGGACGACCTCGGTGGGTCAGACGTCGCGCGCGTGGGCCGTCGCAGACGCGTGCCCGGGTGTACCTACGGCGGGCGAGGGTGACTGCCCGGCACGATGCCCGTCGCCGTGGAGGTGGCCCGGCGATCCGGCAGGTGGCCGCCAAGGCGCCGCGCTGCCGGCGCTGTGATGCTCCCGTGCTGGCCGTTCTCAGCGCGGTTGCCCCCGCGCTGCGGCGATATGAGCCATTCCAACACGTCTGGGGCGGCTCTGGCAACATCGACGAGCATCAGCATCATTTCGGCCCGGTCACCCGGGTGGGCCTGACTAATGTCATGCGTGCCTGTGCGCCCCGCATCGCACGTGGTGACTAAGCGCACTGGAGCGCACCCCGTCCCGTCGATGAGACTCGATGCAACGCCGGAACATCAGCCGGCCGAGTTCGAGAGGCGGCGAGACGGTGGACGAACGGTACGACAGCTACTGCGCCGCGGACCGGCTGTTCTACGACTCGCTCGGCAGCGCCGTCGCGCAACCCGTCTTCCCGGCCGCCGACCGGCCGGTGCCGCCCGGTTGGCGTCGCGAGTCGCTCGACGACTGGCTGATCTACGCCCCCGACGGCGGCTCGCTGCCCCAGCAGGGCTGGAAGGTCCACGTCTCGGCGGGCCTGGCGAACGCCGAGCGGGTGCTGGACGCGGTCTGGAACTACTGCGTCCCCCGCGGACTGTCCTTCAAGTTCCTGCGCGGGCCTCGCACGCTGCTCCTGCGCAACTCCAAGTACGCCGCCAGGGCCGCCAGTGGCAAGTTCGTCACGGTCTACCCCCGCGACGACGCGGAGCTGGAGCTGACCTGCAAGGAACTCGACGAACTGCTCACCGGCGAGTCCGGGCCGTACATCCTCAGTGACCTGCGCTACGGCACCGGCCCGGTCTACGTGCGCTACGGCGGCTTCGCCGCCCGCTACTGCCACGCCGCCGACGGCCAGGTGGTTCCGGCGATCGAGGACGACTCCGGCGCGCTGGTGCCGGACCGCCGAGAGCCGGTCTTCCACGTGCCCGCCTGGGTCACCCTGCCGGACTTCCTCGGCCCCCACCTGGCCGCCCGCAACGACACCAGCACCAACGAGGTGCCGTACCGGATCGAGCGGGTGATCCACTTTTCGAACGGTGGTGGGCTGTACGTGGGCAGGGACCTGCGCACCGACACCGAGGTGGTGCTGAAGGAGGCCCGACCACACGCCGGCCTGGACGCCGACGGCACCGACGCCGTCGCCCGGCTGGCCCGCGAGGCGCAGGCCCTCCGGCAACTCGCCGACCTGCCACAGGTGCCACGGGTGCACGACGAGTTCGCCCTCGGCGAGCACCGCTTCCTGGCGCTCGAATTCATCGAGGGCCGACCGCTGAACAAGGTGCTCGTCGACAGGTACCCGCTCATCGACGCCGACGCGACCCACGACGACCGGGCGGCGTACGCCCGGTGGGCTCGGCAGACCTACGAGCAGGTCGAAGCCGTCGTGGCGGCGATCCACGAGCGCGGCCTGGTCTACGGGGACCTGCACCTGTTCAACATCATGATCCGACCGGACGACCGGGTCGCCCTGGTCGACTTCGAGGTGGCCGCCCCGATCGCCGGACACCGCCGACCCGGGCTGCGCAACCAGGGCTTCGCGGCACCGAGGGACCGCAGCGGGCCGGCGGTCGACAGGTACGCCCTGGCGTGCCTGCGATTGGCCCTGTTCCTGCCACTGACTCAGCTGGTCCGGCTCGCCCCGGCGAAGGTGGCGCACCTGGCCGACATCATCGTCGCGAACTTCCCGGTGCCGAGGTCCTTCCTCGCCCCGGCGGTCGAGGAGATCACCGGCGAGCCGTGGGCCACAGCGGACCGGGAAGAGGCTGACCCCGCACCGATCACACCAGCCCGGCTGGCGACGGCGATCCTGGCCAGTGCCACCGCCCAGCGCGACGACCGGCTCTTCCCCGGTGACATCGAGCAGTTCCGCAGCGGCGGCCTCAACCTCGCCCACGGGGCGGCCGGAGTGCTGTACGCGCTCGACAAGAGCGGCGCCGGGCGGTGGCCCGAGCACGAAGACTGGCTGGTACGGAGGGCGACCTCACCCCCGTCCGGGACCCGCTGCGGCTTCTACGACGGGCTGCACGGCGTCGCCTACGCGCTCGAGCACCTCGGCCGCCGGCAGGACGCGCTCGACGTCCTCGACATCTGCCTGCGCGAACCCCTGGACGGGCTCGACCACAGCCTGGCGAGCGGACTGTCCGGGATCGCGCTCAACCTGGCCGAGATGGCCGCGCGTACCGGAGAGGCGTCGGTGCACGACGCCGCCGAGCGGGCCGCTGAGCGGGTCATCGGGCAGCTCATCGACGACCCGGGTCCGGACGTCAGCGGCGGACGCCACCCGTACGCCGGGCTGCTGCGCGGCCGGACCGGACCGGCGCTGATGCTGGTGCGGCTCTACGAACTCGGTGGTGACGACGAGCTGCTGGGACACGCCGCCACCGCACTGCGTCAGGATCTGCGCCGATGCGTGCTGCGCCCGGACGGCGCGCTGGAGGTCAACGAGGGCTGGCGCACCATGCCCTACCTGGCGCACGGCAGCGTCGGAATCGGGTTGGTCCTGGACCAGTACCTACGGCACCGGGCCGACGACCAGTTCGCCGAGGCGAGTGCGGGAATCCGCCGTGCGGCACGGTCACCGTTCTACGCACAGTCCGGGCTCTTCGCCGGCCGAGCCGGCATCATCGCCTACCTCGCCGCCTCGACCGACGATGCCGACCGCCGCGAACTCCGCGCGCAACTGGATCGGCTGGCCTGGCACGCGCTGCCGTACGGGGACGGAACCGCGTTCCCCGGCGAGCAGTTGCTGCGGCTCTCCATGGATTTCGGCACCGGCACCGCCGGCGTGCTGTACGCGCTGGCCAGCGCGCAGCGCGGCGAGCCGCCGGTGCTGCCCTTCCTCGCGCCCCTGCCGGGCGCGACGAGACTCCCTCGCCACAGCGAGGGCGACCTGATCAGCGAACGGATGGAAGGGAGGTGAACGACATGGCACTTCTGGACCTCCAGGGCCTGGAGATGGCTCCGGCCGACCGCACCGGTGGCGGCAGCCGGGCGAGCCTGCTGCTCTGCGGCGACAGCTCGCTCTCCGTCACGACCTGCAACTGATCCACGCACACGTGGGGCCCTGGGTGGGTAGACGTACCCGCCCAGGGCGACCGCGTACCCACGGGAGGACAGATGCCGACGTTCGCCGCCGGGGACAGACTGCTCCGGCAGACGGTCCTGGCGGGCGGCGGCTGGACCGTGGGACTCGCGGCGGTCGCGCTGCTCGGCGTGGCCGCCGAACTGTCGCTGCCCGCGGTCCTCGGCCGCGCCGTCGACGCCGCCCTCGCCGGCGGCTCCCGGTGGTGGGCGGTGACCGCCTGCGGCCTGGTCGTCGTCCTCATCGGCGTCGACACCCTGACCGACCTGACCAGTGGGCTCGGTGCGGCGCGCGCCACCGCCGGGCTGCGCGAACGGCTGCTGCGTCACCTGTTCGCCATGGACGTCCGCGCCACCCGCCGGCACCCGGTGGGTGACCTCGTCGGCCGCCTGGTCGGCCAGGCCGCCGACGCGGGACAGGCCGGCAACGCCGTGGTCCTGGCCGCCGTGGCGGTGCTTCCCCCGCTCGGCAGTGTCGTCGCACTCGCCATCATCGAACCGATCCTCGGGGTCACCCTCCTCGCCGGCCTCGCCCTGCTCGCCGTCCTCATGCGGGTCTTCGTGGCCGACGCCTCGGCCGCGACCGCCGGGTACCAACGGGTGCTCGGCACCATCGCCGGCCGACTGCTGGAGTCACTTACCGGTGCCCGGACCATCGCCGCCGCCGGCACCGCCCGGCACGAGGAGGAGCGGGTGCTGGCGGCCCTGCCGGAACTCGACCGGCACGGCCGGCGCACCTGGCAACTGCTGGCGCGGGCGGGTGCGCGCACCTCGGCCGTGGCGCCGCTGCTGAACCTGAGCGTCATCGCGGTGGGCGGGTACGCCGTGACCACCGGCTGGCTCACCCCCGGCCAACTGCTCGCCGCGGTCCGGTACGCGGCCATCGGCGCCGGGCTCGGTGCGGTGCTCGCCACCCTGAACCACCTGGTCCGCAGCCGCGCGGGAGCACACCGGGTCGCCGAGCTGCTGACGCAGCCC
Organism: Micromonospora sp. NPDC048835; assembly: GCF_040649995.1. NCBI lineage: Bacteria > Bacillati > Actinomycetota > Actinomycetes > Micromonosporales > Micromonosporaceae > Micromonospora > Micromonospora sp. NPDC048835. Next base: position 37,878 of record NZ_JBEZGM010000026.1, on the reverse strand, counting down.
ACCACGCCGGCGGGCAGTCGGCCCCTTCCACCCGGCGGCGGCGCCCTGCGACTGCGCGGCGTTTGCGTGTACGCCGACGACGGCCGGCCCATCCTGGACGGCATCGACCTGGACGTGCCGGCCGGTGCCACCGTGGCCGTCGTCGGCGCGTCCGGTGCCGGCAAGTCGACCCTGGCAGCGGTGGTGGGACGGCTGCACGACCCCGACGGCGGTGAGGTGCGACTGGACGGCGTACCGCTGCGGGACCTCGACGGGGTGGCACTGCGCCGAGCCGTCGGGTACGCCTTCGACCGGCCGGTGCTGATCGGCGCGACAGTCCACGACGCGATCGGGTTGGCGCTGCCGGTCGACGTGGCGGTGCCGCCGGCCGATCGGAGCCCGGCCACGCCCGCGGTTCTCCGGGCGGCCCGGATGGCGGCGGTCGCCGACGTGGTCGACCGTCTGCCCGACGGCTACCGCACGCCGCTCGCGCACACACCGCTCTCCGGCGGCGAGACCCAACGCCTCGGCCTGGCGCGCGCGCTCGCCGCCGAGCGGTTGCTCATCCTGGACGACGCCACGTCCAGCCTCGACACCGCCACCGAACACCGGATCAGCGAGGCGGTGCTCGGGCGGGCCGGGGAGCGTACCCGCCTGGTGGTCACCCACCGGACCGCGGTGGCCGCGGCGGCCGACCTCGTCGCCTGGCTCGACGGCGGTCGGCTGCGCGGCCTGGCGACGCACCGACACCTCTGGGCGGACCCGGACTACCGGGCGGTCTTCCAGCCGGCCGGCGGTGGGTCGTGAGTCGTCCCGGCGTACGGCGGGTGACCTGGCAGGCGCTGCGGGCGCGTCGGCGGGAACTCGCCAGACTCGGCGGCTGGTCGCTCGTCGAATCGCTGCCCGCGCTGCTCGCCGGCTATCTGGTCGCCCGCGCCGTCGACGAGGGCTTCCTGGCCGGGCGGTTCCTCACCGGCCTGGCCTGGTTGGGGGCCCTCGCCGTGGCCGTGCTGGTGGGCGCGGTGGCCACCGGTCGGACGTACCGGAGTCTCGGCGCCGTGGTCGAGCCGTTCCGCGACGAGGTGGCCGCCCGGGTGGTCCGGGGTGCGCTGCGCGACGCCACCAGGGCGGGTGGGCGTGCGGACAGTGCCACCGTGACCCGGCTGACCCACCAGATGGAAATCGTCCGGGACACCTTCGCCGGACTGCTGATGGTGACCCGCGGTTTCCTCTTCGCCGCGGGCGCGGCCCTGCTCGGCCTACTCGCTCTGGCACCGGTGGTGGCGGTGCTCGCCGCCGCGCCGCTGATCGTCGGCGTGGCCGTGTTCCTCGCCGCGCTGCCGGCGATGGTCACGCACCAACGCGCATACGTCCGGGCCGGCGAGCAGCTCGGCCAGTCGTCGGCGGCCGCGCTTGCCGCGCACCGGGACGTGCTGGCCTGCGGCGCTCGGACACGCGTCACCGCCGACGTGGCGCGCTGGGTGTCGGCGCAGGCCGCCGCCGAACGCACGCTGGCCCGGATGGCGGCGATCCGCAGCCTCAGCCTCGGCATCGGCGGTTGGCTGCCACTGCTGGTGCTCCTGGTGGCCGCCCCGTGGCTGGTCGAGCGTGGACTCAGCGCGGGCGCGGTGCTTGGTGCGCTGATCTACGTCTCCACCGGGCTGCAACCCGCCCTGCACGCCCTGGTGCAGGGCATCGGCGGTGGCGGGCTCCGCTACGCGGTCACCCTCGAGAACATCCTGCGGACCTCCCCGGTCTCCGACGACAGGAACCCGTCGGCCCTCGCCACCCGGACACCCCGCCGACCGCCCGCCGGCCCCGTCGATCACGCGCCGGCGGTCGAGATTCGGGGACTGACCTTCGGCTACGGTCCCCGCGCCCGGCCCGTCCTACAGGACTTCTCGCTGACACTCGCCGACCGGGACCACCTCGCCGTGGTGGGCCCGAGCGGCGCGGGCAAGTCCACACTTGCCGCGCTGATGGCCGGTCTGGTGGTGCCGCAGGCAGGCACGGTCCGCCTGGCCGGCACGACGGTCACCGGGGTCGAGCCGGCGGCCCTGGCCCGGCTGCGAGTGCTGGTGCCCCAGGAGGCGTACGTCTTCACCGGCAGCCTCGCCGACAACCTGCGCTACCTCCGGCCGGACGCCGACGACCACACGCTCGAGGTTGCCCTCGACACGCTCGGCGCGCGTCCCCTGGCGACCCGCCTGGGCGGCCCCGGCGCACCTGTCGCGCCGGCCCTGCTCTCCGCCGGCGAACGGCAGCTCATCGCGGCGGTCCGCGCCTGGCTGGCACCCGCCCCACTGGTGGTCCTCGACGAGGCGACCTGCCACCTGGACCCGGCGCTGGAAGCGACGGTCGAGGCCGCCTTCGCCCGACGGCCCGGCAGCCTCGTGGTGATCGCACACCGGATCAGCTCCGCGCTGCGGGCCGGTCGGGTGCTGGTCCTCGACGGCGACGAGCCCCTGGTGGGGACGCACGAGCAGTTGGTGGCCCGCTCAGCCACCTACCGGGTGCTCGTGGGCTGCTGGGACGACCCGGTGGGGCCACCGCAGGCGACCTCGGCGCGGCTGGGCTGAACCCCGCGCGGCCGGCGTCACCGCCCCACGGCAGGGCCGGAAACCCGCGCCGTCGCGCGGAAGGTGCCGGTCAGATCCAGCCCGCCTCGCCTGCCATCCGCACGGCCTCCACCCGGGTACGCGCACCGACCTTACGGGCGATCCGACCGAGATGGTTACGGACGGTGCCACGGGTCAGCCCGAGCGACACCGCCACCTCGGCGACCGGCGCACCCTCCGCGGTCAGCCGCAGCACCTCGGTCTCGCGCTCGGTCAACGGGCCGTCCGAGCGCAACGCCGCGACGACGAGGTCCGCGTCGAGCACGGGCTCCCGGCGGGCGAGCCGGCGGATCCCGTCGACGACCCGCTGGGGGCCGGCGTCACTGCGCAGGATGCCGACGGCCCTGGTCGGGCAGAGGATGCCCCGCAGCCGGCGGGCCCGCTGCGGGTGCGCCAGCACCAGGACGGGGCACCGGCCGAGGCGGTCGGGATCGACTCCCTCGACGAAGTCGAGGTCGGCCACCATCACGTCGGGGCGTTGGGCGTGGACGGCCGCCGGGACCGCGTCGCCGCGATCGACCTCCGCCACGACACGGATGTCGTCCTCGGCGGCGAGGACGAACGACAGCGCGCCCAGCACCAGGGCACCGTCCAGGGCGAGCAGGGTACGGATCACGATGAACCTTCCCGCACTCCAATCGACATCACGCAACGTCAATAGTCAAACACGCATGCCGTGGGTCCGCACGGCGACGGAGCAGGTCCGGGCACCTCGACCGGACCCGCTCCGGACGTCAGAGCCAGCCGCTGTGCCGTGCCCGTGACACCGCCTCCAACCGGTTGCGTGCGCCGGTCTTCCGCAGGATCACCGACAGGTGGTTACGGACCGTCCCGTGTGCCAGGTAGAGGCGGGCGGCGATCTCCTTCAGGGGCAGACCCTCGGCTGCCAGCCGCAGCACGTCCATCTCCCGAGGTGTCAACGGCATCTCCGGCGGGCTCAACACGGCCACCGCCGCGGCGGGGTCGATCGCCCGTTCCCCGGCCGCGAGCGCGCGGATCGCCCGCACCAACTCGTCGATCGAGCCGTCCTTCCCGAGCAGGCCGCGCGCGCCGGCCGCCAACGCCGCCTCCACCAGAGCCGGACTCCAGCGGGGGCTCATCGCCAGCACGGCGGTGTGCGGCGCCTCGCCGTCGATCCGGGCAACCACCTCCACCGGGTCGGGCAGATCCGGTGTGAGCGCCAGCACCACCACCTGCGGTCGGCACCGCCGGACCACAGTCAACAACTCGCCGACACCTTCGACGTCGGCGACGACCTTGATGTCCTCCTCACTCGACAGCGCGGCGCAGAGCGCACCGCGGAGCAAACCCATGTCCTCGGCGACGACAACGTGGATCACCACGTCTTCTCCGATCTCAGGTACGCGTCACGACTGCCACCGATCCCGGAACGTCCACGGTTGGTCGGGGCGGTCGTGCGCTACAGACGGGTGGGCATCGGCCCGCCGCACCGTCACGGCGGACGGGTGCGGGCACTCATCGACCGACCGGCGGTGGGACGTGCCTCATGGCACCAGCCACCGGGGTCGCTCGACCCACCTCAGCCCGGGCGGGGGACCGGCGAGAAGGTTCGGCTCTCGACCGGAAGTGGCACGACGTGGCGGGGTCGGCCAGCATTCTCGCGCGTCTGCCGGTCGAGCGGCCGGGCCAGTCCCGGCGCGGGCGTCTTGCGGTTGTCGGCGCCGGCGGCGTCCTGGTCGGCCGGGGCGACGGGTCGGACCGGAAGCTCACCCGCCTCGGTGACCGACTCCCGGTGTGTGCGGTGCCCCGTCGGCACGGTGGGAGACGCGGGGTCGGCGACGGCCGTCGCGGGTGGCGCACTCGGGGCCGGCGCGGACGCGGCGGGTGTGGGCGCCAACGCCGGCACCGCCGGTGACGTCGGCACTGGCGCCGCACGGACCGGGCCGGTCACCGGCCCGGCGGCGACCGGCCCGAGCGCCGGGGGAACCCGCGGTGCGGGTGTCGCCGCCGGAACGACCGCCACGCCGAGGTCGGGTGGGAGAACGGCGTCGGCGACACCGAGGAGCGCCGTGACGACGGGCCTGATCGGCAGCGTGTTCACGAGGTCGACGACGTGCGGCAACGGGGCGGTGACCAGGGCGACCACCGGCGACTCGTCAAGCACATGCGCGGCGGGCAGGTCCGCGACGGCGGTTAGGTCCGGAGCGACGGGTAGGTCCGCGACGGCGGCAGCTGGCTGGCGCGGCCGATCAGCGGCCGGCCGAGACCTGTCGCCACGGTGGACTATGCGGTGAGCCGTGCGAGCCACCTCGGCCGGCCGGAGCTTTCCGCGCTCGGTCGCCGGAGGTGCGACGGTCGCGCCAGGTCGGGGCGGCGGCACCGACGCCGGGGGTGGAGCCGTCACCGGTCTGGGTTTCTTCGAGGGTGCCTGCTCGTGGGCGGCGGCGCCATCGGCGGCCCCGGTCAGCGGGGCGCGGAGCCGGTCATCGGTGCCTGCGGCTGGCTGGCGGCCAGGGCCGGGGCGCTGCGCGGCCGTGAGCCGTGCGACGGGCTCGACCAGAGCGTCGATCTGGGGATGAGACCCCGCACCGGACCAGTCGGGCGTGCCGCCGGCGGCGGCCGGACCCTGGAACAGGGCGGCCACGACGAAACCGGCCCCGACGGCGACCGCGACCAGCGCCACCCGCCGGGCGAGCTTGCGCAGCCGATCGGCCACGAGCGGCGTGGATCGGGTTGGCGTAGGCGTCGGCGCGGTTCCGATGACGGGACTCTGCACGCGGCACGATCCCTTCCCTCTGGATAGCTGACCCATAGTAGCGATGTGCTCACGTAATCGCATCCGTTGAGGTGTTCGCGCGTCAGGAACTGCGTCAGGCGTTCTGTTCGGAGGGTGCCCAGCTCGGGCCCGGCTGGCACCGTGACAACAATCTGACTTGTTGCTCAGGGCGGCATGCGCGTGGAGTTGCCGATAGTGTCACTCGCGGCACCGGCACGAACTCACGCTGTTACCGCAGCGATCGCCTTGGGGGGTTGATGGCGTCGAGTAGACGTTGGGCAGTCCTGATCGGAGTCGACCAGTGCGGCCGTGACGTTCAGCTGCCACCGCTTCGGTATGCGGAGAGCGATGCTGCCGCGCTCCGTGAGGTGTTGTTGGACCAGGACATCGGCACCTTCGATGACGGCGCGGTGCAGATGTTCGTCGGTCCCGACGCCACCTGGCGCGAGATCAAGCTGTTCCTGCGTGATCTGGCTCTGCGCTCCGCGCCATCGGATGTCCTGCTCGTGTACTTCGCCGGCCATACGCTGGTCCCACAGTGGAATGAACAGCTCGACGCCTACCTGGTCACGGCCGACCTTGATCCGGGGGCGCTCGCCGGCGAGCCCGACAACGGGTTGCGGATGTCCTTCCTCAAGCGGGACATCTTCGATGCGTTCAAGGGTGCCTCCTTCCTTGTGCTGGACTGCTGCCACGCAGGCGTGTACGCCGACGCCGACCGACGCAACGTCAAGGTTCTGCAGTCGTACGCGGAGACGGTGGACCGACCCCGGCACAACGCCCTGCTCGCCTGCCCGAGCGGATCGGTGACCCGGGAGAGCGCGGAGTACGGCCACGGAACACTGACGCACCATGTCTTGCGGGCATTGCGGGGCGGGGCAGGCGACGAAGCGGGACGGGTGTCGTTCGCTCAGATGGCGACGTTCGTCGCCGAGCAGGGTATGGACCCGCCGCCGGTGCACACGGCACACGTCTACGGCGCCACCACGGTGCTGACCCAACCGCCGATGTCCCGTCACGACCGGCAGGCGCTCAGCAGCCCGGCGAACCCGGGCATCTCGCGTCCCTGCCTCAATCCGCTCGAGGACCAGACGAGCTCCATCCGGCAGCTGCTGGATCGGATCTTCCGTGCGGACGTCCGTTCATCGCAGCAGTCTCAGCAGAGCGAACGCGACGGACGTGTCGAGCTCATCCGGCAGGCGCTCGACGCGGAATCAGCCGCGGTCGTCGAGTTCACGGGGAGCAGCTTCGGTGTGGTGAACCGAACGGCGCGATTCGACAAGGACAGCCTGTCACCAATGCTGGAGACCGCGGCCGTCGACAGGGTGAAGCATCCGAGGGCGACACCGGGCTTTGTCGTCTCGCACGGGGTCGGTCGCCGGATGCTCTGCGTGCCTCTCTCGTTCACGAACGACCGCACTCTCACCCTTGCCGTGGTCGACCCGGCTCTCGCCCAGCTGGACATGGGTGAACCGCTGGCCGTCATGCTCCGTGCGGTCTGGGAGTCCGATCCGGTGGCCGATCCGATGCAGTCGGAGATGAGCGTCCTGACCGCCCTGCGGACCTCGTTCGGCCGACTACCGCTCAAGCTGTACGACGATGCCTTCGGCCTCTACCAGCAGCTCGTCGGTTCGATGATCATGGTTTTTCAGCCGGTCGTCGAGCTGGACCAGCGCGCAACCGGTGTCAGCGTCCAGAGTTTCGAGGCCCTGGCCCGCCGCAACGACCGTGAGCTGCGCGCTCCCTGGTCTGCGCTTCGCATGGCGCACGACTGGGGCGACCGTTTCGTCGTCGAACGTGATGCGATCCTCGTCGCCAAGGCGATCCATTCCTACGCCGAGGCCGACGCCGCGTCAGGTTGGCAGGGAACCAAGCCGCTGTCGGTAAACGTCGCGGTCCGGTCACTGCTCAGCGACGCGTACCTCAACCAGGTGAGCAAGGCGCTCACCGAAGCGGGGTTGCATCCCCGGGCCCTGACACTGGAGATCTCCGAGCAGGATCCGATCACACCGGAGCCGGGTGAGCGATGGCCGCAGGAGCCCCTGGTCTACTTCCACAACCGGCTGACCACGCTAGCGCGAGAGCTTCGGATCAGCTTCGCGGTCGACGACTTCGGAGTTGGCTACGCGTCGCTGGCGCGGATGGCCGAGCTTCCGCTCACCCAGATCAAGGTCGACCGGGCGATCCTGCACCACCCCATGGCGCTGGAGGAGCTCGCGCTCGTGGCACGTGTCGCGCGCTATGCCAGCGACCAGGGGCAGACCGGGCAGCCAAGGACGGTCATCGTCGAGGGCTTCGACGACGACGCCCCGGTCAGTCTGTACGAGATCTTCCGATTGGGGATCCATCACGTGCAGGGCTACTTCAGTGGTGCCGTGGCCTCGACCACGCTGCGCGAGCTGGACCCGGCCGTGCAGGAACGGATCGCATCACTCGTGAGGGGGGAGACGTGACGAGCGTCAAGCTACTGCTGCCGGCGGAAATGATCGAGGAGATCGATCTGCCCTATGAGGGGGTCCGCGACAGCGGCGCGATCACCGTGGCGATCGAGGGGATCGCCGTGCTGGCGAATCTTGCGACCCTGGCCACGCTGCAGCCCCAGGCGGAGGCGTTGGTTGCCGCGATTCGTAACTGGCGCCTGCGCAACCATCAGAAGCCGGCGGTGTTGACGGTCGAGGGGGCGAACATCAGTCTGCGGATCGAGTTGCCGCCCAATATCAACCGAGCGACCCTGCTTCGGCAACTTGAACCACTGCTCGATGAGGAGAGCCGCTAGACGCGGCAGACTCCGAAACCCGGCCGTAAGTGCGGAGCCCTGACTGGCGAAATGCTGGTCAGGGCTCTGCGCATGACGCTGTTCTTCGCCCCGTCGCGGCACCTTGACGCGGTCTGACGGGTGGCGGCCAGAGATCCCGCGACGCCGGGTCATGGCATTCGGTAGCGAGAAACACGCCCAAGCCTCTATTGTGCTAGTCAACTAGTAGAACGGGGTGGTGAGGTGATCGAGTTTCACCTGGACACACGGTCCGGGATTGCGCCGTACATGCAGCTCATCCGACAGGTTCGGCACGCGCTCCGGCTCGGAGTCCTCAACGAGGGCGACAAGCTCCCCACCGTCAAGGAGGTGGTGGCGCGAGTCGCGATCAACCCGAACACGGTGTCCAAGGCATACCGCGAGCTGGAGTACGAGGGCCTGGTCACGGCCCGGCCGGGGCTCGGCACGTTCGTCACCCGCACCCTCGGCGCCGACTCGCTGAGCAAGCACGAGCCGCTGCGCCAGAGCCTGACGCGCTGGCTGGCCGAGGCCCGGGAGGCGGGCCTGGACGACGAGAGCATCGAGGCGCTCTTCCTCAGCAGCTTTCGGAGCTTCTCGGAGGCCCGAGGATGACTAGCGCCCTGGTGGCGGACGGCCTGACCAAGCGGTACGGGCGGCGCTCCGCGCTCAAGGACTGCACGCTGGACATTCCGGCCGGCCATGTCGTGGGCCTGGTCGGCCCGAACGGCGCCGGCAAGTCCACACTGCTGCAACTGGCCTGCGGGCTGCTCAACCCCACCGCGGGTCGGATCGAGGTGCTCGGCGCGCGGCCGGTCAGCGGCTCGCCGCGGGTCGGTTTCGTCGCGCAGGACACCCCGGTCTACGCCGGCCTGACCGTCGCGGACCACCTGCGGATGGGCGCGCACCTCAACCCGTCCTGGGATGGGGCGCTCGCCGAGCGGCGGATCGCCCAGGTCGGCCTGGACCCGGCCCAGAAGGCGGGCAAGCTCTCCGGCGGCCAGCGCGCCCAACTGGCTCTGACCGTCGCCGCGGCGAAGCGACCCAGCCTGCTGTTGCTCGACGAGCCGGTGGCGGCCCTCGACCCGCTCGCCCGGCGTACCTTCCTGCAGGGGCTGATGGAGTTGACCGCCGAGCAGGGCATGAGCATCGTGATGTCCTCGCACCTGGTCGCCGACCTGGAACGGGTCTGCGACCACCTGATCGTGCTGGTGGCCTCCCAGGTGCGTGTCTCCGGCGACGTGGACGACCTGCTCGCCACCCACCACCGCCTGGTCGGGCAGCGGCGCGACACCGCCGACCTGGGCTCCGGCCGGGCCGTTGTCGAACAGCGCCACACCGAGGTGCAGTCGACCCTGGTGGTGCGCAGCACCGCGCCGATCGTGGATCCGTTCTGGCAGGTCGACACGATGGACCTGGAGGACATCGTGCTGGCGTACCTGAGCGCGGCCGCCGACGTCGGGTCGGATCGGGTTCTGGAGGGACAGCGATGATCTGGATGACCTGGCGACAGTTCCGAACCCCGGCCCTGGCCACCGGCGCCGTGGTGCTGGTGCTCCTGGCCGGCCTCGCGCTGACCTGGGCGGAGGTGACGGAGTTGGCCACGCGGACCGGGTACACCGGCTGTCAGGGCGACGACTGCCGGGCCGCGGGCGAAGCGTTCCTCCGGGCGCTGCATCCGGAGTGGGCGAGTGAGCTGCACCTCGCCGCCATCGCGGCCCTGTACCTGCTGCCCGCGCTGCTGGGCATCTTCTGGGGCGCACCGTTGGTGGCCCGGGAGTTGGAGTCGGGCACGTACCGCATGGTCTTCAGCCAGTCCGTCAGCCGAAGCCGCTGGCTGCTGGTCAAGCTGGCGGTCGGCGGCGCCGCGGCGGCGCTCGGTGCCGGCCTGCTCAGCCTGGTGCTGACCGGGTGGGCTCAGCCGATCGACGGGGCCTCGGCGGACCGGATGGACCCGCTGGTGTTCGCCGCCCGGGGGATCGTTCCGGTCGGCTACGCCGTGCTGGCCTTCGTGGTGGGTGTCACCGCCGGGCTGCTGCTGCGGCGGACCCTCGCCGCGATGGCGGTGACCCTGCTGGTGATCGTCAGCCTGCAGATCGCCGCGCCGTTCGTGGTGCGGCCCTGGCTGGCTCAGCCGATCACCACGGTCAGCCCCCTGCGGGTGGACGGTGACTACGGGATCTCGATGAGCCCCGACGACGGCCGGATGACGTTGCACGTCGAGCCCGACCGCAGGGGTGACTGGATCCTGTCGAGCACCACGATCACCTCGACCGGAGCGGAGTTCAGCGGCCCGGCCGACACGACCCAGTGCGGGCCGAGGGCACCCCGCGACCGCGAGACGTGCCCGAGGTGGCTGGAGGGGCAGAACCTCAGCCTGAAGGTGAGCTACGTACCCGGCTCGACGTTCTGGCGCCTGCAGTGGCGGGAGTTCGGCGTGCTGATCGCGGTGACCGTCGCGCTGTCGGCGTTCTCCCTGTGGTGGGTCCGCCGTCGACTGGTCTGACTGTGAGGCTGGCCGGTGGGGGTAGGGCGCAGCGCCTTTCTCCCACCGGCCGCGTCGGTCGGCACCTGTCGACCCGCGACGACCAAGCGTGGGCCAGGGAAAAGTCAGAAGCTACTGACCAGCTTCACGAACGCCTCATCGACCTTGGCGGGATCGGTGGCGTCGAAGGCCTTGCCCGACGATGCCTTGGCGATCCGGTCCAGGGTGGCGAAGTCCGACTCCCGGTCGAAGGCGATGCAGAACACCTTCACCGGACGCTGTGGGTCCAGGGCGACCTCGGCGAGCAACCGGGCCAGGTCGTTGTCCCGGCTGTACTCGTTCTTGCCGTCGGTCAGCACCACGATCGCGTTGATCCGCTGCGGGTCGTACCTGTCGAGCAGTTCTTTGTGCGCGGCCCGGACCGTCGCGTAGAGCGCGGTGCTGCCGTCGACCTGCAAGCCGGCGATCTTGCTGTTGATCCGCTTCTGGTCGAACCCGCCGAGAGGGACGTCCTCCTGGTAAGGGCTCTTCGGTCGCTGCTCGGTCTCCGAGGAGAACGACCAGAGCCCCACCCGGTCTTCGGCGTTGAGCAGCGCGAGGCCCTTGCCCGCCGCCGCCGAGGCCACCTGGAAACGGGTACGGGTGCCGACCTTCGCCAGCATGGACCCAGAGGTGTCCAGGGCGATCAGGATGTTGGCCTTCTTGCGGAGCGTGCGCCAGCCGTCCAGCATCGCGCCGACCACCTCCGGGTCCGGCGGCTCGAAGTAGTTCAGCCCGCCGGAGGGCTCGGCGCCGACGCTGGCGAGCAACTCCGCCGAGGCCCGACGCTCATGGTCGCGGAAGCCCAGACGGGCGAAGCTCTCCTGCTGGTCACCCTCGGTCAGGAATCTCTGGAAGTCGGCTGCCGCCGCGCGCTGCCGTTCATCGGCGGAGGGCAGCACGACGAACGGATGGTCCAGGTTGAACGTGCCCTCCCTGGGGTGGACGGCGACAAGTGGGACGTTCGGCCGGCGGCCCCGCTCCTGCCCTTCCTGCCGAGGGCTCAGCGCGCCGGTGTTGTAGAGGTCCACCAGTTCCTCCTGCAGGACGATGGCACTCATGTCGTCCGTGCTGCCGGCCCCGCCGGTCAGGTCCGCCTCGGCGAGGCTGCGCAACAGGTCCACCGAATCGTCGCTGTAGTGCGAGACGTTGGCCTCGATCCGGCGGACGAACTGGGTGACCGCCGGGTCGTCCAGGTCGGACCGGGTCAGGTCACTGGCCCGTTGCACCGCGGCGTAGTAGGTGGCGATGGTCGCCGCCAGCCCGGAGGTGGACAGGTTCGGGTTGTCCTTGCCGAAGGTGAAGCGACCCCACTCCGGCTTGCCGAAGCCGGCCCACCCGTCCCGCCCGGAGAGGCCCAGGATCTCACCCCAGCCCAGCGAGCCGCGCTTGCGGATCAGTTCGGCCTTGGGCTGCGGCATCGCGATCACCAGTGGGCTGTTGGCGATCGACGGGTAACGGTCGGGAGTCTGCAGTTCCCGCCCGGCGGCCTCGTCGAGCAGCCGGAGCTGGCCGGTCCACAGGCTCGACGTCGGCAGCCAGACCTGTGGTTGCGGCAGGCCGGTGTGAGTCCAGCCGGTAGCCAGCGCCTCGGTCGCCTTGCCCGAGTTCAACGCGCTGACGTGCACCTGGGCGCAGCCACCACCCTCGATCGACCGATCGCTGCGGTTGTAGCGCTCGGCCAGGTCGACCAGGAGCGCCGCCTTCTCGGTGGAGGAGTTGACCTGGAGAGTGGTGGCACAGTCGGTGCGGGCACCCCCGTTGCCCGTTTCGCGCTGACGGACGAACACGAACGCCCCGGCGATGACCACCAGCCCGGCGGTGACGGCAGCGGTGTACGGCAACCACTGCCGCGTAGGCGTAGCGGTTGGGGCCATCGGGTCGTCCTCCTCGGCGGGCGGCTGGTGGCAGTCAACCTATCGACCCGGTGCCAGTCGGCGACCCCGACCCCGCCGTACCGATCACCCGTGGTCGGACCGTCCCCCTGTCGCCGTGGCGACCAGTAGCCGAACCAGGTAGACCACGACGAAGGCGACCACCCCGACCGCGACGGCCGGGCCGACCGCGCTCGACGCGATGTAACCGACGGCGGCGCCAACCGAACCGAGAAAGAGCGCGGTCGAGATGCCCCAGGCGTCGAGGGCTTCACCGCGCAGCCGCCGCCACGCGCCATCACCTCCCGCACCGACACCGTGCTCCTGCACCGGCAGGTGCGTCGGCTGAGTTCGCCGGGTCTGGTTCGGCACCGTCGGCCGGGCCGGCGTCTGCGGCTGCGTCGGGGCCGGCTGCGGTGCCGTCGGCGCGACCTGGGGCAGCGGCTGGTCCGGCGTCGGTGCGCCTGCGGTTTCGTTGCCGACCTCGAGCAGGCTCTCCCGACGTAGCGGCTCGGCGACCCTGCCGTCCTGTCGGAGCAGCCGCACCAGCACCCGCTCGGCAGCCGGTCGGTCAGCCGGATCCTTGGCCAGGCACTCCCGGATGAGTTCGTCCAGGACGGGAGGCAACGCCGGCAGGTCGGGCGGATCGTTCAGCACCCGGTGCATCACGGCGAAGAGTGAGTCATTGCCGAATGGCGGCCGACCACCGGCGGCGAAGGCGATCGTGGCCGCCCAGGCGAAGACGTCGCAGGGCGGGCCGATCGGGTCGTTGCGGAACCGCTCGGGCGCCATGTACGCGGTGGTCCCCATGACCCGGCTGGAGGCCGTTTCGGTGCCACCCAACGCGCGGGCGATGCCGAAGTCGATCACCCGAGGACCGTCCTCGCCCAGCACCACATTGTCCGGTTTCAGGTCGCAGTGCACCACCCCGGCGCTGTGGATCGCGGCGAGCGCCGTGACGGTGCCGACCGCGAGTCGGTGCAGCGCGTTACCGGTCACCGGGCCGCGCTCGCGCACGTGCCGGTGCAGGGTCAGGCCCTCGATGAACTCACTGACCACGTAGGGCCGCTCGCCGTCCACCTCGGCGAAGAGCACCTGCGCGGTGCAGAACGGCGCGACTCGGCGGGCGGCGGCGATCTCCTTGACGAACTGCGACCGTGCCCGTGGATCACTGAGGTCGACGTTGACCATTTTGACCGCGACCCGGTCACCGGCGTCGTCCTCGCCGAGGTAGACGACCCCCTGCCCACCCGCGCCCAGCCGCCCGACCAGCCGATAAGGGCCGGCGGTGACGGGATCGTGCGTCCACAGTTTCGCCAACCCTGGCACCGGCGGGCCGGCCAGCTCTGACATTCCGACTCCATCAGCGTCGTGCCCGGCCATCGGCGGCGCAGGACACGGCCATCGTGCCATGTCCGCCGCCGGTGACCGAGGACGCTCGACCTCGGGACGCCGGTCTCGGTGATCGGGTTGTCCGGGTGGCGGGTCTTCAGTTTGATGATCCATTATGGAATCAGCCCGGTGTACCGTCGCCACATGACGGTGCTGCAGGACTTTGTCGCCGCTCTCTCCAGCGGCCGGATCCAGGTTGTCGACCTCACCGCTCCGCTCTCGGACCAGACCCCGATCCTGGGTCTGCCCGAGCAGTTCGGCCAGACCTGGCCGTTCCGGCTCAGCGAGATCAGCCGGTACGACGACCGTGGTCCGGCCTGGTACTGGAACAACTTCTCCACCGGCGAGCACACCGGCACCCACTTCGACGCCCCGGTGCACTGGGTCAGCGGACAACAGGGCGCCGACGTCTCGCAGGTCCCGGTGCACCGGTTGATCGCCCCGGCGGTGGTGATCGACCACGCCGCCGACGCCGCCGACGACCCTGACTTCCTGCTTGAGGTCGAACACGTCAGGGCGTGGGAGGCGGACCACGGCGCCCTGCCCGCCGGTGGCTGGCTGCTGTACCGCACCGGCTGGGACGCGTACGGCGACGACCCGCAGCGGTACGCCAACTCCGGACGCACCCCCGGCATCTCCGTCGAGTGCGCCCGCTGGCTGGCCGAGGAGTCGCCGATCCAGGGCGTCGGGGTGGAGACCGTGGGGACCGACGCGGGTGCCGCGCACTCGTTCGACCCGCCGTTCCCGTGCCACTCGTTCCTGCTCGGCCAGGACAGGTACGGTCTGACCCAGCTCCGTAACCTGGCGCAGTTGCCGGCGACCGGCGCGGTGGTGATCGCCGGACCGCTGCCGATCGTCTCCGGCTCCGGCAGCCCCTGCCGGGTGCTCGCGCTCGTCGAACGGTAGGTCCGGTAACCGATGCGGGTAGCCGAGGTGGTCGGGCGAGTTCTGCACGCACACGGCGCGCGGCACGTCTTCGGGGTGGTCGGCAGCGGTAACTTCCACGTCACCAACGCGCTTGTCGCGGCCGGCGCCCGGTTCGTGGCGGCGGCCCACGAGGGCGGTGCGGCGAGCATGGCCGACGGGTACGCCCGCACCTCCGGGGAGGTGGGCCTACTCTCGGTGCACCAGGGCCCGGGCGTCACCAACGCGCTGACCGGCCTGACCGAAGCCGCGAAGAGTCGTACCCCGATGGTGGTCCTGGCTCCGGAGGCGACCGCGCCCCGGTCCAACTTCCTCATCGACCTGCCGGGGCTCGCCGCCGCGGTCGGGGCCGACTTCCATCGGGTACGCGCGACACACGCCGCGCAGGACACCGGCGCGGCGTACCGGGCCGCCGCCCGGGGCGCGACGGTGGTGCTGGGCCTCCCGTTGGAGGTGCAGCTCACGGAGACCGAACCCTGGTCCGGCCCGGTCCCCACGGTCGCGCCGACCCCGGCCACCGCCCCGCAGGTCGAGCCGCTGCTGGCCGCGCTCCGGGCCGCCCGTCGACCGGTCTTCATCGCCGGTCGGGGCGCCCGAACGGCAGGCGAACCGCTGACCCGGCTCGCCGACGCGTGCGGTGCGCTGCTCGCGGTCTCGGCCGCCGCGAAGGGTCTGTTCGCCCGGGTCCCGTGGAACCTCGACGTGGCCGGTGGCTTCGCCACCCCACTCGCCGCCGAGCTGATCGGCACGGCTGACCTGGTCGTCGCGTGGGGCAGCACGCTGAACATGTGGACCACCCGGCACGGCGAACTGATCCCGCCCACGGCCGTCGTCGTCCAGGTGGACCACGACCCGGCCGCGTTCGGGGGTCGCCGAGGCGGTGCTCGCCCGGCTGGGCGGCGACGTCACGGGGGCCGTGCCCGCCGGCGGCTGGCGTACGCCGGAGCTGGCGCAGCGGATCCGCGACCACGGCCGGTGGCGGACCGTCCCGTACCGGGACGAGAGTGACGCGACCACGCTCGACCCGCGGACGCTCTCGGCGGCCCTGGACGACCTGCTGCCGCCCGAGCGGACGGTGGTGGTCGACTCGGGCAACTTCATGGGCTATCCGTCGATGTGGCTCGACGTGCCGGACGTGACCGGATTCTGTTTCACCCAGGCGTTCCAGTCGGTCGGGCTCGGCCTGGCCAGCGCCCTCGGCGCGGCGGTCGCCCGACCGGACCGGCTCACCGTCGCCGCGGTCGGCGACGGTGGCTTCGTCATGTCCGCAACCGAACTGGTCACCGCCGTCCGGCTGGCGCTGCCCCTGCTCGTGGTGGTCTACGACGACGCGGCGTACGGCGCGGAGGTGCACCACTTCGGCCCGGACGGGCACCCGTTGGAGACGGTCACCTTCCCCGAGACCGACCTGGCCGCGGTCGCCAGTGGTTACGGCTGCGACGGGTTGACCGCCCGGACCACCGACGACCTCGAACCGGTACGCCACTGGCTCGCTGGTCCCCGTACCCGACCGCTGGTGATCGACGCCAAGGTCAGCTCCGCACGGGGGTCGTGGTGGTTGGAGGAGGCGTTCCGCGGTCACTGAGCCGCCGATCGGACAGCCACCGTTTGCTGGAGGAGTCGGCACGCCCGCCCACGAACACGTCACGCACCCCACGCACAGGTCACGTATTCCACGCACAGGTTGCGCGGATCTTGCGGCTGTGGAGAGCGTCCCCGCCGGCAAGATCGCGCAATTTCCTGGTTGTAGTGGTGTCGGTGCGTCGATGAGGCCACTACATCCTGGTTCGAGCACGATCTTGGCGGCTGGCGGTGTCCAGACCCTCGCGTGGTTGGGCGGTCGGGGGTGTTGGTCCGTCAAGATCCGCGCAGGATCGGGGATGTTGCTGTCTCGTGCGTGTCGGAGGCAGCAACATCGGGGAAGTTGCTCGGATCGTGGCGCCCGGGCCCGTCGCACAGCTCTGCGGGCCGGGTGGTGAGCCCGGAAGGCGAGGCCGGGAATCGACCCGGGATGGTGGAACTCGGGGGTGGCTGCGGACAGGTAGAGGTGTGACAGCTCAGATGCGGGTCCGGATCCGGGCCGGAGACACCGATGCGTTCGGTGAGCTCTTCGATGAGCATGCCGACGCGGTTCATCGGCATGCGGTGTGGAGTGGGGGCGATCCGGTTCAGGCCGAGGATGTGGTGTCGCTGACCTTCCTCGAGGCGTGGCGGATCCGCGAGTCCCTACACCCTGATGGAGACAGCCTGCGGCCGTGGCTGCTCGGCATCGCCACCAATGTGCTGCGCAATCGCAGGCGGGCGGCGTACCGGCACCGGGAGGCGCTGCGGCGGCTGCCCGTCCGCGACACCGTCCCGGACTTCGCCGACGAGGTGGTCGCCCGCATCCACGATGCCGACCAGGTGGCCGCGGTCATGGCGGGACTGCGGGCGCTGCGCCGGCCGGACCGGGAGGTGTTCCTGCTCTGCGTGTGGTCGCAACTGGACTACGCGGCGGCGGCCGAGGCCCTGGGCGTACCCGTCGGGACCGTGCGTTCGCGGCTGTCGCGGGCCCGGACCCGGCTGCGGGCGCTGGCACAGGAGGAGATGGCGCGTACCCGAATGATCCCCGTCGAGCAGGGAGAGTACCGATGAGCGAGCCCACCGCCCCCCGGGTGCCGGCCCTGCCGGCGCTGCGCCGGCAGGCGCTGCGGCACCACCTGATGAACGAGATCGGCCGGCCGGCCCGGCGGCCACGGCGGGTGCTGGTGCTCGCGCCTGCGGCCGGCGTGCTGGCGGTCGCGGTTTCGGCCGGGGCGATCGCCCAGCCCTGGGCGTCGGACAGCGCGCCGCTGGTCGTGGCGGTCGAGCAGGGGGAAGGCGGTGGCGCGACGGTGCTGCTCAACCGGATGGCCGCAGCGGCCGCCGGTACGCCGGACCCGTCGTCCGGGAAGGGCGAGTACGTCTACATCAGGAGTCGGGGTGCGTTCGCCGAGCTGGGTGACGGTCCGGCGCGGCTGCGGCCGGTGCACGAACGGGAGGTCTGGATCCCGCGCAACGAGCGCGGGGACGGGCTGCTCCGCCAGCCGTTCTTCGACGTGCCGTTCATCGGTGTGGTTCCGGAACGGGAGACGCTCACGGACGTGACGCCGAACGCCGCGCTCGTCGATCTGCCCCGCAATCCGGACGCCCTGTTGGAGAAGCTCTACCGGGAGCGCGACGAGCGTGGCAGAGGCGACAGCCGCGACGGCGCGGCGTTCACCGCGATCGGTGACATCCTGCGCGAGTCGCTGGCACCGCCACCGACGACTGCCGCGCTCTATCAGGCCGCGGCGAGGATTCCGGGCGTCGAGATGGTCCGCGGGGTCACCGACGCCGCCGGCCGGCGAGGGGTAGCCGTGGCGTACACCGAGCGGAGTCGACGCAAAGAGTGGATCTTCGATGAGCGGACGTACGAATACCTCGGTGAGCGCAGTTATCTCGTGGCGGACACCGCCGACGGACCGGCTGGGACGGTGCTGGGCACGACCGCGGTGCTGGAGCGAGCTGTGGTGTCGAGCCTCGGGCAGCGCCCAGGGCGGTAGCGGCCGCGCGGCGAAGAGGTAGGGCGGCACCGGTGCGGCTTCCCGATCTCGGTCCTGCGGCCACGCGCCGCCCGGGCGGAACCCGAGCGGCGCGTGGCCGACCTGGCGTGGTGCTAGTTGCGCCTGCTCCACTGCTGGTTGGCGCCGCCGTGGCAGGCCCAGAGGTGAAGCTGCGTCCCATTGGCGGTGCCGGAGCTGACCGCATCGAGGCACAGCCCCGACTGGACTCCGGTGATGGTGCCGTTGGAGTTCAGGTTCCACTGCTGGTTGGCCTGCCCGTTGCAGTCCCAGATGATGACCGCGGTGCCGTTGCTGCTGCCCGCTCCGCTGGCGTCCAGGCACTTGTTGCCGTACACGGTCAGGGTGCGGTTGGTGGTGTAGGTCCACCGCTGGTTGGTGCCACCGTGACAGTCCCACAGTTGCGGACGAGCACCGTTGGTCGTGCTCGAGTTGGGAACGTCGATGCACCTGTTGGCCGGGCTGCTTGCGATCAGCACGTTCTGCTGGCCGGCCGGCGGGGTCGACGGCGGGGGAGTGGTGGGTGGCACGGTGGACCCGAACTGGGCGAAGAAGTTCCACACCTCCTGCTTGACCCAGCTCCGCGCGCCGCTCTCACAGCCGGCGCACCCGTCCACCGGGCCCTGCTGGTGCCCGCCGTCGAACGCGGCCCAGAGCACCGGGTATCCGGGCTGGCAGCCCGAGTACGCGGTGGTGATGTGGGTGCGGCTGCCCGACGCCGGTTCGGGCGGGTTCTGCGCGGCGCACCCGTTGTTGCGCACGAACCTGTCGCGCAGCGACCGTCCGCTCGGGATGTTGTCGTTGATGCCGTGAATCCCCAGGTACGCCACCGGCTGGGTGCCGCCGCTGCATCCGCTGATCGCCCCCGGGGCGGCGATTGCCGCGACCGCGCGGAACACCGTCGGCCGGGAACACGCCAACGAGTAGCTCATCGCGCCGCCGTAGCTGAACCCGACCGAGAAGCGTTGGGTGGTGTCGACGCAGAGTGCGTTGTCGATCGTACGGATCATGTCGTCGGTGAAGGTCACGTCCTCACCGTTGGAGTTGCCCCAGCCGTTGTTGAGGCCCTGCGGGGCGACGAAGATCGTGGTGTTGTTCGCCTGCGAGAGCATGCCGTAGTAGGCCCACGCCGCCCCGTCGGTTCCGCCCGACGCGACCTGGGTGGCGGTGCCACCCAACCAGTGGAACCCGAAGGCCAGTCGGTGGGCGTAGGTGTTGTTGTAGTTGTCGGGCAGCCGAAGGATGAAGCTGCGGCTCTTTCCGCCGCTCTGGATGGTGTGGGTGCCGCTGGTCAGCCCGGGCGCCTTGCCGCAGCCGGCGGTGGTGGCCGCTGCCGCCGGCGCGACGGTCGTGAGGACGTACGTTCCGACGGCGATCAGAACCATGACCGCCATGGCTGCCGCCACCCAGGGGGTGGACAGTTTACGAAGTGGCACAGTTGCGCCTCCTTGTGTGTGGACGAGTATCAGTCGGGTCGGTCCGGCCGGTGGGAATGTCCCTCGGTTCAGCTCCGGCTCCAACGTTGGTTTGCCGCACCGGTGCAGTCCGAGATCTGGACGCGCGTGCCGTTCGCCGTGCCGTTGCCGACCAGGCTCAGGCAGCGGCCCGAGCCCACTCCGGTGATCGAGCCGTCGGAGTTGAGCCGCCACTTCTGGTTGGACTGACCGTTGCAGTCCCAGATGATCACCGAGCTGCCGTTGGCGGTGCTGGCGCCGTTGACGTCGAGGCACTTGCCACCGAAGACCCGCAGCTCCTGGGCGGAGGTCGAGGTCCAGCTCTGGTTGCTCTGGCCGTGGCAGTCCCAGATGATCGCCGCCGCGCCGTTGGTCTGCGAAGCGCCGTTGACGTCGAGGCAGCGTCCGGCGGACGTGCTGCGCAGGGCCGACGTGCCGCTCGGCGGCGGGGTCGTCGTCGGCGGCGGGGTGGTCGGGTCGGTCGGGTCGGTGCCGCCGAACTGGGTGAAGAACCGCCACACCTCGCCCTTGGTCCAGGTCCGTGCTCCGCTGTCCCCGCCGCCGTCCACCGGGCCGGGGGTGTGCCCACCGTCGAAGGCGGCCCAGACCACCGGGTAGCCGGACCGGCAGCCGGAGTAGGTGGTGGTGATGTGGGTCAGGCTGCCCGCCCTCGGCTCCGGCGGGCTCTGTGCGGTGCACCCGTTGTTGCGGACGAACGTGTCCCGCAGGGACCGTCCGGCGGAGATGTTGAGCACGGAGTCCCCGATGCCGTGGATTCCCATGTACGCGACCGGCTGGGTGCCGCCGCCGCATCCGCTGAGCTGCCCACCGGAGTAGACCGCGACGGCGCGGAAGACACCCGGTCGGGAGCAGGCGAGCGAGTAGCTCATGCCTCCGCCGTAGCTGAAGCCGAGTGCGAAGCGCTGGGTGGTCTCGACGCACAGATCGGCCTCGATCAGGCTGATCATGTTGTCGACGAAGGTGACGTCCTGGCCGCCGGGGTTGGCCCAGCCGTTCCCGTTGCCCTGGGGAGCGACGAAGATCGTGCTGTTGTTCGCCTGTTGCCGCAGCCCGTAGTAGGACCAGGCGGCACCGTCGGCCCCGCCGCCGTCGACGTCGTTCGCGGTGCCGCCGTTCCAGTGGAATCCGAAGATCAACCGGTAGGGGTGGTTCCTGTCGTAGTTGTCGGGGATCCGCAGGATGAAGCTGCGGTTCTGGCCGTTGCTCTGAATGGTCCGCTGGCCACTGGTCAAGGTGGGTGCCTTGCCGCATCCGGCGGTCGCCGCGGCCGCCCCGACGTCCGCGGCCGACGCGGTGGTGCTCAAGCCACCTGCCAGTGCCGCCGCGCTCACGGTCACGACGACGGCCGCCGCCGTCGCCAGAAGACCAAGGATGGGTCTACGTCCTGTCATGAAGGGGCTCCCGCCACTCGGCACGATCTGATTGAAGGGGGGTCCATCGCGACCGACGCACCGCCGTGCCACCGCGGGTCATCCCCGCCGATCACGTTCGCGACGGGGAAACCCGGAGGACACGATGGGCGCACGGTGCCCGGCCAGTTCGTCGACACAGGTCCCGGCGCTGGTCTCGCCGCCCGCGCAGGACCAGTCGTTCGTCGAACCGATGGTGGCCACACCGTGTGCCCGAACACTGTGCGACCGTTCGACCGACGGTGCCGAAACACCCGGCTCTGCGTCGAATCGATTCGCCCCGACGCTAGATCGCACAGTGAAATATGTCAATGCCGTGTCCGGCGGGTTGCGCCCCGGGTGACCCGGTCAGGTGACGGTGAGATCGGCCGCGCCGAAGGAGACCGCGAATCGCTTGCACCAGATGGAGACGCTCCGGAAGTCGCGTGGATCGACCGAAGCCGGCAACTCGTACACCTGACTGCCCTTGTTGCCCTTGAGTTTTGCCAGCTCGACCCATTCGCCGTCGTCGAACACACGCCAGCCGGCCGTGCCCCGGATGACCGGTTGGTCGGTCAGCCACACCCGCAGGTCCGGACCGTTCGACGTGTCCAGGTCTCTGATGACGAGTTGGTGGCGTCCGTTCGCGAGCCGATGGATCTCGGCACGGCCGGTCGTCCGGTGCTCATGGGTGACGAACTCGCCGGCGGTCAGGATCTCGTTCGCCGCCGGGGTCGCTGCCGGGGCCGCGGGGGCCGGGCTCGCGGCCGTCGGGGTCGCGGTCGGGGTGGCCGAGTTCGCCGCCACCTGGGGAACCGCTTCGTCCACGTACGTATCGGTGAACAGCTTCCACGGCTGGAACCAGTACAGGGCCAGCATCGACACCACGACGGCGCAGGCGAGGCCGACTCGCGCCACCGGCGACCGGAAGATCGGTTTTCCCATCACCGCAGCGTACGGCTGCGCTCGCCACCGAACTGTTCGCGAATCCTTTCGGAACCCTTACGACGGCGTACCCGCGAGGGACTGCGCGCACGGACAACCCCCCTGCTCCGCCGGCAACGTCCGCACCGCGTCGCCGAGCAGGAGCCGCAGGCGATCGATGTTCCTGGCGAAGACCGCGAACACCTCCTGCTGGGTCACGCCGGCACCGACCTCGACACCCGAGTCGAGGTCGGTCACCAGGGACAACGCGCTGTAACACAGCGCCAGTTCGCGGGCCAGCACCGCTTCCGGGTGGCCGGTCATGCCGACGACCGACCAGCCCTGCCGGCCGTACCACTGTGATTCGGCGCGGGTGGAGAACCGGGGCCCTTCGACGACGACCATGGTGCCGCCGTCGACGGGCTGCCAGCCCGCTTCGCAGGCGGCGGCCAGGACGGTGGCCCGTCCGACGGGACAGTAGGGGTCGGCGAAGGGCGCGTGGACGACCGGGGGGAGCTGCCCGTCGGCGCGGGGCCGCCCGTCGTAGTAGGTCTGTTCCCGGCCGCTGGTCCGGTCGACGAGCTGATCCGGCACGACGAGGGTCCCCGGGCCCAGATCCGGCCGCAGACCGCCCACGGCACCCGGTGCGAGTATCTGGCGCACGCCCAGCTCCCGCAGCGCCCACAGGTTGGCCCGGTAGTTGATCCGGTGCGGGGGGAGGGCGTGCCGACGCCCGTGGCGCGGCAGGAACACCACCGGCCGCCCGGCGACACTCCCGACCGACAGCGCGTCACTCGGCGGCCCGTACGGCGTGTCGACGGTGACCTCGTCGACGTCGTCGAGGAACGTGTAGAAACCGGAACCGCCGAGCACACCGATCGGCGCGCGACCCGGTGGGCTGACCTCTCCTGCTGACATGGGCACCTTCCCTGGGTGACGAACGGCGGATGCGTGGAGTGCGTTCAGGACCTGTCGGTGCGGCGCTGGACGGTGGTGGCGACGACGAGCACGACTGCGATCGCGGCCCAGACGACCGCCAGCGCGACAGCGAGCCCCAGCGGGTAGTCCCGGTCCGGCAGGCCCGGGTTCGGAGGCGCCGAGGGCGGTCGCCACAGCAGCGGCACCGCGATCAGCAGCAACGTCACGCTCGCCGCCATGCCCGCGGCGATCCAGGCCCGGCGTAGCCGGTCGGTCACCAGCCGGCCCAGCACCAGCCCGACCAGTCCGACAATCGGCGCCACCAGGACGTCGTGCAGCAGCGGGCCGCCGACCAGCCACGGCAGGGCGGTGCCGAGCTGGGGGAGGAGCAGCCAGCCGCCGTACGCCGTGGCCGCGGCACCGAGCACGAGCAGGAGCAGCCGGACGGCTCTCACCGCAGTACCTCCAGCCGGGCCACCCACTTGGTCTGCAGGACACCCGGGCGGCTCGGCGCGATGAGCCGGCAGGGGTAGCCGTGGTCGGGGGACAGCCGCTCGCCGTTGATGCCCAGCGCGAGCAGGGTCAGCGGGTCGCCGGCGTGGGCGGCGGGCAGTGTGCTCGCCGCGTACAGACCGTCGGTCTCCAGTGACGTGACCCGAACCGGCCGGCCGGTCGGTGCGCCGGCCCGGCGGAGCAGGTGGACGACGGGCACACCGGTCCAGTGGGCCGAGGCGCTCCAGCCCTCGACGCAGGCGATCGGCAACTCCGCCGTGTGCTGGGGCAGGGCCGCCAGTTGGGCGAGGGACAGCGTGTCCCGCCCGCCCGGCCAGACGATCTCCAGTCGCCAGTCGGGTGGGACGACGATGCGCGCGGCAGCCGCCGTACGGTTGACCGGTACGCCCTGCGGTCCGGACGCGGACCGCCACGCCAGCGGCGACACGTGACGGAGCCAGGGCACGGTGACCCCGGCGGTGGCCAGCACAGCGGTGCCGGCGACGCCCGCCGACGTGCGCAGGAACGCCCGCCGCTCGGCCGAGTCCCGATCGACGCGCTCCGGTGCCGTGGCCCGCACCGCCCCGCCCCGCCGCAGTGGGGTGCCCAGCGCCGTACGCGCGACCGGGAGCTTCACCGCGACGTGCAGCAGCAGCGCGCCCGCCACCAGCCAGGCGACCGCGTAGTGCGCCGTCGGGAAGAAGAACCCCCACGGGTACGACTGGGCGACGTTGAACAGTCCCGTGACCAGTTCGAAGAACGCGGCGCAGACCAGCACCAGGACGGAGATCCGTTCGAGGGTGTGGGCGGACAACCGGAGCGGCTGGCGCAGCGGTGGACGGACGAACAGCCGGGGGTAGACGCTCCACAGCTTGGCCAGGAGCAACGGGATCGCCGCGACACCGGAGAGCACGTGGACGCCCTGGGTGAACCGGTAGAGGTCGACCGGCCGGGTCGGCCACCCGAACCAGCCGGGCGGGTGCTGGATGTAGTGGCTGAGCAGTCCGGTGCCGAAACACAGCCCGAACGCCACAGCGAGCCAGAGGCCGAGCCGGGCGGCGACAAGTGGTGAGTGCGAGGGCGCGGTGAAATCCTCGGGGGCGGGAACGCGTGGCCGGCGGATCATGAGCGCACCAGCTCGGCGAACCAGCGTGGACCGAACCGGAAGCGGTCGGTGACCCGCAGACCGGCTGCGGCGGCGGTACGGGCCACCGCCTCCGCCCCAACCCGCGCCCATCGAAAGGCCGGCCCTCGCATTTCCCGATCACCCGACGGTTCGGACAGGACGTACGCCAGTCCCTGCCACAGCCCGACTCCCGGTGGATCCACCTCGACCACGAGCGTTCCGTCGGCCGCGATCAGGGCGCCACACCGGCGCAGCAGTCGGACCGGGTCACCACCGATGCCGATGTTGCCGTCGATGAGCAGGGCGTGTGCCCACCGTCCCTCGCCGGGAAGCGGCTCGAATACGTCGCGTCGTACGGCGACCACACCCCGGCCCTGGGTCAGCCGTACCGCCTCGGCGGAGATGTCCACCCCCAGGGCGACCAGGCCCCGCTGGGCGAGTGCGCTGGTCAGCCGGCCGGGGCCGCAACCGAGATCGATCGTGGGCCCGATGCAGCGGGCGGCGACAGACTCGACCGCCGGTTCGGGCGGGCCGTGCCAGCGCCGTACCGGCAACAGGTCACGCCGTCCGTCGGTGTGCACCAGCCAGTGGTCAGGGTGGGCCGCGGGCGTCGGGTCGGCAGGCTCGACGGACCACCCGCCGAGCCTGCCCAGCACCGCGTCGAAGCCGTCGAGGCTGATCGCGGACGTCACCGGAGGCGTCCGTTCGCCAACTGGCCGCCCACCGACGCGACCGCCTGCGCGAATCGGGTGCCGGGCAGGTCGGCCGCGACCGCGAGCGCCGCCGACCAGTCGTCGACGTCCCGCCGCACGGGCAGGACCGCCGGGCGTATGCCGCGCCCCCGCAGAGCGGCGAGGGTACGGCGACCGGTGTCGCCGGTCGACATGGGCACCTCCCGCAACACGCTCGCGGACGCCGGATCCCGCAACCCGAGCGCCCACCAGCCGCCGTCGAGCGCCGGCCCGAACACCGCCTCGTGTTCGGCGCACAACCCCAGCGCGGTGGTGAGCAGGGCCGGCCGGATCTGCGGGGTGTCCATGCCGATCTGCAGCACCGGCCGGCCGGGAAAGGCCGCAGCGGTGTCGGCGTGGGCGTTCGCGAGGCGGTCGGCGAACGTGTCGCCGCGCTGCGGAAGCAGGTGCCAGCCCGCCATCGCGGTGGTCAGCTCCGCGCCGTACTCGGCGTCGGCGAACCGGCCGGTGTACGCCAGCACGGCGATTGTCGACGCGGTGGCGCGTACCGCCGCGAGGGTGTCCAGCAGCGACGCCGCCGCGATCCGGGCCGCCTGCGTGGGGTCTGCCGGCGGGCAGAGACGTGTCTTGGCCAGCCCGGCGACCGGGGCCTTCGCGACCACGAGCAGGACGCTCACCGGCCACCACCGGCGCCGGCGCGCAGCACTCCGGCGAAGTCCCGGGTCGCCCGCAACGTGCCCCGGACCGACCCGGAGACCTTCGACCTGGTGCCGGCGGCCCGCGGGGCGTACGCGACATCCAGCTCCAGAATCCGCCAGCCCGCCGCGCCCGCCCGGAGCAGCAACTCCAGGGGGTAGCCGAACGCGCGGTCGGTGACCCCGAGTCCCCGCAGCGCGGTGGCGCGGGCCACCCGGATCGGGCTGATGTCGAACACCGGCACCCCACGACGCCGGAGCAGCGCGGCGACGAGCGCGTTCCCGGTGCGGGCATGCCACGGCCAGGCATCCGCCGAGACCGGCCGGCGTCGCCCGACGGCGAGATCCGCCCGCCCGTCGAGCACCGCCGCGACGAGCCGGGGCAGCTCGGTGGGATCGAACGAGCCGTCCGCGTCGAGCACGCACACCACATCCGCGTCCGACGCCAGCAGGCCGGCGTGCACGGCCGCGCCGTACCCGCGTCGCGGCTCGTGGACGACCCGGGCCCCGTGCTCGGCCGCGACGACAGCGGACCCGTCGGTGGAGCCGTTGTCGACCACGATGGCGCGGTAACCGGACGGCAGCCCGGTCAGTACGGCAGGCAGTGCGGCCGCCTCGTCCAGACATGGCAGCACCACGTCGATCGTTGTGTGCATACCGGCGACGCTAGGCCCGCGATCGGCCGCCAGGACCGCCGTTCGTCCTTACGAATCGCTTACGCGACAACGGATCTTACGACTGCATGACGTTCCGTCGTTCGGCTGCCGGATGCCTGGTGGGGGGTCGTATCGTCGGCCGTCACCATGACCATGATGACCCGGCCGGGACGACCCCGGTCCGCCGACCTGATCGTCCTCGGTGCCGAGGTGGTGCTGCTCGTCGTCGCCGTCGCCGTCGGCGCGCTGCTCAACCACCGGGGTGTCCAACTGCACGCGGACGCCGCGCCGCTCTACGCCTCCTGGCAGCCCCACCTGGGGCCCGGCACCCCCGCCGCACTTCTCGTCGCGGGGCTGTTCGTCTGGCGGGGCACCCGCTGGGGAACCGACACTCCCTGGCCGCGGCTGCTGGCGGTCGGCTACCTCGCCTCGGTGCTCTGGACGTTGTCGCTGGCCCTGGTGGACGGCTGGTCCGCCGGGCTGACCGAGCGGCTCACCGTGCAGGCCGAGTACCTGCACGAGGTGCCCGGGGTGACGGACGTCGGCACCATGCTGTCCGGCTTCACCGACCGGATCCTCGACTTCCAACCCGATTCGTGGTCCACCCACACGTCCGCCCACCCACCGGGAGCGTTGCTGCTCTTCGTCTGGTTGGAACGGATCGGCCTGGGTGGCGGGACCGCCGCCGGGCTCGCCTGCGTGCTGCTCGGAGCCACCGTCTCGGTGTCGATCCCGGCGGCACTGCGTGCGCTCGGTGCCGAGGACGCCGCCCGGGCGCTGTGGCCGTTCCTGGTGCTCTTCCCTGGGGCGGTCTGGGTGGGCGCGTCCGCGGACGGGATCTTCGCCGCGGTGGTCGCGGCCGGGCTGGCACTGCTGGCGCTGGGCGGCCGACCCGGGGCCGCGCTCGGTGGCCTGCTCCTCGGCTTCGCGCTCTACCTGTCGTACGGGTTCGTCCTGGTCGGACTGCTCGCGCTGGTCGTGGTGCTGGTGCGGGTGCGGGACCGACTCGGCGTGCTCCTGGTCGCGGCGACGGCGGTCGCGGCCGTCGTCGCCGCGTACACCCTCGCCGGCTTCTGGTGGCTGGACGGCTACCACCTGGTTTCGCGTCGCTACTACCAGGGCTGGGCTGCGGACCGCCCGTACGCCTACTGGGTCTGGGCGAACCTCGCCGCTCTGCTGCTCTCGGCCGGCCCGGTGGTCGGACCGGCGCTGCGGCGGGCGGTGGGTGCCCTGACGGTCCGACCACCGCACCCGCCGTTCGCGACGGCCCTCCGGGCTCGGATCACCAGCGCGGGACCCACCGTGTGGGTGCCCGTCGCGGCGGCGGCGGCCGTGCTCGCGGCCGACCTGTCCGGGCTCAGCAAGGCCGAGGTCGAGCGGATCTGGCTACCGTTCGCCGGCTGGCTGCTCGTCGCCACCGCGCACCTGCCCACCGGTCACCGTCGGTGGTGGTTGGCCGCCCAGGCGGCCACCGCCCTCGCCGTCAACCACCTACTGTGGACGGTTTCGTGACCGCCGCCGGATTCCGCATCACGGCGGTGGTGAAGTCGGCGATGCCGGCGGCGAAGCCGACCCGGGCGGTGAAACCCAGCAGCCGGGCGGCGCGGGCCGGATCGGCCACGACATGCCGTACGTCCGCCACCCGCCCGCCTCCGACCACGACCGGCGCCGGCCCGCCCATCGCCGACGCCAGCTCGTGGGCCATCTCGCCGACGGTGTGCGGCTCACCCGAACAGACGTTGACCGGGGTCAGCGGCTCCGGGGCCGGTGTCGTCAGGGCCAGCAGGTTGGCCGTCGCCACGTCGGTCACGTGCACGAAGTCGCGTCGTTGCCGGCCGTCCTCGAGCACCTGGGGAGGTCGGCCGGCGGCCAGGGCGGACCGGAAAATCGACGCCACCCCCGAGTACGGGGTGTCGCGGGGCATGCGCGGACCGTAGACGTTGTGGTACCGCAGGGCCCAGACCGAACCGCCGGTCTGCCGCGCCCACGCGCCGGCGAGGTGTTCCTGGGCCAGCTTGGTGGCGGCGTACGTGCTGCGCGGCTCCAGCGCCGCGTCCTCCGGCACGAGACCGGGGGAGAGCGCCTGGCCACAGCGGGGGCAGGTCGGCTCGTACCGGCCCTGTGCGAGGTCGGCGACCCGACGGCCGACGGGCCGGACGATCCCGTGGGCCGAGCAGTGGTAGCGGCCCTCGCCGTAGACCACCATCGAACTGGCCAACACCAGGCGGCGTACGCCGGTGGCGTGCATCGCCGCGAGGAGGGTGGCCGTGCCGAGGTCGTTGTGTGCGGCGTACCGGGGGGCGTCGGCCGGGTCGAGGCCGTGGCCGACCATGGCTGCCTGGTGGCAGACCGCGTCGACCCCGGCCAGTAGGCGGGTCAGCAACTCCTCGTCGCGGACGTCGCCGACCACGAGGCTGTGCCGCTCGGCCCAGGGCGGTGCCGTCGCGCCGTGCGCCTCGGGCAGCAGCGCGTCCACGGCCACCACCTCGTGCCCGTCTTCGGTCAGCAGGTCGGCGACGTGGGAGCCGATGAACCCGGCCGCACCGGTGACAAGTATCCGCATTCCGGTCACCGTAGGACCTCGCGTACGCCCGCGCGGGTTCCCGCACCCAGCCGTAAGAACCTCGCAAGGTTTGCCGGTGCGGGCTGACCCCGCCGCGTGGCTACGCTGGGCCGATGGACATCTGGGGGAGACGGTGACGGCCCGGAACGCGGCCCGCCGGTGACACAGCGTGTGCTGGTGGTCGACGACGACCAGACCGTGAGCGACGTCATCCGTCGTTACCTCGAGAACGACGGCTTCCAGGTGACCCTGGCGGCGGACGGCGCGGCGGCACTGGCGGCGGTGGAGCGGCAGGTGCCACACCTGGTCGTTCTCGACCTGATGCTGCCCCGGATCAACGGTCTGGAGGTGTGCCGGGCGCTGCGGGTACGACCCGACGGCGTACCGATCGTCATGCTGACCGCGCGCGGTGACGAGTCTGACCGGATCCTCGGGCTGCAACTCGGCGCGGACGACTACCTGACCAAGCCCTTCTCGCCCCGGGAGCTGGTGCTGCGGGTCCGTTCGGTGCTCCGTCGCGCCGGCGGTGCAACGCCACCGGAGCGGCCGGAGACGCTCACCGACGGCGACCTGGTGGTGCACGTGGCCTCCCGGACCGCCCGCCTCGCCGGTGCGGATCTGGCGCTGACGCTGCGCGAGTTCGACCTGCTCGTCCACCTCATGCGGCATCCGTCCCGGGTGTTCGGCCGGGCCGAACTGCTCGAACAGGTCTGGGGCTGGAACTTCGGAGACCACTCGACCGTCACCGTGCACGTGCGCCGGCTGCGGGAGAAGATCGAGGCCAACCCGGCCGATCCGCAGCGGATCGTGACCGTCTGGGGCGTCGGCTACCGCTACGGGTCAGCCAGTGCGTGACGTACTCCTGATCTTCGCGATCGCCCTCGGCGCGGCCCTCGGCATCGGGCTCGCCGGCGCGGTGCTGCTCCGCGCCCTTCGGCGCAGCTCGATCACCGTGCACCTCAACGTGCTGCTCACCACCACCGTGGTCGCCGTCGCTGTCGGGGTGATGGCGGTCGCGGAAGCGATGTTCCTCTCCGCGCACGACCTCGAGGTGGTCCTGATCACCGTCGCCGCGGCGGCGGTGGTAAGCCTCGCCGTCGGCGGGCACGTCGGCCGGCGGCTGGCCCGCGCCGCGGTCTGGCGCGACCAGGCCCGGGAGCGGGAACGGCAACTGGAGAAGGGCCGGCGCGATCTGGTCGCCTGGGTCTCCCACGACCTGCGGACCCCGCTCGCCGGGCTGCGGGCCATGGCGGAGGCGCTCGAGGACCGGGTGGTGCGTGACCCGGACACCGTCGACGAGTACCACCGACGCATCCGGCTGGAGACCGACCGGATGACCCGACTCGTCGACGACCTGTTCGAGCTGTCCCGGATCAACGCGGGAGCGCTGCGGTTGTCGTTGACGGCGGTGCCGCTCGGCGAGGTGGTCTCGGACGCCCTGGCCAGCACCACCCCACTTGCCGCCGCACGCCGGATCAGGCTGATCGCCAGCGAGTCGGGGTGGCCGACGGTCGCCGCGAGCGAACCTGAACTGGCTCGGGTCGTGGCCAACCTGCTGCTCAACGCGGTCCGCTACACCCCGGAGGACGGCACCGTACGCATCGAGGCCGGCCGGGAGGAGGACCACGCGTGGCTGTCGGTCGCCGACACGTGTGGCGGCATCCCCCCGGCCGACCTGCCCCGCCTGTTCGACATCGCGTTCCGAGGTGAACCGGCCCGTACGCCCGGCCCCGGCGACGGTGGGGCGTCCGGTGGGCTCGGCCTGGCCATCGTGCACGGCCTGGTGGAGGCACACGGCGGTCGGGTCGAGGTGCGCAACACCCCCGACGGCTGCCAGTTCATGGTGCGGCTGGCCACCGCCTGAGGTGGACCGCTCCTAGCGACCTGGCCGACTGCGCTCGGCGAGGTCCTTCAGGTTGAGCAGCTGTCGCCGAGCCATGACCAGGTCGCCGATGGAGAGCGCGGGCGCGGCCCACCGGGTCGTCCGCATGGCGACCTTGAGCAGCAGGCGCGTCGCGTCGTGCTCCTGGGGCACGAGGACGTAGGACATGAAGGCGCCCATGATGGTGCTCGTCAGGTGTCTGCCGGGGTCGACCGAGACGATCCGGCCCAGTTTTCGGCCGCCAGCGGTGGTGAATGCCTCCCCGACCTGGGGCTCGGGTAGGCCCGCAAGCCGTCGAGGTGAGCGGCGGCCGAGGTTGTCGATCCAGTCGTACGAGTACGGGCCGAGCCGCACCTGGGCCACCCACGGCCACACCACTGCGGCGGGCGCGTCGATCCGCACTCCGCGCCATGCCTGCACGGTGGGTGCGGTGACGAAGTCGTCGCACGGGTACGCCCGCAACGTCTCGCTGGTGGTCACACCCCACCGATCACCGATCACGCATCTACCGTCCACTGTGCGTGCGGCTCAGTCGACCCGCTGGGCCAGCACCTGCCCCGGCCAGGATCCCGCGAGGAAGGTCTCGGTAGGGGTGAACCCGTGGCGCTCGTAGTACGCCACCAACTCGCCACCGCCGCCCGCCCAGCAGTCGACCCGGAGCAACCGCACGCCGGCCCGCCGGGTTTCCTCCACGGCGTGCGCCAACAGCGCCGAGCCGAGTTTCTGGCCGGCGAACCGTCGGTCGGAGACCAGGAGGCGGACGAACCGCTCGGGTTCTTCGGCGGGCGCGATCGGTGCCCGCGGGTCGGGCCCGGAATCCAACACCAGGGCCGCGGCCGGCGTCCCGTCCACTTCCGCGATGTACGGAAGGTTCTCGGTCAGGTAACGGTCGACCTGTTCGACCCTCTCGGGCTTCTCCGAGAACGACCTCGTGCCCCACTGCTCGGTGTTGCCGCGGTCGTTCATCCAGACCACCGCGGAGTCGAGCATGTCCAGGACTGCGGGCGCGTCAGCCGGGCCACCCGGTCGGATTCGTACGCCGGCGGTGGTGTCGTCCATGGCGTAAGGGTAGTCCGAGGGTGGGGAGGAGACCGTCCGGGACCGGTTGCCCCCGACTCAGGCCAGTCGATAGTTGGTTACCGCTTGTTCCGTATCGCGTCGATTCGCATCGATAGTGTGCGACAACCGCCACCGACGGCGGTTCGTGCGGAGGGAAGACGATGCGTAGGACAACGAACTGGTCGGCCCGCGCGCTTGGCGCACTCGCGAGCGTGCTCGCGCTCGGGGCGGCCCTGCTGCCGGCAGCCCCGGCGACCGCCGCGAGCGTGACCTTCAGGGCGGCGACGCTGAACATCTACTACGGGTTGAGCCAGGCCGACTTCGCACACGATCTGAACCTGATCGCGTCCAAGGCCGACCTCGTCGGTCTCAACGAGGTCGGCAACCGCAAGGCGTTCCTGGAGACCTGGGCCGCTGACAACGGCTGGTGGTTGTACGCGCCGGGCGGCACCAACCAGGCCGGCGAGGCACTGATCGCCAAGAAGAGCATGTTCGACGTACTCGACAGGGGTTCGATCTTCGTCTGTGACACCAACGGTCCCGGCGAGGTGCCGCCCGCGCGCTACAACAACTGGGTCAAGTACCGGCACAAGGCCAGTGGCCGCAACGTCACCCACATCAACGCCCACGCGGTGGCCAGCATCGAGACCGCCGGCCAGCCGCAGGACCTGCCGCGCACCAGGTGCGCCGAGGCGCAGTTCCAGGGTCTCAAGGACCTGGCGGTCGACAAGCAGGCCGAGGGTCAGGTCATCGTGAGCGGTGACCTCAACGTCGACTTCAGCGCGGACCGGAGCTACGGGTACGCGAAGTTCCCGTGGCAGGTCTTCGAAGCCAACGAACTGCCGAACCTGCGCTCCAACTACAACCTCTACGGCGAGAAGGGCACCGGAACGCACGGCAACCGGCACATCGACTACGTCTACTTCTGGAAGCGGCTGCCCGAGTACCAGGTGATGTGGATGACCGGGTACGACGTCGTCGGCGGCACCAGTTCCGACCACAACGGAGTCGTCGCGACGTTCTCCGTCCAGAGCTGACGACGTTAGCCCTCGCCGGCTACGAGTGGCGGCGCTCCGGATACCCCCGGTGCGCCGCCCACTCGGGCGCGAGGATCGACATCACCGTGGCGTCGACCCAGTCGTCACCGTCGCGCAGGACCTGCCGCAGCACACCTTCGACGACGAAGCCGACCTTCTCGTACACCCGCCGGGCCCGGGGGTTGAAGGCGAACACCTCAAGCGAGATGCGGTGCAGGTCGAGGCTGTCGAAGCCGTAGCCGACGACCAGGCGTACCGCCTCGGTGCCCAGGCCACGGTCGCGGCCGGCCGCGGTCAGCAGGGTCCGGAAGTTGCAGCTCCGGTTGTCGGGATCCCAGTCGTTCAGGACCACCTCGCCGACACAGGCGCCGGTGGCGCGGTCCACGACCGCCAGGTCGAGTCGGTCGGTCTGCGCGTTGCGGCTGCCGTACCAGGACCGCATCCGCTCCTCGTCGGGAGCATCGTCGACCGGGCTGCCGGTCAGCCGGGCCACCTCCGGGTCGGCCACCGCCGCCCGGAAGGTGTCCAGGTCGCCGTCGACGAAGGGGCGCAGGATCACCCGCTCGCCGGTGAGGGTGGGCTTGATGGAGAAGTCGGGGGTGGCCTGTTCGCTGGGCATCGACTGATCCTCGACGTGGCACCCGGCAGCGGCAACAGGTTTCCGCGTGACGGAAGCGCGAGGGAGTGGCAAGCGTCGATCTCTTGACATGTGTCGATGTGATCGCTAACACTTGTCCGCAACGCGAACGTAACGAACTGAACACATCGCACCTGTAACAGCATGCGGCCACGCAGGC
The DNA here is from genome assembly GCF_040649995.1 of Micromonospora sp. NPDC048835. Classification (NCBI taxonomy): domain Bacteria; kingdom Bacillati; phylum Actinomycetota; class Actinomycetes; order Micromonosporales; family Micromonosporaceae; genus Micromonospora; species Micromonospora sp. NPDC048835. The sequence continues at coordinate 3,772 of NZ_JBEZGM010000026.1, read as the reverse complement.
AGGCCACGCGGGCACGTCACCGATAGTCAGTCGCCACGGTCGGAGCCCGGATCCCGCGCACCTCTGTTAACGCTCATACGCATGATCCTCGTGAAGGGGGCTGGGCCTGTGATGCCACGGCGCAGCAGGGCGGCATCGCCGTCGGGAGCATCAACCAGGCGTCTACGGTCTCTCCTGGTGCTCTCGGCCGTTACCGCCGCGGCCGTCGTGGTGGTGGCCGACGGGCCGGCGCAGGCCGCCACGCTGCCGACCGGCGCCGTCTCGCTGGAGGCGGTCAACCAGGCCGGACGGTACGTACGCCACATCGACTACCTCGGTCAGCTCGACCCGGTGACCTCCGGCAGCGCCAACCAGACCAAGCTCGATGCCACCTTCACCGTGGTCAACGGCCTGGCGTCGCCGGCCTGCTACTCCTTCCAGACGAAGGCCGGCCTGTTCCTGCGGCACCGCGACTACCGGCTGAGAGTCGACCCGAACACCGGCGACGCGTCGTTCCGGGCCGACGCCACCTTCTGCGCGGTGGACGGCTCGGTCAGCGGTTCGGTGTCGCTCGCCGCGTACAACTACCCGACCCGGCGGATCCGGCACCGTGACTTCGCCCTCTGGCTCGACGCGTACCAGGACACGGCCGGGTTCCGGGCGGACAGCTCCTTCCGCCTCGTCGCACCGTGGGCGCCCAGGACCACCAGGGGGCCGGTGATCCCCGGCCTCTTCGCCGACCCGCACATCGCGGTGTTCAACGGCCGCTACTACCTGTACCCGACCACCGACGGCTACGCGAGCTGGGCCGGCACCTACTACAAGGCGTTCTCCTCCACCGACCTGGTCACCTGGGTCGACCACGGCGTGATCCTCGACCACGGACCGGACGTTTCCTGGGCGGACAACTCGGCCTGGGCGCCGGCGGTGGCCAGCGCCAACGGCCGCTACTACCTGTACTTCAGCGGCGGCGCGGCAAGCGGAAACACGGCCAAGCAACTCGGCGTGGCGGTGGCCGACAACCCCACCGGGCCGTTCCGGGACGCGCTGGGCCGACCACTCGTCCGCAGCGACCAGTTCTCCGGCGGGCAGACGATCGACCCGATGGTGTTCACCGACGACGACGGGCAGTCCTACCTCTACTGGGGGCAGGGCGTCGCGCGCGCCGTGCGGCTGAACGCCGACATGGTCTCCTTCGACGCGGCGCAGACGCGGGTCGTCACCCCGTCCGGCTACAACGAGGCGCCCTTCGTGTTCAAGCGCAACGGTCTGTACTACTTCATGTGGTCGGAGAACGACACGCGCAGCGAGGACTACCGGGTCGCCTACGCCACCGGATCCTCACCTCTCGGGCCCTGGACCAGACGCGGTGTGGTGCTGCAGAAGCGCCTCGACGTGGGCATCAAGGGCACCGGCCACCACTCCGTGGTCCGGGCGCCCGGCAGCGACACCTGGCACATCGCCTACCACCGGTTCGCCGTGCCCGCCGGCAACGGCACCAACCGTGAGACCGCCATCGACCGGATGGAGTTCAACACCGACGGCACCATCCGTCCCGTCGTACCGGCCCTGTAGCTGACTGCTAAGCCCCTGCGCTAAGGAGAGAGACACATGTCGAGAGTCCTCGCCCGGCTCTGCGCGGTCATGGTCGCCGCCTGTCTGCTGTTCACCACCTGGTCGGCGGCGACACCGAAGGAGGCGGCCGCGCTGGACCCGACCGTCGGCTACCTGATGGCGCACTTCACCGGCGAGTCGTCGACGAACCAGCAGATCTACCTGGCCCACAGCACCGACGGCCTGCGCTGGACGGACCTCAACAACGGCGGGCTCGTCCTGCGGTCCACGATCGGCACCCGCGGCGTGCGCGACCCCGCCCTCGTCCGCTCGCCGAACGGCGACAGGTACTGGATCATCGCCACCGACCTGTGCATCGGCTGCGGCCAGGACTGGTCGGCCGCGATCAACAACGGCAGCCGCAACCTCGTCGTGTGGGAGTCGACCGATCTGGTCAACTGGTCGGCGCCCTGGCTGCTGAACGTCGCCGGCGCGATCCCGGACGGCCGCAACGCCTGGGCGCCGGAGGCGATCTGGAACCCCGCCACCAACGACTACGTCCTCTACTGGGCGACGAACGTCCCGCTCAACGGGGCGACCAAGCACCGCATCTTCTCCGCGCGGACGACGAACTTCCGCAGCGTCACCACGCCACAGGTCTACATCGACAGGCCGGGAAACCAGGAGATCATCGACACCCAGATCGTCGAGGTGCCGAGCGGCGTCGGCGCCTACCGGTACGTCCGGGCCTCCCGGGACGGCCAGATCGCCCTCGAAGGCAGCAACTCCATCCTCGGCACCTGGACCAGCCTCGGTAACCTCTCCGGCATCGGGCTGACCGGCGCACAGGTCGAAGGCCCGATGTGGATGAAGATGAACACCCGCAACGAGTGGGTCCTCTACCTCGACCAGTACTCCAGCGGGCGCGGCTACCTGCCGGTGCTGACCGCCGACCCGTCGAGCCCGGGTAGCTACCGACTGCCGGCGTCCGGCTCGTACGCGATGGGTGGCACCAAGAAGCGGCACGGGACGATCCTCAACCTGACCGCCGCCGAACAGAGCCGGGTGCTCGCCCGTTGGCCCGCCACCGCGGTCAACCGGATCCAGTCGTACAACTTCCAGGACCGGTACGTGCGGCACTACGACTACGACGTCCGCATCGACCCGAACGTCAGCCCGGCCCAGGACGGCCAGTGGCGGCTGGTGCCCGGCCTCGTCGGCTCCGGCACGGTCTCCATCCAGTCGGTCAACTACCCGGGCTACTACCTGCGCCACTACGGGTACGACTTCCGACTGGAGGCCAGCGACGGCACCTCCACCTTCGCCGCGGACGCCACGTTCCGGCAGGTCGCCGGTCTGGCCAACTCCTCGTGGACGTCGTTCCAGTCGTACAGCCACCCGGACCGCTACCTCCGGCACTACGCCTACCTGCTGCGGCTCGACCCGGTGCCCGACGCGCAGAGCCGGGCCGACGCCACCTTCCGCGTGACCAGCTGACACTGGCCCTTGATCAAGGAGTCTCGACTGTGGCACTACATCGACGGGTGCTCGCCGCCCTGGTGGCTGCGCTGACGGCCATGGTGGGGGTGGTCGTCGTCGCGTCGTCGCCGGCGACTGCCGCGACCAATCAGTTCCGGGGTATGAACTGGGCGGTGTTGGGTGACAACTTCAAGACCGGTCCGCTTGTGGTGCAGGGTCTGAGTTCGTCGGACAGCAACGCGACGGTGCGGGCGAAGGCGAACGCCTTGTACGACGACATGGCGTCCACGATGGGTGTCAACACGGTCCGGTTGCCCATCAACACGCACACGGTGGGGACGGCCTGGTGGGAGGCGTACCGGGGTGCCATCGACGCGGCCACCGGCCGTGGTTTCAAGGTGATTCTGGCGTACTGGGAGGACGGTGCCGCTTCCGGTGGCCGGATCACGAACCTCGCCGCGTGGAACGCGATGTGGTCCACGGTGACCAACACCTACGGTGCGAACACCAACGTGTACTTCGAGCCGATGAACGAGCCGCATGGTTACAGCTCGACCGAGTGGCGCACGGTGGCGGCGAACTGGCTCAGTTACCACAGCTCGGCGGTGCCGGGTCGGGTGCTGATCGGCGGTACCGGCTTCAGTCAGGACCTGCGGGACATCTGCAACGACAGCCGTTTCACCGCGACGTTGCTGTCGTTTCACTACTACGCGTTCTTCTACGGTGCGATGACCTACGACGCGTTCCGTGCTCACATTCA